>CAJYXO010000137.1 GCA_913778765.1 uncultured Massilia sp. | reverse complement strand
GCCGTCGACGGTCTCCAGTCCGAACATGGTGGAGTCACCCTCGGCATCGATGACGATCGAGGCCTGCTGCGCTGGTGAGACGTGTGAACATGGAAAGCGTATGGTGCAAGGAAATCTTGCCGATGGTAATCCAGCCCATCCCTCGCGAACCGCGCATTCCCGGGAAAATCTTTGTCAATTGGCAGCTGCGTACTGAAGCGTGTTGGCGCCCGGCGTGAAAGCGCGTGCCGTGTTAGCATCGGCGCCCCATGAACCAACGACGGAGGTGCTCGTGAGTTTCGTATTTCGCCTGATTTCGCAAGACGAGGATGCGGCGCCGTCGGTAGCCTTCCAGGACTCGATCGGTCCGGGTTACGTCTCGCTGTGGGAGGAAGTCGGTGTCTACGATGCGCTCTACAACAGCGACGGCCGCGAAGCCCGCGACGTCTCGCGCGCCATCGCCTACGGCATCGACCAGTTGAACGGCGACGAAGCGCTGGGCCGCATGCTGCCGGCCACGGCGCGCCTGGGCGAGGCGATCCGCTTCCTGGAAAACGTGCACCGCGGCTGCACGATCCACTCGTCGGCGCGGGTCGAGACGCGCTAGAGGCCCGTTATGCTGTCGGCCATGTCCAAATCTGCCATTACCATCCGCGGCGAAACCCTCGACCGCGCCCGTATCGAACAGCTGCTTGCCGAGTCTGCGCTGCTGGCCTTCGAAGAATGCGATTTCCAGCAGGCCGACCTGTCGCGCCTGAACCTGCAGGACTGCAGCTTTGCCCACTGCGCCGTCGCCGAGGCCTCGTTCTACGCGGCCAATCTGGCGCGCACGCGCTGGCAACGCTGCCGCGGCGGCCACGCCGATTTCGAATCCGCCGACCTGGTCGACGCCCGCTTCGATGCCTGCGACTTGAACAACGCCAGCTGGCGCCGCGCGAAACTGGCGTCCGCCGGCTTCCACGGCTGCAAGCTGACCGGCGCGAATTTCGAAGAAGTGGGGCAGCTTGGCCTGCGCTTCGAGGATTGCCTGCTGATCGGCGCCGACCTGCGCCGCATGTCGTTCAGAAAGCCAGGCTGATCGGGTTGGACTTCTCGGATGCCGATTTGCGCGAGGCGGATGTCGGCGGACTCGGACTGTCGAACGCGAAGCAGTTCGCCGGCGCGACCGTCTCGCCGCGCCAGGCGGCTGAACTGGTGCGGTCGATGGGCCTGAATGTCGGCTGAGAGCGAACGCAGCTGTAGTAATATTACATCTCTATCACACTGCCGGATTGCGACGCAGTCCAGCCTTTCAGGGGTGTATTGATGCGTATTCGTTCGATGTCCTTCGCCGTCGCCGCCGCGATGTTTACAAGTTACATGGCCGTGCCGGCCTGGGCCCAGACCGTGGTGGCCAGCGCCGCTTCGCCCGGCAACGTGCTGAATGTCGAACTGCAGATCGACGGCATGGGCAAGCTGGGCTACGACATCAAGCGCCGCGGCAAGGAGATCATCGGCCTGTCGCGCCTGGGTTTCAACCTCGCCAATGCACAGAAACTGGACGGCGGCTTCAGCGTCAAGGCGCAGAAGCTCAGCGAGCATGACGACACCTGGGAGCAGCCCTGGGGCGAGCGACGTTATGTGCGCAATCACTACCGCGAACTGCGGGTCGACCTCGAACAGAAAAACCGCGGCGGCCGCGCCATGGCAATCGTCTTCCGCATCTACGACGACGGCGTCGGCTTCCGCTACGAATTCCCGTCGCAGCCGCAATTGCGCGACACCGAGATCCTCGACGAGCTGACCGAATTCGCGGTGGCCCAGCCGGCCACCGCCTGGTGGATCCCGGCCGGCGAACTGCCGGGCCTCGAAGAGCAGATCCAGAAGGCGCCGCTGAAGGAGATCGGCACCGCGAACACGCCACTGACCCTGCGCCTCGAGGATGGCACCCACGTCGCCCTGCACGAGGCGGCGCTGGTCGATTACGCGTCGATGTGGGTGCGCAAGGTCGAAGGCCAGAAGCTGCGCGCGCAACTGGCGCCGTCGTCGACCGGTCCGGCCGTGGTCAAGCACGGCGCATTCACGACGCCGTGGCGCACGCTGCGCATCGCCGACGATGCCGCGGGCCTCTACATGTCCGACCTCGAACTGAACCTGAACGAGCCGAACAAGCTTGGCGACGTGAGCTGGGTGCACCCGTCGAAATTCGTCGGCGTCTGGTGGAGCATGCACCTGCAGCACACCACCTGGAACGCGGGGCCGAAGCACGGCGCGAACACGGCCAACGTGAAAAAATACATCGACTACGCCGCGCAGAACGGCTTCCGCGGCGTGCTGGTGGAAGGCTGGAACCAGGGCTGGGAAAGCGACTGGGGCCACGGCGGCGCCGACTTCAGTTTTACGAAACCCTACCCGGACTTCGACCTGCCGGCGCTGGCGGCCTACGCGAAAGAGAAGGGCGTGCGCCTGATCGGCCACCACGAGACCGGCGGCAACCTGCCGGCCTATGAAAAGCAGATGGACGCGGCATATCAACTGTATGCGAAGCTGGGCGTGGACAGCGTCAAGTCCGGCTACGTGCACGAAGCCGGCAGCATGCTGTTCCAGGGGAAGGACGGCAAGCCGCACTTCGGCCACTACGACTCGCAGGAAGGCGTGCGCCACTTCGTGAAGGCCGTCACCGAGGCGGCGCGCTACAAGATCGCCGTCGATACCCACGAGCCGGTCAAGGACACCGGCCTGCGCCGCACCTATCCGAACTGGGTCTCGCGCGAAGGCGCGCGCGGCGTCGAGTACAACGCCTGGGGCAATCCGCCGAACGCGGTCGACCATGAAGCCAAGCTGGTGTTCACGCGCATGCTGAGCGGTCCGATGGACTACACGCCGGGCATCGTCAGCCTGGTGGGTGCTGACGGCAAGGTGTTCAACTCGACCCAGGCCAAGCAGCTCGCCAACTTCGTCGTCATCTACTCGCCGATCGTGATGGCGGCCGACCTGCCGGAGAACTACGCGAAGTACCCGGCGGCCTTCAAATTCATCCGCGAGGTGCCGACCGACTGGGCCGAGACGAAGGTCGTCAACGGCGCCGTCGGCGAGTACGTGAGCATCGCACGCAAGGACCGCAAGTCGGACGACTGGTACGTCGGCGCCGTCACCGATGGCGAGGCGCGCACGCTGTCGCTGCCCTTGGCCTTCCTCGACGCCGGCAAGCAGTATGTGGCCGAGATCTACCGCGATGGCGATGCGGCGGATTACCGCAACGAGCACCGCTTCGACCTGGTGCGCGATACGCGCACCGTGACGGCGAAGGACACGCTGCAGTTGAAGCTGGCGCCGGGCGGCGGGCAGGCGATCCGGTTCACGCCGAAATCGAGCGCAGGCCGCCTCAATCAATGAGGAGAGGCGGCGCGGATCGCCTCAACGCTGGTCGAGGCTGTGTAGTTGATGAATGCCAAATAGGTCGTAGCGATCGAATACGTCCTTTTGCTCGTCTGTGAGAGAAGCCTCGGTCTTCCAGTCCTCGTCGACCAGCAAACAAAGCCTGCGACGGGCCCGGCTGCAGGCTAAAAGCATTTCGTTGATCTCGTTGGAATATTGATAGACACTATTCTCGAGATTAACGATGACGTGATCGAATTCCATGCCGGCGACTTGGACCGGCAAAGCTCTAAAGGGCTTTAACATGTCAGGTTGGTCGTCTGTTTCAAGGTTCGTAGAAAGCTTTTTACGCAGCAAGATGTCAGCACGACCGATGTCTTTGATATGCAGCCCGCCCCACTTCAACTCCAGTTGGGAACGCTTGATAATCGTGATGTCGAAGAGCTCCTGCGGATTTGGCACCTGCCGGGCCAAGATTTGCCGCGCATTCTTGAACGCTTTTGCGGCGGCGCCGGGAGAAATATGAAAGCCGGTTTTGCGCAGCGTATCTTTGCGTGTCAGTGCCCGTCGCACCGCCTCCAGCCATAACATGAACGCCACGCCCAGCTGTCGCTGCCTCAGCGGGATCCAGAGCGGAAGATAGGTTGTGGTGAATGAGGCAGGCTGGTATTTTTGAACGATTTTTGGGATCTTCTCGTAGGAATCCTCGGGCCAACTCTTGTTGTCCTCGCGTGCTTGGCCTAGGTCGACAACTGCGATTAGTTTTTTCCACTCCCCAGCAATTGCAGCGGTGAGTTCGTTTGTTTTTTTTCCCACGAGCGTCAGGCCCATATGCTGCCATTCGTCGATCACGATACAAGACGACGTGGGGTCGCTGCCGTGTCGGTAGTTTTGCTGCTTCAAGAATTCTGGAGCAAAAATTCTGGCGTCCGAATAGTGATCAAGCACCCAGTGCGTTTTTCCGCTCCCTGGGGGACCGAATACGATGCACAACTCTCGTTCAGGGCGCGGTGCTCCCAGGATACTCTCCGTGCCTTGAACACCAAGCGTCGGTTCGAACAGTCGATCCGTGATCATCGCAAGGAGCCACGATTCGAACGTGTTCCCGTTCGGTTGGGCCGACCAGGGCTCGAACACGAAGTAGCAAAGCTGATTATGGTCGAATTTCCGCAAGCTGGGCAGTGAGGCACTACGCAAGAGTGCATATGCCAGATCAGGCGTGACATCGAGCTTCTCGTCGCCTGAATCGGGGAGCTTGCCATGATCTCGCAAGGACACCGCAATACAGCAGAAGAACTGGTCTGTAATATCCGTTTCGTGTCTGACCAGATGTGCTACCTCATGGCTCAGATAGGGAATCAGTTGTTCTTCAAATGCAGACTCGAGCACTGCCGGGTCTGAATCGGTTCCGGCTTGGCTAGTCTTGTATTCGATCAGGATGCGAACCCGTCGTGTACCCCGTCGAATTTCGAGAATGACGTCGGCGCGACGGTGACCAGTAGGCGAATCGCGATCGGCCTCACGATCGAAATACCGTCGTTCCAGCTCAATGGAAAAATCCAGTCCGGGAACGTGTGCTCGCCACCACGCATCGTCACCATTTTCAATGCCGCCTTTGTCGGTCGCGGCAGATTGCAGTTGGCCATACAGTCGTGGAATGAAATCGGACAGGTGTTGTATGACGCGTCGATAAGAAAGAATGGCGTTGCCGTCCTCTGCGTTTCCCAAAGAGATAGCTTGTTGTTTGAGGGATGTGTTTGCCTCGTCGAGCAGCTTTTTAAGAAATTCGTTGTTCATGTTCTTGGGAAGCCTGGACCGCGCTGTACCGTGGTCTGGCTGTTATCTTTGACGACCCGGGCAGTATCGGCAGGTTGGCAAAGCGCGTGGCACGTTGCGCCTAACTACAGGATTGGGTTAGTACAGGAGGGTGACGATCAGAGAAGCTTCTCGATATCGTCCGCAATCTCTTCCGGCTTGGTGGTCGGCGCATAGCGCTTGACCACCTTGCCGTCGCGGCCGATCAGGAACTTGGTGAAGTTCCATTTGATGCCCTCCGTGCCCAGCACGCCCGGCGCCTCGCCCTTCAGGTGCTTCCACAAGGGATGCGCGGCGTCGCCGTTGACGTCGACCTTGGCGAACATCGGGAAGCTGACGCCGTAGTTCTTTTCGCAGAAGGCGCCGATTTCGTCTTCCGTGCCCGGCTCCTGCGAACCGAACTGGTTGCAGGGGAAGCCCAGCACTTCCAGGCCGCGGCCGTGCAGCTCGCGGTACACCGACTCGAGCCCCTGGTACTGCGGGGTGAAGCCGCATTTGCTGGCGGTGTTGACGATGAGGAGGACCTTGCCGCGGTACTGGGCGAGGTCGACCGGTTTGCCGTCGAGGGCGTTGGCCTGGAAATCGAAGACGTTCACGAAGGGCTCCTATGATGAATTCTCACAGGATCTTACCTGACCAGCGCCGTGAACGGATACACATAGGCCTGCAGCGTCACCAGCACGCCGACCAGGCAGGCCAGCGCGATCGAATGGAAGAACACGTAGCGCAGGATCTCGCCTTCATGGCCATACCATTTGGTGGCGGTGGAAGCGACCACGATGGACTGGGCGTCGATCATCTTGCCCATCACGCCGCCCGAGGAATTCGCTGCCGCCATCAGCACCGGATTCAGGCCGAGCTGGGTGGCCGAGGTCTTCTGCAGGCCGCCGAACAGGACGTTGGAGGCGGTGTCCGAGCCGGTGAGCGCCACGCCGAGCCAGCCGAGCAGGGTGCCGAAGAAGGGATACAGCACGCCGGTATTGGCGAAGGCCAGGCCCAGGGTCGAATCGAGGCCGGAGTAGCGGGTCGTGTAGCCGAGCGCCAGCATGGCGGCGATGGTCAGCAGCGAAAAGCGCATGATCTTGAGCGTGGCCCAGTACACGGCGAACAGTTCCTTCACGCGGTAGCCCATCACCAGTCCCGAGATGATGGCGGCGGTGAGGATGCCGGAGCCGGTGGCGGACAGCCAGTTGAGCGTGTACAAGGCGGCCTCCGCGGTCGGCTTGCTGGCCACCGGCGGCATCTTCTGCACCACCTTGTGCAGCGCCGGCCAGTCGAATTTCAGGACCGAGATGCCGTCGAGGATCTTCTTCCAGGCCGGTATGCCCCACAGGAACACCAGCACCGACAGGATGAGCCACGGCAGCCAGGCCTTCAGCACGGCCGCGCGAGGGTGGTGGTGGCGGACCGGCGCGGGATCCGGCGCACGGACACCGCCGGCGCCGGCAAGGGCGCCGTCGCCGCTGGCCGATCTGGTCCCGAGCTTGCCCGCGGTATTGGTCCAGATCGTGGCCGGCTTCCACACCCTGAGGAAGAGGGTCAGGCACAGCATCGACAGCAGCGAGCCGCCGACGTCCACCAGCCAGGGGCCGTGGAAGTTCGAGATCAGGTATTGCGGGACCGCGAAGGTGACGCCGGCGACGAGGATCGCCGGCCAGATCGCGGCCATGCCGGCAAAGCCGCAGAAGGCCCAGATCAGCCAGAACGGCACCAGCACCGAGAAGAAGGGCAGCTGCCGCCCGACCATGCCCGACAGTTGCAGCAGGTCGAGCCCGGTAACGCCGGCCAGCGCGATCAGCGGCGAACCGAGCGCGCCGAAGGCCACCGGCGCCGTGTTGGCGATGAGGGACAGGCCGGAGGCGGCCAGCGGCGCGAAGCCGAGGCCGATCAGCATGGCGCCGGTCACGGCCACCGGCGTGCCGAAGCCGCCGGCGCCCTCGAAGAAGGCGCCGAAGGAAAAGGCCACCAGCAGCAATTGCAGGCGGCGGTCGGTGGTGATGCCGGTGATCGATTCCTGCAGGATCTTGAAGTAGCCTTTGCGCTCGGTGAGCTGGTACAGGAAGATCACGTTCAGGATGATCCAGCCGATCGGCAGCAGGCCGTAGGCGGCGCCGTAGAGCGCCGCCGCCGCCGCCGTGGGCGCCGGCATCCCGTACGCGAAGATCGCCACCAGCAGCGCGGCGGCGAGGCCGAGCAGGGCGGCGATGTGCGCCTTGATGTGAAAGAAGGCCAGCGCCGCCAGCATGACGGCGACGGGAATGGCAGCCGTCAAGGTCGACAGGACGACGTTGCCCAACGGGTCATACACCTGACTCCACATCATCAAGCTCCTGGCTGATCGATCGGTCTACGTGTATGACATTAGGGCGCCGCGCAAGCGGACTTTTAGTGTTTTCTCAATCGTGCGCGGCAGCGGGCGGCATCAGACGATGCCGAGATGCTCCGTCCCCGCCGACAGATCGCGGTTCTTCGCGTGCTTGCTGTGCAGCTTGATGTTCAGGCGCAGGTCGTTGACGGAGTCGGCGTTGCGCAGCGCGTCTTCGTAGGTGATCTTGTCCGCCTCGTAGAGGTCGAACAGGGCCTGGTCGAAGGTCTGCATGCCCAGTTCCCGCGACTTCTTCATGATCTCCTTGATCTCGTGGACTTCGCCCTTGAAGATCAGGTCTGAAATCAGGGGGGAATTCAGCAGGATCTCGATGGCCACCACGCGGCCCTTGGTCTCTTTTCGCGGGATCAGGCGCTGCGAAATCAGGCCCTTCAGATTCAGCGACAGGTCCATTAACAACTGCTGCCGCCGCTCTTCCGGGAAGAAGTTGATGATGCGGTCCAGGGCCTGGTTGGCGCTGTTGGCGTGCAGGGTGGCGAGGCACAGGTGGCCGGTCTCGGCAAAGGCGATCGCGTGTTCCATGGTCTCGCGGTCGCGGATCTCGCCGATCTGGATCACGTCCGGCGCCTGGCGCAGCGAGTTCTTCAGCGCGGCTTCGAAGCTGTCGGTGTCGACGCCCACTTCGCGCTGGGTGATCACGCAGTTGCGGTGCGGGTGGACGAATTCGACCGGGTCTTCGATGGTGATGATGTGGCCGTAGCTGTTCTCGTTGCGGTAGCCGACCATTGCCGCCATCGTCGTCGATTTACCGGAGCCGGTGGCGCCGACCATGATCACCAGGCCGCGCTTGGTCATGATCACGTCCTTCAGCACGTCCGGCAGTTCGAGGTTCTCGAAACGGGGGATGGTGGTCGTGATCACGCGCAGCACCATGCCCACGCAGCCCATCTGCATGAAGGCGGAGACGCGGAAGCGGCCCAGGTCGCCGGGGCTGATCGCGAAGTTCGCCTCCTTGGTCAGCTCGAAGCCGGCGGCCTGCTTGTCGTTCATGATGGCGCGCGCCAGGTCGGCCGTGTGACCGCCTTGCAGGGCCTGGTTCGAGACCGGCGTCATCTTGCCGTCGATCTTGATCGCCGGCGGGAAGCCGGCCGTGATGAAGAGGTCGGAGCCGCCCTTGCTGACCATCAGGCGCAGCAGGTCGAACATGAATTTGGAGGCCTGGTCGCGTTCCATCTCGTTTCCTTGTCAACCCGGGAAGTTTTCCGGAATCTTGGCCGCAAAGCGGGCCGCGGCCGACGAGATGACGTTGCGGCGCACCAGGTCGGTCAGGTTCTGGTCCAGGGTCTGCATGCCGACGCTGGAGCCGGTCTGGATCGCCGAATACATCTGCGCGATCTTCGCTTCGCGGATCAGGTTGCGGATCGCCGGGGTGCCGATCATGATCTCGTGCGCGGCCACGCGCCCTAGGCCGTCCTTGGTCTTCAGCAGGGTCTGCGAGATCACGGCCTGCAGCGATTCCGACAGCATCGCGCGCACCATTTCCTTTTCCTCGGCCGGGAAGACGTCGACGATACGGTCGATGGTCTTGGCGGCGGACGAGGTGTGCAGGGTGCCGAACACCAGGTGGCCGGTCTCGGCGGCCGACAGCGCCAGGCGGATGGTTTCCAGGTCGCGCAGCTCGCCGACCAGGATCGCGTCCGGGTCTTCGCGCAGCGCCGAGCGCAGCGCGTTGTTGAAGGACAGCGTGTGCGGGCCGACTTCGCGCTGGTTGATCAGGCACTTCTTGGAATCGTGGACGAATTCGATCGGGTCCTCGATGGTGAGGATGTGGCCGTACTCGTTCTCGTTCAGGTGGTTGATCATCGCGGCCAGCGTGGTCGACTTGCCCGAGCCGGTCGGGCCGGTGACCAGCACCAGGCCGCGCGGCTTCATCGCCAGTTCGGCGAAGATCTTCGGCGCGTTCAGTTCTTCCAGCGACAGGATCTTGGACGGGATGGTCCGCATGACGGCGGAGGCGCCGCGTTCCTGGTTGAAGGCGTTGACGCGGAAGCGCGCCAGGCCGGGAATCGCGAACGAGAAGTCGCACTCCAGCATCTCTTCGTACTGCTTGCGCTGGCCGTCGTTCATGATGTCATAGATCATGCTGTGGACGTCCTTGTGCTCCATCGCCGGCAGGTTGATGCGGCGGACGTCGCCGTGCACGCGGATCATCGGCGGCAGGCCGGCGGAAAGGTGCAGGTCGGACGCCTTGTTCTTGACCGAGAAGGCGAGGAGTTCAGAAATGTCCATTTATATATAATCCGTTGAACGTCATTCCCGCGGAGGCGGGAATCCAGGGTTGCCGGCGTATCGTCGGCACACGCAGAACTTGGGTCCCCGCCTGCGCGGGAACGACGGTATTGAGCGTTCTGTCCGTCGCAAAATATTTCCTATAGAAAACCATTATGTCCACAATCGCCGGGAACTTGCAAGCTGTCGAAGCGACAATCCAGGCCGCCTGCAATGCCGCCTCACGGCCCCGTTCGGCGGTCCAGCTGCTGGCCGTGTCGAAGACTTTCCCTGCGGAGGCGGTACTCGAAGCCGCCGCCGCGGGCCAGCGCGCTTTCGGCGAGAACTACCTGCAGGAAGGCCTCGACAAGATCGCGGCTGTCGCAAAAGCGCTACCCGACACCCGGCTGGAATGGCATTTCATCGGCCCGATCCAGTCGAACAAGACGCGTCCGATCGCGACGCATTTCGACTGGGTGCACACGGTCGAGCGTTTAAAAATCGCCCAGCGCCTGTCCGAGCAGCGCCCGCCCGCGCTGGGGCCGCTGAACATCTGTCTGCAGGTGAACATCAGCGGCGAGGCCAGCAAGAGCGGCATTCCACCGGAAGAGCTGCCCGAACTGGCGAAGGCGGTGGCCGCGCTGCCGAACCTGCGCCTGCGCGGCCTGATGGCGATTCCCGAACCGCAGGTGGACCCGGCGCTGCAGCGGATTCCGTTCGCGCGCCTGCGCGAACTGGCCCAGGACATCGCCCGGTCCGGCATCCAACTGGACACGCTGTCGATGGGCATGTCCGGCGACATGCGCGCTGCCGTGCTGGAAGGCGCGACCATCGTGCGCGTAGGCAGCGCGATTTTTGGTGCGCGCCATTACGAATAAAGAGACCGATATGAAAATCAGCTTCATCGGCGGCGGCAACATGGCCACCGCCCTCATCGCCGGCCTGGCCGGCAAGGTCGCGCAGGGTGGCGACATGCACGTCGTCGATCCGAATCCGGACGCCCTGGAAAAGCTGCGCGCGCAGTACGGCGTGACGACGGCGCCCGAGATCGGCGCGGAGGTCGCCGCCAGCGACGTCATCGTGCTGGCGGTGAAGCCGCAGCAGATGCGCGACCTCGCCTTGCGCCTGCAGTCGCAACTGGACGCGCGGCCGCTGGTGCTGTCGATCGCCGCCGGCATCCGCGGCGCCGACCTGTCGCGCTGGCTAGGCGGCTACGGCGCCATCGTGCGCACCATGCCGAACACGCCGGCCCTGATCGGGCAGGGCATCACCGGCATGGTGGCGATGGCTGGCGTGAGCGAAGCGCAAAGGCAGGCTGCGGACAGCATCCTGCGCGCGGTCGGCAAGACCGTCTGGCTGGACAGCGAAGACCAGATCGATCCGGTGACGGCGGTGTCGGGCAGCGGCCCGGCCTACGTGTTCTTCTTCCTCGAGGCGATGCAGCAGGCGGCGCGCGAAATGGGCCTCTCCGACGAGCAGGGCAGGGAACTGGCGCTCGCCACTTTCCTGGGTGCGGCCCAGCTGGCGGCGCAGTCGACTGAACCGGCCGAAGTGCTGCGCCAGCGCGTGACATCGAAGGGCGGCACCACCCACGCGGCCATCGCCAGCATGGAAGCGGCCGGCGTGAAGCAGGCCATCGTCGATGCCATGAAGGCGGCGGCGGCGCGCGGGCGCGCGCTGGGCGAGGAGCTGGGCAAGGATTCCGTTTGAGCTTCGACGAGAAGCACGGGCTGGAACTGGGCGACAGGAGCTGGTCCGACGATGCGCGCATCATCCATACATTCAAGGGCCAGCCCGTCGCCCGCTGATCACGTCACGGCGTTCCGGCCGCGCTGACCCTCCACACGGTGTTGCCGACGTCGTCCGCCACCAGCAGCGCGCCGCTGCGGTCCATCGCCAGGCCCACCGGGCGTCCCTTGGCATGGCCGTCGGCCAGGAAGCCGGTCACCACGTCGACCGGCTTGCCGGCCGGCTTGCCGTCCTTGAAGGGCACGAACACGACCTTGTAGCCGCTCGGCGGGCTGCGGTCCCAGCTGCCGTGCTCGCCCACGAAGGCGCCTTCGCGCATGTTGGCCGGCATGGTGCTGTTCGGACCGTTGAAGACCAGGCCCAGCGCCGCCACGTGCGAGCCGAGCGCGTAGTCCGGCACGATGGCCTTGGCCACCAGCTCCGGCTTCTGCGGCATCACGCGGGCGTCGACGTGCTGGCCGTAGTAGCTGTAGGGCCAGCCGTAGAAGGCGCCTTCCTTCACCGAGGTCAGGTAGTCCGGCACCAGGTCGGGGCCGATCTCGTCGCGCTCGTTGACCACCACCCACATGGCCTTGCTCTGCGGCTCCCACTGCATCGAATTCGGATTGCGCAGGCCGCTGGCGAACACGCGCATGGCGCCGCTGGCGCGGTCCATTTCGAGGATGTTGGCGCGGTTCATCTCGGCTTCCATGCCGTTTTCGGTGATGTTGCTGTTCGAGCCGACGCCGATGTACAGCTTGCTGCCATCCGCGCTGGCCAGCAGGCTCTTGGTCCAGTGGTGATTCAGCGCGCCTTCCGCGCCCGGCAGGTCCGCCACCTTCACGCCCGGCGCCGTGATCTTCGTGTCGCCTTCGGTGTAGGGATAGCGCATCAGCGAATCGGCGTTCGCCACGTACAGCTCATTGCCCACCAGGGCCACGCCGAACGGCGACTTCAAGTGGTCGAGGAAGACCGTCTGCTGGGCCGCCGCGCCGTTGGCGCCCTGGCGCACCAGGGTGATGCGGTTGCCGCCTTTCTGGGCCGAGCCGCCGTAGGCCTTGATCGGGCCCATGATGACGTCCTTGGGCCGGTTCTTGGGCTGCTTCGGTCCGTTCGATTCGACGATCAGGATGTCGCCGTTCGGCAGGGTGTAGACGAAGCGCGGGTGCATCAGGCCGGTGGCCAGCGCGCTGATCTTCAGCGCGGCCGGCACCGCCGGCGTCTCGCCCTTCTTCCAGCTGCCGGCTTCCGTCACCTTCATCGGCGGCAGCAGGTAGTTCTTCGGCGCCGGCAGCTGGGCGTTCATGCCGTGCTGGGTGGCCTGGACGTTCGGGTCGCCCTTGTCGCAGGCGGCCAGCAGGCAGGCCACGGCGACCAGCGCCGCGCCTTGGGTCAGTCGAATATTCATCGCGGCACCTCCTGTGCGGTCGTGTACACCGGGCGCGGCCAGCCGAACCAGGTCGCCAGCAGCATCAGCAGGACGACGATGACGGACAGCGTCAGGCCCTGCGGGACCACGGCGACCCAGCCGTCGCGGCTGTGCACGAAGGCGTTGACGATGGAGAGCACCAGCGCCAGGATGCTGGTGACGACGTGCAGCCCGGCGAAGGGCAGGGCGCGCACGTGGCGGTAGCGGAACCAGGTGAGCAGGCCGGCGATGCCGGCGAAGGCGGCGACGATGCAGCCGGCCGTCAGCAGCCAGACCGAGAAGGTCTCCCAGAGGATGTTGGCGCTGCGCCAGTAGGCGATATCGGTCAGCAGGGTGCCGACGAAGCAGACTGCCGGGAACTGCACCAGCGTCGCGTAGACCGGCTGGCTGGAAAGGCCGAGGTGGGGACCGTAGAGGGTCGTAGACGCGGGGTCATGCATGATGGCCCCCGCACCGGTCTTCAGGATATAAGCACATTGTATAGTCCGTTCTAAAATACATGGAATCTCAAATGTATTCCTGCGGACATAGGACTTCTGTGCTCTATTTCGCTTAGTGCGGGGTACGAAGCCTTACATGGGGCGCCGCAACTGGCTCAGCATCGCCAGCCCGCCCTGGGCCATGCGCCAGGCCGACATCGCCGAGCCGGCGACGGCCAGCAGGCGCTTGCGCCGCAGCAGTCCCAGCGCCAGTGCGGCGCCGAGCGCGCCGGCCACCAGCTTCTTGTGGCCGACCACGTAGCCGGCCACCGGGTGGCCCAGCAGGTTGGCTGGCCGCAGCGACTGCAACCCGTCGACGAGGCCGGCGCGCTGCTCGGCGCAGCGTGCGACGAGTTCCGCGCGGCGCGCGGCCAGGGAAGGCTTGGATGCGGGTTTATTCATCGATCGCTCCTGTGTGGGAAGCCGCCGCCGCATGCCGCACGTAGTCGGCGTCCTTGCGCAGTTCGGCCAGGGTGTCCGCGAACAGCGGCGCCTGGGTATCGAGGCCGGCGCGCACGCGCGACACGATGAGGAAGGCGCCGAGCGCCAGCAGGACAGCCATCCCGGCCACGGCCTGCAGCCGGTAGGTGTCCCAGAACAGCAGGATCACGAACAGCGCCACCAGCATCGCGGCTCCGGCAGCCAGGAACACCGCCAGCAGCGCCCACGCGAGGTAGCCGAGCAGGCGGCGCGCGTCTTGCTGGAATTCGACGGCCGCCAGTTCCAGCCGGGTGCCGACCATGGCGACCAGGGTCGAGGCGATCCGGCCTGCCGTCGCGAGGATCGCCATCAGCGGCGCGCGATCAGCATGCCGATCACGACGCCGACGGCGCCGGCGATACCGACCGACTTCCAGGGATTTTCCTGGACATACTCATCGGTGGCCTTGGCGGCGACCTTGGTCTTCTCGACCACGGCTTCTTCCAGGCGGACGATGTCGTCCTTGGCCTTGACGATGGTGCGCTCGAACTTGGCCTTGGCGGCCTTGAATTCTTCGCCGGTCAGGTGGCCGCTGTGGCGCAGCCAGGCTTCGGCATCCTGGATGACGGTCTTCAGGTCGGACAGCAGCTGGTCGCGTGCGCCGGTCTGGGTCGGGATTTTTTCCATCATGGTGAACCTCGTCGATGTAGATTTGTGGTGAATCGTGTATTACCGTCAATATTAACCGAATGCATAGTCTAGCGCGACACCTGCGAACAGTGCGGCCCCCAGCCAATTGTTATGACGGAAAGCAGCAAAGCACTTCATGCGGTCGCGATCGCGGATCAGGGTGTAGTGATACAGCGCCATCCCGGCCGCCACGGCGACGCCGGCCACGAACCACCAGCGCAGGCCCAGCATCCAGCCGCAGGCCAGGTCGATGCCCAGCGCCACGGCATAGCAGAGCATGACCGCGAATACGTCGAATCGGCCGAAGGTGATCGCCGACGTGCGCATGCCGAGCTTGATGTCGTCGTCGCGGTCCACCATCGCATACTCGGTGTCGTAGGCCACGGCCCAGAACACGTTCGCCACCAGCAGCCACCAGGCGACCGGCGGCACATGGTCCTGCACGGCGGCGAAGGCCATCGGGATGCCGAAGCCGAAGGCGATGCCCAGGTAGGCCTGGGGAATCGCGAAGAAGCGCTTGAAATAGGGGTAGCTGCCGGCCACGATCACGGCGATCACCGACAGTTGCTTGGTCAGCGTGTTGAGCGGCAGGATCAGCAGAAAGGAGACCAGGGCCAGCACCACCGCCACCATCACCGCTTCCCAGCCCTTGATGCGGCCGCTGGTCAGCGGGCGGTCGACGGTGCGCTTGACGTGGCGGTCGAAGTCGCGGTCGGCGTAGTCGTTGATCGCGCAGCCGCTCGAGCGCATCAGGGCGGTGCCGACCACGAAGATCGCCAGCACGGCCGGGTCCGGATGGCCGCCGGACGCCATCCACAAGGCCCACAGCGTGGGCCACAGCAGCAGCAGGATGCCGATCGGCTTGTCGGCGCGGACCAGGCGGAGGTAGAGCGCGAGCTTGTTCATGAACTCTTGGATTAACGATATGCAAGGAGCAGGATTTTAGCCTGCCGGTGCCGTCCTGCGCGACCCGGCTGATCGGTATGCCGTTTGAATGCGCACGATCGACCGCACGCAAAGTCAGGCGAACGCGGCCGCGCTACGATCCGGGCTTTCGGCAATAGGAGGATGAGGCATGCGGTTCGCAAGCATCGTGGCGGCATCGAGCATCGTGATCGTCTGCTGCGCCTTGGCCGGGGCCGGCGGCGGCCACCCCCCCGTGCAGGAACACAGCGACTGGACGGAAGCGCAATCCTTGCGCGAGCTGCCGGCCGGGATCCAGGCCCTGCTGGGCGTCGGCCTGGCGCCGGACAACGGCGGCATCGCCGACCGCGAGCTGCACCCGACCGAGCTCAGCGTCGTCGCCCTGAAGGCCGTGCCGCGGCGCCGTTTTGCCGTGGGCACCTTTAGCGATGGCAGGGCCGTGGTGGCGGTGGAGCAGGGCGGGAACGGCTACTCGGTGTGGGGACTGGAATTCCGGCAAGTGGGCGACACCTGGGAAGTGACGCGCTGCGGCTGGCTGCGCCAGCGTCCGCAACGCGGCGCGGAACTGCTGGCCGCGCTCGACGCGGGGCTGCCGGCGGAAGGGTGGATTTGTCCCGGGGCGGAGCGAATCACACAGGTCAGGCCGCAGCCTGAAGGGTGACCATTTCCACGCCCGGCAAGCTGCACTCGGCCACCGCGTTGACGACCGCGTCGATTGCGGCGCGGCGCGTAAAACTCTTGCGCCAGACGATCACCACGCGGCGCGACGGCGCCGGATCCTGGAAGGGCAGGAAGGTCAGCATGCCGTTCGGGTCCTTCATGTCCGGTACCGAGGCGCGCGGCAGCACGGTCAGGCCGATGCCGCTGGCGACCATGTGACGGATCGTTTCCAGCGACGAGCCTTCGAAGGTGCGCTGCATGCCGTTGCCGGCGCTCGGCGACGAGAACTTCGACATCTCCGGGCAGACTTCCAGCACCTGGTCGCGGAAGCAGTGACCGGCGCCCAGCAGCAGCATGGTCTCGCTCTTGAGGTCTTCGGCGTTGATGTCCTTGCGGCTGGCCCATGGATGCTGCTTCGGCATCGCGACGACGAAGGGCTCGTCGTACAGCGCCTGCACCGCCATCCCGTGCTCCGGCAGCGGCAGGGCCATGATGGCGGCGTCCAGCTCGCCCTGGCGCAGCAGCTCGAGCAATTTCACCGTGAAATTCTCCTGCAGCACCAGCGGCATCTGCGGGACCTTGTCGATCAGGTTCTTCACCAGCGGCGGCAGCAGATACGGGCCGATGGTGTAGATCACGCCCAGGCGCAACGGGCCCGCCAGCGGGTCCTTGTTCTGCTTGGCGAGTTCCTTGATGGCGGCGGTCTGCTCCAGCACGCGCTCGGCCTGGGCCACGATCTGCGCGCCCAGCGGCGTCACGGAGACTTCCGAGCCGCCGCGTTCGAACAAGGTCACGCCGAGCTCGTCCTCGAGCTTCTTGATGGCGACGGACAAGGTCGGCTGTGCAACAAAACAGGCCTCGGCGGCGTGGCCGAAATGGCGGGCACGGGCGACGGCGACGATGTATTTCAGTTCGGTCAGGGTCATGGGTTCATGAATACAACAGTGCAACGGACTGGAGATGTCGAGCTCTATTTTAGCGTCAAAGCTGCCGATATAATGGCCGCCTGGGTAATGTTGCCCGCTGTTAATAAAAGGCCATCATGTCCTCCACCTTCGGCCCGGCGGAAGCCCAGGCCTACATGCACAAGCTGCTGACCGTCATGCAGCACCAGGGCGGTTCGGATCTCTTCATCTCCGCGGATTTCCCGCCCAGCATGAAGCACCAGGGCGCCATGAAACCGCTCAGCAACCAGCGCCTGACGGGCGAGGTGACGCGTGCGCTGGCCCTGTCGCTGATGAACGAGCGCCAGCGCGCCGAATTCGAAGCCGAGATGGAGTGCAACTTCGCGATCTCGCTGCCGAACGTGTGCCGCTTCCGCGTCAACGTCTTCGTGCAGCAGCAGAGCGTGGGCATGGTGGTGCGCACGATCGCCTCCGAGATCCCGACCTTCGAGAAGCTCGACCTGCCGGACGTGCTGAAGGACGTCGTGATGACCAAGCGCGGCCTGGTGCTGGTCGTCGGCGGCACCGGCTCCGGCAAGTCGACCACGCTGGCGGCAATGATCGACTACCGCAACGCGAATTCGGCCGGCCATATCATCACGGTCGAGGACCCGGTCGAATACGTCCACAAGAACAAGAGCTGCCTGGTGACCCACCGCGAAGTCGGCGTCGACACCCACTCCTGGCACAACGCCCTGAAGAACACGCTGCGCCAGGCGCCGGACGTGATCCTGATCGGCGAAATCCGCGACACCGAGACCATGGAACACGCGATCGCCTTCGCCGAAACCGGCCATCTGTGCCTGGGCACCCTGCACGCGAACAACGCCAACCAGACCATGGACCGGATCATCAACTTCTTCCCGGAAGAGAGACGGCCGCAGCTGCTGATGGATTTGTCGGCCAACCTGCGCGCGATCGTCTCGCAGCGCCTGATCCGTACCGAGGACGGCAAGGGCCGCAAGGCCGCCATCGAGATCCTGCTGAACACCCCGACCATCAGCGAGATGATCCTGAAGGGGAACTTCCACGGCATCAAGGAGATCATGCACAAGTCGCGCGAACTCGGCATGTGCACCTTCGACCAGGCGCTCTACGAACTCTACAACGCCGGCTACATCGGCTACGACGAAGCGATCCGCAACGCCGACTCGGCCAACGGCCTGCGCCTGCAGATCAAGCTGTCGGGCGAACGCCGCGGTCCGGGCGCCGGCGAGGGAGGCGCTTCGAAGGCCGAGCTGTCGATGATGCCGGAAGAAGAGCCGGAAGAGGGCGATAATAAATAACGTCATTCCCGCG
Source organism: uncultured Massilia sp. (assembly GCA_913778765.1). Classification (GTDB taxonomy): domain Bacteria; phylum Pseudomonadota; class Gammaproteobacteria; order Burkholderiales; family Burkholderiaceae_D; genus Telluria. Next base: position 10,695 of record CAJYXO010000137.1, on the reverse strand, counting down.
AAGGCGGGAATCCATACCGAGCCAGCAGATCACCAATGCCCAATTTCGAACAAAAACTGACCACCCGCGCCGAGCTCCAGCAACGTGTCGCAGCCTTGCCGAAACCCGTCGTCCTCACCAACGGTGTGTTCGACATCCTGCACCGCGGCCACGTCACCTACCTGGCCCAGGCCCGGGAACTCGGCGCCTCGCTGGTGGTGGCCGTCAACACCGACGCCTCGGTCAAACGCCTCGGCAAGGGCGACGATCGTCCTTTGAACACCATGCACGACCGCATGGCCGTGCTGGCCGCGCTGGAATCGGTCAGCCTGGTGGTCGAATTCGACGAGGACACCGCGCTGGAAGTGGTGCGGGAAGCCCGCCCCGACATCTACGCCAAGGGCGGCGACTACGTGATGACCGAGATCCCGGAAGGGAAGGAAGTCATCGCCCAAGGCGGCAAGGCGGTGGCGATCGACTTTGCGCACGACCGCTCGACCACGAAACTCGTTGCCAAAATCCGCCGGTTCGGCGGATAAGCCTCAACCGCCGCTGGCCTTCGCCACCGGCTCCGCGCCCAGCACCTTCAGGCGCTCGATCGCGTGCCCGAGCGTCGGTTCGAGCGACAGCGCGCGGCGGTATTCGGCGATCGCCAGCTGGCGCTCGCCGACTGCCTCATACGCCTCCGCCAGGCTGTCGGCGATCCAGCTCCAGTTCGGTTCCAGCTTCACGCCCAGCTGCAGTATGGGCACCGATTCCTTCGCGCGTCCTTTGTGCAGCAGATCGTTGCCGTACACGTTCAGCCAGGCCGGTTCCAGCACGAAGCCGGGGTTGGCCGCATGCATGCTGTCGTAGACCGCCTGCGCATGCTCGTAGCCGCCGGTCTGCAGGGTGCGGATGAAGCCTTCGATGGTCGGGGGAATGCCGCCGCCCTTGCGGCGCTCGACCGCCAGCATGTGGGGCGGCGCCTTGTTGGCAGCGGGTTTGTTGTCGAGGAAGGCCATCGCCTGCGCATCCTTCTTCAGGTAAGCGTCGAGGAAGCGTTCGACGTAGCGCATGGCCCAGCTGTGCGCCTGCGAGACTTCGTCGCGCGAATATTCGCCGAAGCCTTCGCCGTTCGCCTGGCGCAGGAAGTCCGACGCAAAATGCGCGTGGATCATCGGCCGCATCGTCACGATGGTCATGTCCGTGTAGGTCATCTCGTTCAGCAGGCTGTACTCGAGCTTCTTCTTGTCCTTCACGAGCTTCTCCTGGGAGACGTCCGCGCGGCTCACGAACAGCATCGGCAGCGCCAGGCGGCCCGGCGTCGCATAGCGGGCGGCATCCTTGCCGCCGTCGACGTACTGCGGCCAGTAGCGCACCGAACCATCCAGGCTCACCAGCGCGCGGATGCGGTCGTCCTTCGCCGCCGCCAGCACGTTCGCCAGGCCGCCCCAGCTGAAGCCGACCACGGCAATGCGCGACATGTCGGCCTGTGGGATGGCATGGGCCTGGCCGATCAGGAAGGCGATGTCGCCGGCCTGTGCTTCGAGCCCCTCGAGGTCGGTGGTCATGGATTTCGTGTGCGCGCCCAGCGAGGGGCTGGAAAGCACGATGTAGCCGTGGCTGGCCAGGTATTCGCACAGGTCGACGTTTTCGGTGGCGCTGGCGCTGAAACTGGGCGCGTAGATCACGACCGGGAATTTGCCGTCGGCCGCCGCCGCATCGCGGCTGGCCCACATGCGCTGCGCCAGCGCCTGGCGCGCGCTGGCCGGCGGCAGGCTGCCGAAGCTGTTCGCGATGCTGGTGTCGGTGGCGCGCTGCGCTTCGGCCGCCGACAGCCAGGGCGTATCTTCGGTGGCATTCGTCGCCATGTAATCGCGCCAGGCCAGGGGCTTGCCTTTGTTCTTCGCCGGGTACCAGGTGAGCGACTGGATCGGGCGCGCGCGTTCGTGGGTTTCGGGCTGGCCCGTCACCAGGTCGACGGTGGGCCGGTAGACACGCGTGTAATCGTATTGCGCCTTGACCTGCACGCCGACCGGATACGGACCGGGCTCGTTGGAGAAGACGAAAGCGTCGGCGGCGCCGGCGGCGCCCGACGCGGCCAGCAGCAGGAGGGCAAGCAGTTTGTGCATGTCGATAGTTGAATGAATGAAAACATTCTCATCCTGCCAAGCAAACCGCCATGGATACAGCTGGTATTTCTTTCAGCAAGGACCGTGATTACGCCCCGCCCGCATAGCCATTCTGGCGCCAGGCCTCGTACACCACCACCGCCACCGTGTTCGACAAATTCAGGCTGCGGTTCCCCGGCATCATCGGCAGGCGGATGCGCTGGGCCGGCGGGAAGGTCTCGCGCAGCGCCGGATCCAGGCCGCGCGATTCGGCGCCGAACACGAACACGTCGCCGGGTTTGAATTGCGCGTCGGCGAAGGGCGAGGAGCCGTGGGTGGTCATGGCGAACATGCGGCTGGTGTCCGGCTTGGCGTCGCGGAGGAAGGCGTCCCAGTCCTTGTGCACCTTCATGGTCGCGTAGTCGTGGTAGTCGAGACCGGCGCGGCGCATCTTGGCGTCGTCCAGCGGGAAGCCGAGCGGCTCGATCAGGTGCAGCTGGGCGCCGGTGTTGGCGCACAGGCGGATGACGTTGCCGGTATTCGGCGGGATTTCGGGTTCGACCAGGACGACGTGGAACAAGCGGATTCTCCTTGCAAGAAGCCGCCATTATAAAGAAGCGCCGTGCGGCGGCGTGCGTGCGAACACGAAGCTGCTCACACGCGCGGCGCCGAAGCGCTTGAAGGTGGCCGCCAGCTCGTCCAGCGTGTGGCCGCTGGTCATGACGTCGTCGACGATGCCGATGTGGCGGCCTTCGACCAGATCCGGGTCGGCGACGGCGAAGGCGCCGCGGATGTTTTCGGCGCGGTCGTGCGGCGAGACGCCCGACTGGGCCCGGGTGTCCAGCCGGCGCAGGGCCAGCGCCGGTTCCAGTGCGACACCGAGCATGCCTGCCAGCGGCCTGGCGATTTCGAGGGCCTGGTTGAAGCCGCGTTCGACCAGGCGGCCCGGCCCCAGCGGGACCGGGCACAGCAGGTCGGGAAGCGCCAGGCCGGGACGGACCAGGACGGCGTCGCGCAGCATCTCGGCGAACCAGGGCGCGAGCTGGAGGCGGGCGCTGAACTTGAGCTGCAGGACCAGGCGGTCGAGGGGCGGGGCGTAGTCGACGGCGGCGATGGTGGCGTCGTAGGCGGGCGGGTAGGCCTGGCAGGTGGGGCAGGTGCGGTCGGGGCTGGCGCATGGCGAGCCGAACTTGGGGCCCCGCCTTCGCGGGGACGACGTTGTTTTGGGCAGCGGATTGGCGCACCTTGCGCAGCGATTTGTGACTGCCAAGCAAAAATGATCGCGGCAGGGCAGGCAGACCACACCCTCGCAGCCGCCGCCGCACAGGGCGCAGCTCGAGGGCAGCAGCAGGTGCAAGAGGGCGCGCGGCCAGCGGCGGGACCAGGGCAAGGCGTGCATTGGCGAGGGCTCCGATGGGTTGGGCCCCCATCATGTACACTCCCGCCATCGTCTTATTTGACCGCAGTCGACCATGGCATCACCAAATTCCCCCTCCAGAATGAGCGCGCCCATCGATCCGGCGCGCGTCGCCCGGCTGTTTGCCGACCCGGCCCGCGTGGCGCCCTCGGATTTCCTGCGCCGCGAAATCGCCAACCGCATGTTCGAGCGCCTGGCGCTGGTGAAGAACGCGCCGCAGCAGGTGCTGGATGCCGGCTGCGGCGCCGGCGCCGACCTGGCCCAGCTGCAGAAGAACTATCCGGCCGCCCAGGTGCTGGGTGTGGACGCGGCGCCGGCCATGCTGGCGGCCGCCGGCGACGCGCATCAGGCGCCGCGCTCCTTCCTCAGCCGCTTGCTGCCAGCCAAGAGCGGCATCGACCTCCTTTGCGCCGACTTCGGGGACCTGCCCCTGGGCGCGAACTCGATCGACCTCGTATGGTCGAACCTGGCATTGCACTGGCATCCGCAGCCGGACCGCGTGTTCGCGGAATGGCGCCGCGTGCTGCGGGTGGACGGCCTGCTGATGTTCTCGAACTTCGGGCCGGATACCTTCCGCGAGCTGCGCAACGCCTTCGCGGCGATGGATGAAACCCCGCACACCTTGCCCTTCGTCGATATGCACGACTTCGGCGACCAGCTGGTGGCGGCGGGCTTCACCACGCCGGTGATGGACATGGAGCAGATCACCGTGACGTATGACACGGCAGAGGCGCTGCTGGCGGACGTGCGCGCCTTCGGCGGCAATCCGCTGGCCACGCGCCGCCGCGGCCTGGTCGGGCGAAAAGCCTGGCAGCGCATGCTGGATGCATTGGAAGCCCAGCGCCGGCCCGATGGCAAGCTCGGCCTGACTTTCGAGGTCATCTACGGCCACGCGTTCCGGCCGGCGCCGAAGGTCACGGCTGCGGGTGAGGCAATCGTGCGTTTCCAGCCACGCCCGCAACCGCCGCGCCCAGAGTGAAGGGCGGGGTTTTTTCCGCAGTGCATCATGCAACAGCCATGCCGGTCAGGTAATTTTCCTTGAATAAAAATTAGCTGTTTCAGTATAATCAATGACACTTTTTTCGACGTAAGCAGTCAGCACGCTAAAAACTTCAGCAAAAACAGCGTGCAGTCGAACTGGTTGCAGCAACACCAAAGGCTTCGGAACCGTCCAGCGCGGTATCGTTGCCCGAGCAAGTAGCGTTCATCGAGGTCTCGTTGGTCCCTGATGGTCGATGTTTGCAGGAAGGATTTCGGAGCGGCGGCAGTTCGTTCATGGAGTGCCGGCCTCTTTAAGAAAATTCATTTTTTTTGGGTGGTTGGGGACAACATGACTTATGCACAGCGATTGAAAGCGGCGATGTTCGGCCTCGCGGCGGGGGGCGGCATGCCGGCCCTGGCGTGGGCCGAGCCCGAGGTGATCGGGCGGCCGGCAGTACACCAGCTCAACATGCAGCCAGCCGTAACGGGCATCGGCGAGTATATCTACAGCCTCCACAACTGGATGATGATCGTCTGTCTCGTCATCTTCGTCGGGGTGTTCGGCGTCATGTTCTATTCGGTGTTCAAGCACCGCAAGTCCCTTGGCCACAAGGCCGCCACTTTCCACGAGTCCACCGCGGTCGAGATCGCCTGGACCGTCGTTCCCTTCCTGATCGTGATCGGCATGGCGCTGCCCGCCACCCACGCGGTCGTGGCCATGAAGGACACCTCGAACCCGGACCTGACCATCAAGGTCACCGGCATGCAGTGGAAATGGGGCTATGACTACCTGAAGGGCGAGGGCGAGGGCATCGGCTTCCTGTCGAACCTGTCGACCCCGCGCAGCGCCGTCGGCGAGCCGGGCGTGGCGCCGACCACCGCGCGCACCGACACCTACCTGCTCGAAGTCGACAACGAGATGGTCGTGCCGGTCAACAAGAAAGTCCGCCTGGTGCTGACCGCCAACGACGTGATCCACTCCTGGACCATCCCCGCCTTCGCCGTCAAGCAGGACGCCATCCCGGGCTTCGTGCGCGACAGCTGGTTCAAGGCCGAGAAGGTCGGCGTCTACCGCGGCAACTGCGTCGAGCTGTGCGGCAAGGAACACGCCTTCATGCCGATCGTCGTGCGCGTCGTCTCGGCCGCCGATTACACCGCCTGGGTCAACGGCAAGAAGAAGGAAATGGCGGCCCTGGCCGACGATCCGACCAAGGTCTGGACCATCGACGAACTGAAGACCAAGGGTGAAAAAGTCTACGCCGCCAACTGCGTGGCCTGCCACCAGGCCAGCGGCCAGGGCGTGCCGAGCGCCTTCGCCGCGCTGGTCGGCTCGCCGGTCGTGCTGGGTCCGAAGGCCGAGCAGATCAACGTGCTGCTGAACGGTAAGCACAGCGGCAAGTACCCGAGCGCCATGCCGGCATGGAAGCAACTGTCGGATTCCGACATCGCGTCCGTGATCACCTATACCCGTAACAACTGGACCAACAAGGCCGAACAGAACATCGTCCAGCCGTCGGAAGTCCTGGCCGCCCGCGGCAAATAAGCGTTTGGAATCGGAGACACTGAAATGAGTTCCAGCATCGATCACGCACACCACGATCACGTTCATGGCCACGACCATGCGCACGATCATGTCCACGACCACCCGACCGGCCTGCGCCGCTGGCTGTTCGCCACCAACCACAAGGACATCGGCACCCTGTACCTGTGGTTCTCCTTCGTCATGCTGCTCTCGGGCGGCGTGCTGGCGCTGATGATCCGCACCGAGCTGTTCCAGCCCGGCCTGCAGTTCTTCCGCCCCGAATTCTTCAACCAGCTGACCACCATGCACGGCATCGTGATGGTGTTCGGCGCGATCATGCCGGCCTTCGTCGGCTTCGCCAACTGGATGATCCCGCTGCAGGTGGGTGCCTCCGACATGGCGTTCGCGCGCATGAACAACTTCTCGTTCTGGCTGCTGCCGCCGGCCGCGATCCTGCTGGCCAGCTCCTTCTTCGTGCCGGGCGGCGCCACCGCCGCCGGCTGGACCCTGTACGCGCCGCTGTCGACCCAGATGGGCGCCGGCATGGACATGGCGATCTTCGCCCTGCACATCATGGGCGCCTCGTCGATCATGGGTTCGATCAACATCATCGTCACCATCCTGAACATGCGCGCACCGGGCATGACCCTGATGAAGATGCCGATGTTCTGCTGGACCTGGCTGATCACCGCCTACCTGCTGATCGCCGTGATGCCGGTGCTGGCGGGCGCCATCACCATGACCCTGACCGACCGCCATTTCGGCACCTCGTTCTTCAACGCGGCCGGCGGCGGCGATCCGGTCATGTACCAGCACATCTTCTGGTTCTTCGGCCACCCCGAGGTCTACATCATGATCCTGCCGGCCTTCGGCATCGTCTCGCAGATCATCCCGGCCTTCGCCAGGAAGCCCTTGTTCGGCTATGCCTCGATGGTGTACGCGACCGCGTCGATCGCGATCCTGTCCTTCATCGTCTGGGCCCACCACATGTTCACCACCGGCATGCCGGTGACCTCGCAGCTGTTCTTCATGTACGCCACCATGCTGATCGCGGTGCCGACCGGCGTGAAGGTGTTCAACTGGGTCGCCACCATGTGGAAGGGCTCGATGACCTTCGAGACCCCGATGCTGTTTGCCGTTGGCTTCATCTTCGTGTTCACGATGGGCGGCTTCACGGGCCTGATCCTGGCCGTGACCCCGATCGACATCCAGGTGCAGGACACCTATTACGTGGTGGCCCACTTCCACTACGTGCTGGTGGCCGGCTCGCTGTTCGCGCTGTTCGCCGGCTTCTACTACTGGGCCCCGAAGTGGACCGGCCACATGTACCCGGAAGGCCGCGGCAAGGCCCACTTCTGGCTTTCCTTGATCACGTTCAACATCACCTTCTTCCCGATGCACTTCCTGGGCCTGGCCGGCATGCCGCGCCGCTATGCCGACTACGCCGTGCAGTTCACCGACTTCAACCAGATCGTGTCGGTCGGCGCCTTCGGCTTCGGCCTCAGCCAGGTGTTCTTCCTGTTCTTCGTGGTGCTGCCGACCATCCGTGGCGGCAAGCCGGCGGAAGCGAAGCCCTGGGAAGGCGCCGAAGGCCTGGAGTGGACCGTGCCGAGCCCGGCGCCGTTCCACACCTTCGAGAACCCGCCGCTGGTGAAGTGAGGACGTGATGGCCGACCAACGCCAGGATCGCGCCGCCCAACTGCGCAGGAAGAACCTGCGCACCGCCCTGGCTGTCGGCGGGCTGGCGCTGTTCTTCTTCGTGCTGCTGTTCGCCAAGCGGCTGTGGATGGGCTGAGATGAGCAAGCTGAACCGCAGCACCCTCGGCAAGCTGGTGGTGGTGGCCTGCGTGATGTTCGGCTTCGGCTATGCGCTGGTGCCGATCTACCGCCAGGTGTGCGAGGTGCTCGGGATTAACGTGCTGACGCAGAAGGACGGCACGGTGGAACGCCCCGCGAACACCCAGGTCGACCTGAGCCGCACCATCACCGTCGAGCTGGACGGCAATGCGCAGGGACCGTGGCGCTTCCGTCCGACCCAGCGCAGCATCGACGTGCATCCGGGCGAGATGGCGACCGTGGTCTACGAAGTCGTGAATACCCAGGCGCGCACCGTGAAGGCCCAGGCCATCCCGAGCTACGCGCCGCAGTCGGCGTCGCCGCACTTCAAGAAGGTCGAGTGCTTCTGCTTCAGGGAGCAGGTGCTGGGCCCGAACGAAGCGCGCCAGATGCCGGTGGTGTTCTTCATCGATCCGGCGCTGCCGCGCGAAGTGAAGAACATCACGCTGTCGTACACCTTCTTCGAAATCGGCGGCGCGGTGGCGGCAAAATGAATAAAAAGGCGGGTTTCGGCGCCACGATGAAGGCCGTGTTCTGGTCCTTCTTCGGCGTCCGCAAGCGCAAGGACTACGAGCATGACGCGGCCAACCTGAATCCGGTCCACGTCATCATCGGCGGTTTGATCGGGGTGGTGATTTTCATCGTCACCCTGCTGCTGGTGGTGCGGATGGCGGTCGCGAAGTAAGAGCAGAGCAAGAATTCGACAAATCAAAAGTTCGTTTGAGGAGATAAGAATGAGTTCGCCACACAATGCGCCGTACTATTTCGTCCCCGGGCCCTCGCGGTGGCCGATGGCTGGCGGCTTATCGATGCTCGTCACGATGTCCGGCGCGGCCGGCTGGGTGAACGGGGCGTCCTGGGGGCCGGGCGTCTGCGTCGCCGGCATCCTGGCCATGCTGGTGGTGCTGTACTTCTGGTTCGGCGACGCCATCGGCGAATCGGAATCGGGCCAGTACGGCGCCCGCATCGACAGCTCCTACCGCTGGTCGATGAGCTGGTTCATCTTCTCGGAAGTGATGTTCTTCGGCGCCTTCTTCGGCGCGCTGTTCTATGCCCGCGCGATCTCGATGCCGTGGCTGTCGGATCTCGACCACAAGGTGATCTGGCCCGACTTCGCCGGACACTGGGGCAACGTCGGCCCGGCCGGCACCGTCGAGTCCTTCAACACCATGGGCCCGTTCCCGATCCCGACCATCAACACCGCGCTGCTGCTGACCTCGGGCGTCACGCTCACCATCGCCCACCACGCCCTGCGCGCCGGTCACCGCAGCAAGACCGCGATCTGGCTGTTCGCCACCATCCTGCTGGGCGCCGTCTTCATGGGCTTCCAGGCCTACGAGTACCACCATGCCTACACCGAGCTGAACCTCAAGCTTACCTCGGGCATCTACGGTTCGACCTTCTTCATGCTGACCGGCTTCCACGGCTTCCACGTGACCATGGGCGCGATCATGCTGTCGGTGGTGCTGTACCGCGTGCTGAAGGGGCACTTCACGCCGGAGCACCACTTCGCGTTCGAAGGGGCCGCGTGGTACTGGCACTTCGTGGACGTGGTGTGGCTGGGCTTGTACGTGGTTGTCTACTGGCTGTAATCCTTCCCGCCGGTCCGGACACCGTCCGGGCCGGTGCTCCCCGGGTCAGCGAATCCCCGTCGGCTGTATCCACCCCATCTTGTACGAAAACAGCACCAGCAGGAACAGCGTGATCGACAGCCCGACCCGCATCGCCAGCGCCTGCACGGTGCGGTTGCTGCGCCCCTTGTCGCGCATCAGGAAGAACAGGGCGGAAGCCAGGCTGCCGATGATGAGCACGAAAGCGACGGCGACGACGATTTTCATGGTGTGTCCTGAGATGGCATGGTGACATTCATTGTATGCGACTTCGCTTCCGTTTCAGAACAATCCCCTTCATCGCCACGCTCATTCTCGTGCTGCTCGGTATCGCGCTCGGCAACTGGCAGACCCGCCGCGCGGCCGAGAAGACGGCGCTGCAGGCGCGGCTCGACCGGGGCATGGCGGCGGCGCCGCTCACGCTGGACGGCGCCGCTGATCCGGCGCAGCTCGAATATCACCGTGTCATTGTGACGGGCGAGTTCGTCCCCAACTGGCCGGTGTTCCTCGACAACCGGCCGCAGGGAGGCCGGGCCGGTTTCATCCTGCTGATGCCGTTTACAATAGCGGGATCGAACAGGACCGTGCTGGTCGCGCGCGGCTGGCTGCCGCGCAATACGGCCGAGCATGACCGCCTGCCGGCCTACACGACGCCCACCGGCCGCGTCACGCTCGAGGGCAGGGCGGTGCGGCAACTGGCGCGCGTGATGCAACTGGGGACGCCGGCGCCCCTGAAACCGAATGCGATCGTGCAGAACACCGGCCCGGCCGAGTTCGCGCAGGCCAGCGGCCTGAACCTGCTGCCGGTCGTGATCGAGCAGACCGGCCCGGCCCTGCCGGGCGAGGCCCTGGTGCGCGACTGGCCGGCGCCCAGCCTGGACATCGACCGCCACAAGGGGTATGCCGTGCAGTGGTATGCGCTGGCGGCGATGGCGTTTCTCTTTTTTGTGATGACAGGATTTCGAAGTGGAAGCAAAAAAAGCAGCTGAACCTGGACAACCCATGCGCAAGCGCGGCCGCTGGATGCTGTGGCTGGTGCTGCTGGTGTGCGCCTCGCCGATCATCGCGTCGTACTTCACCTTCTATGTGATCAAGCCGGAAAAGCGCAACAACTACGGCACCCTGATCGACCAGCGCGCCCACCCGGTCCCGGCGATGGCGGCCACGACCCTGGACGGCCGGCCGGCGGCGCTGGACCAGTTCAAGGGCAAGTGGGTGATGCTGATGGCGGCGCCGGGCGCCTGCAACGACGCCTGC
>CAJYXO010000136.1 GCA_913778765.1 uncultured Massilia sp. | reverse complement strand
TGGCCAGCGCCTGCTTTTCTTCCGGCAGGATGTCGGTGCGCTGGGCAAACAGCGCGTCCAGCGGGCCGGCGGATTCCTGGTAATTGGCGTCCAGCTTGCCGATCAGCTCGACGTGCGGCTTGGCGGCGTCGGCGCTGGCGGCCAGCACCACGTCGCGCACGGCGATCGAGCGGTCGTGGACGCTGCCGCGGAAATTGATCGCGTAGCGCTGCTTGACGCTGTTGAGGTCGTTGATGCGGGTGAGGATGTCGTCGATCTGGCCGACGCGCTGGATCGCCAGGACGGCCAGCACGGCCATCAGGACGAGGACGGCGCCGAAGCCGATGGCAAGGCGTTTGCCGATGGTGAAACCTGAGAATGTCATGGGTAGGCTAGAGAGAATCCGGCATCAGCGAACCGGGCGCAGCTGCCGATTTAATTTCCACATGGCAACTTGATTGACTATAGCATATCCCTATCCATGACAAGCTCAGGCGGCTTTAAGAATTCCTTAAATCAAGCAAATTTCCGTAAAGAATTATTGTGTAAATACAACAATCGCTCTGCAAACCGCCGAATTTGCGGACTCGGCGGTTTGCAGGAGGGTCAGCGACCCGCCGGCGCAGCGGCGGCGCTCAGTGCGGCTGCCGTCTTGAACGAAGGCCGGATGTCGTTCGGCACCGCCTTCATCTTGTCCAGCGCCTTCTGCACGTCCGGGCGGATCACCACGTACTGCTTCATCAGCGCCTGGGCGCGCGCATAATCGCCAGTCGCTTCGATGGTCAGGAACTCGCGGTCGAGGTCGGCCACGGCGTCCTTGATCTTCGCGAAATCGACCGAGAAGGTGCCATCGCCGTGCGAGACGAAGCCGCCCTTGTCGAGCAGGTAGTTGACCTGGATCGCCATGCCGCGCGCGTGCGAGTCGGTCAGGCCGAAGTGCAGGGTGCGGAAGGCGGAGGCGAGGAAGGTGTTGTACAGCTTGCGCTCGGCCGCCGCGCCCTGCCCCAGCGAGGATTTCAGCTGGCCCTTGTCCATCATGTAGCCGAGCGCCCACAGGCCGGTGATGTCGGCCTTGGCTTCCTCGATGGTCGAATAGGCGTCCTTCAGGTCCTGGCGCGGCGTCGACGGCTTGCCGTTCTGCGTGGTCGCGTGCGGGCCCAGGCCGTGCATGATCTCGTGCGCCAGGATGTGGGTGAAGAAGGAATCGAAGTCGAGGTCCTTCTGGTCGCCTGGCCGCAGCACCAGCTTGGTGATCGGCTTCAGGGTGGCGTCGAACTTCGCTTCCTGCACGTTCTTCAGCATCACGCGCTTGGAGCCGCGCTTGCTGATGATGCGTTCGTCGTTCGGCAGGTTGTAGGCGGCCGTCTGCACGCCCATGTTGCCGTCGCCGGCGCCATACACCTGGTTCACGACCACCATCGGCGCGATGGCGCCGACCTTCGGATTGCGGTACTTCGCATCCAGCGGCAGGTTGTTTTCCAGTTCCTGCATGTGCTTGCCGAAGAAGTTCAGCTTCTCGGTCTCCTTCGCGTCGCGCACGTTCACGTAGGCCTCGAAGGCGGCCTTGTAGCCGAACAGCTCGTCGTTATAGGTTTCATACGGCCCGATGGTGACGTCGACCGGCGAATCCAGGTCCATCCAGGCGAAGTCCGAGGCCAGGTAGTCGTTCGACAGGAAGGCGTCCGCGCGCAGGTTCAGGAATTTCTTCAGCGACGCGTTGTCGGTGGCATTCGCCGCTTCCTTCAGCAGCTTCGACAGCTGCTGCAGCTCGGTCGCGTATTCGTCCGAGTAGTTCACGCTGGTGAACTGCTGCTTGCCCTTGCCGTCCTTGGTGCGCTTGATGACGGTGAAGAACCACTGCGCCTGCTCCTTGTCCTTGGGCGACAGGGAATTCATCCAGGTCTCGAGTTCCTGCTTGGTGGCGCCTTCCGGATAGAAGTTGGCGCCCGCCGGTTTCTCGGCCGGGATCCGCATGCCGCCGAATTCCGCCGGCATGAAGGAATGGTTGCCGTCGATGATGGACCACGGGCCCTTGTTCAGCCAGAAGTAATCGCGGCGCGCCTTCCCCAGCGGGCTGGTGTCCTTCTGCAGCGCGGCCCACAACGCCTCGTTGCCGGCCCAGCGCTGGCGCAGCTGCAGGGTGTCGACGATCTTGGCGGCCTCGATCAGCTTTTCGATGGCGACGCGGTCGCCCTTCGACAGCTTGCTGGTATCGGCGGTCAGGTCGATCGGCGCGAAGCGCTTGGCCATCGTGGTCAGTTCGGCCGCGGTGGCCGGTTTCACTGGCTCCGCGGCAAAGGCGGGGACGGCGGTCGCCAGCAGGGCGGCGACGATCGGGGTCAGCAGGTTCTTCATGGGGTCTCCGGATTTTGTCATCGCGTGATTGTAATCCTGTTGCCTTAACGATTTATGAATGTATATAATTCATATATAGATCATATACGGAGCATACAATGGGCATCGTGAACATCGAAGACGAACTGCACGACCAGCTGCGCAAGGCCAGCTCGGTGTCCTGCCGCTCGATCAACGCGCAGGCGGCGTTCTGGATCCGCATCGGCATGCTGTGCGAGATGCATCCTACCGACAGCTTCAACGACATCGTGACGCGCGAGCTGCGCGCGGCCGGCGTCGAACCGCCGCCGGCGAAGGCGGCCTAGCGATGACCAAGCGCCCCGAAGAAATCGTCCTCATGGCCGAGGCCGGCCGTTTGCTGGCGGAGGTGTTCGCCCAGCTCGACCGGCTGAGCCTGATCGGCATGTCGACCATGGACGTCAACGACCTGGCCGAACGCTACATCGTCGAGACTTTGCGCGCCCGCCCGGCCAGCAAGGGCCAGTACGGCTATGCCTATGCGCTGAATTCCTCGCGCAACAACGTGGTGTGCCACGGCGTGCCCTCGCCCACCGAGATCCTGCAAAGCGGCGACATCGTCAACTTCGACATCACGCTCGAGAAGAACGGCTACATCGCCGATTCCAGCAAGACCTATCTGGTGGGCGAAGTCTCGCCGCTGGCAAAGCGCCTGGTGCAGGTGACCTACGAGGCGATGTGGAAAGGCATCAAGGCCGTGCGTCCGGGCGCCACGCTGGGCGACGTCGGCCATGCCATCGAAAAGCATGCGCGGCGCCACGGCTATACGGTGGTGCGCGAATACTGCGGCCACGGCATCGGACGCGAAATGCACGAGGAGCCGCAGGTGCTGCACTGGGGCAAACCACAGACCGGCCTGATGCTGCGCGAAGGCATGGTCTTCACCATCGAGCCGATGCTCAACCAGGGCCGGCACAGCGTCCGCACCGAGGACGACGGCTGGACCGTGGTCACGCGCGACGGGCAGTTGTCCGCGCAGTTCGAGCATACGGTGGCGGTGACGCGGCATGGCGTGCGGGTGCTGACCCTGCGCCAGGAGGAGCTTGCCGCATAAGGCTGTGCAGGTTCTTTTCCGGCCTGCTATGTCTGTTTCCGCACGGAGCACCCAGCCGTGCGGCCGTATGCTGAACTCGTTAGTTCACTGTAAGTACGGAAAAATGAGCACGCCTACCCCAGCAGCAAGCCATGGAGCCTCCCCGGCGCCGAAGAAAAAGCGCCGCATCGAGCCCCTGTCGCTCGCCGCGTGGAAGCAGTTCATCCGGGTCGCCAAACCCTATTGGCTGGGCGAGGAAAAGAAGCAGGCCTGGTCCCTGCTCTTCCTGCTGATCGTGCTGATGCTGGCGGAGACCAAGTTCGCGGTCATGCTGAACGACCAGGCCGGCGAAATGACCTCGGCGCTGGCCGCCAGGGAGGGCCCGCGCTTCTGGAGCGCCGTCAAGGCCTGCCTGTTCGTGCTGGCCTTCGCGGTGCCGAGCTACGCCTTCTACTACTACATGCGCGACCAGTTCGCCAACCAGTGGCGGCGCTGGCTCACCGGCCGCTTCCTCGACGGCTACCTGAAAGGCCGCAAGTACTACGAGCTCGGCTCGAACGCCGAGCTCGACAACCCCGACCAGCGCATCAGCGAGGACATCAACACCTTCACGGGCCGCTCGATCAACTTCCTGCTGATCTTCCTGGGGTCCTTCATGCAGCTGGTGGCCTTCAGCGCGGTGCTGTGGTCGATCTCGACGACGCTGGTGGCGGTGCTGGTCGCGTACGCGGTGACCGGCACCGTGCTGGCCCTTTTCTTTTTCGGCAAACCCCTGATCCACCTGAACTTCTGGCAACTGCGGCGCGAGGCGGACTTCCGCTTCAGCCTGATGCGCGTGCGCGAAAACGCCGAATCGATCGCCTTCTACCGCGGCGAAACCCAGGAACGCGCGCACATCAACCGCAGGCTCGGCAAGGTGATCCAGAACTACGCCAAGCTGATCAAGAAACAGCGCACGCTCAACCTGTTCCAGCGCACCTTCAGCCAGCTGACCCTGGTGCTGCCGAGCGTGCTGCTGGCGTCGCAGGTGCTGTCGGGCGAACTCGAAGTCGGCCGCGCGGTGCAGGCCGCCGGCGCCTTCACCGCCGTCCTCGGCGCGGTCGGCGTCATCGTCGACAACTTCGAGAGCCTGAGCCGCTTCGTGGCCGGGGTCGACCGCCTGCAGGGCTTGTCGACGCTGGTGCTGCCGGAGGCGCTGGCCAAGGCGGCGGCCAACGACGCACAACCGCGCATCGAAAAGCGCGCCGCGAAGCACCTGCGGATCGAAGCCCTGACCCTGCATCCGCCGCAATCCGAGCGCGTGCTGATCAAGGAACTGAACCTGGTCCTGAAGCCCGGCGAGGCCCTGCTCATCACCGGCGACAGCGGCTGCGGCAAAAGCTCGCTGCTGCGCGCGATCGCCGGCCTGTGGGATTGCGGCAGCGGCGCCATCCACCATCCGCCCATCGAGGAATTGTTCTTCCTGCCGCAGCAGCCCTACCTGCAGCACGGCTCGCTGCGCAGCCAGCTGATCTACCCCAGCGCGCATTGCGAACTGAGCGACGAGGAACTGCTGGCGATCCTCGACACCGTGCACCTGCCGGAACTGGCCAAGCGCGCCGGCGGGCTGGATGCGGTACAGGACTGGGAAAAGCTGTTGTCCGTCGGCGAGCAGCAGCGCCTGGCATTCGGCCGCGTGCTGGTGCACGCGCCGCGCATCGTCATCCTGGACGAGGCGACCAGTGCGCTGGACAGCGGCAACGAGGCCTCGCTGTATGCGCGCCTGCGCGAGAGCGGCGCGACCCTGATCAGTATCGCGCACCGCCCGGCGGTGCTGCGGCATCACACGCATGTGCTGCACCTGACCGGCGGTGGCGCGTGGAAGGTGCATGAGGCGCGGGCTTTCCGCTTCGACGAGGGGGCGGCTGCTTCGGGCGCCGTGGCCGAGGATGTGGCGCCGGTGCAGACCGTGTCGCCTGCGCAGCCGGTGCAGCCGGTGCGGCCGGCGGTCACGGTGATGGCGGCGGGTTAGCGGCCGCGCGGTGCGGGGCTATTTACCTAGGCAGCCCGTTTGCAGCCGCCCGGTTTCAATACGCGCGTGGTGGACGCCGGGTTCTTCGCCAGCTTTTCCAGCGCGCGCCTGGGGCGTGCGACCAGCTCGCCGCCGCAGTTCGGGCAGGTGTTGTTCAGGACGCCAGTGACGCAGTCCGTGCAGAAGGTGCATTCGAAAGAGCAGATCATGGCTTCTTTCGAGTCCGGCGGCAGGTCCTTGTCGCAGCATTCGCAGTTGGGTCTTAGTTGCAGCATTTTTTCTCCTGGGTTTGACCACCCACGCAGTCTTGTACTTGATTTCTCGCGCTAGAGCGCGCGTCCTCGGCCTTCGGCCACGACATCCGCTTCAAGCCAGACCTTCGGCTTGGCATTCATGAAGGATACAAGGTTGGGAACCAGGCTGAAATCGATCGCCTTTGGATGGCCGTTCACCCTCACTTCTCCGCGGGAATCCGCTAGCGGTTGTGGCGCGCACATGTCCGGGCAGAGTGGCATGGCGTCCGGAGGCACGACGCTGACGCTTGCAAACGCAAAGGTAACGGGGCCCCGCGAAATTGCTATCGCTCCTCGCAAGGAGACATCCAAACTCTGTCCCTTCCAACGCATCTTGCAACCCGTAATCTGACCACCATGAGCACTGGCAGCGCCACCGCTATCGGCGTAAACAGGGACCATTCCGCTAACTTTGCAGAGCTCGGTTATCCTGGTAACGCTTTCATGGCTCGCTTCGACAAGCTTGACGGTGACGGTCATCCAGGCTTTGCGAAGTTGCGGAGGCGCGGGCGGCGGAGGTGGCATAGCACTTGCAGTAAAAGCGGTCCATAGGATCGGCAGCGCGACCCACCTTTTATGCGACACCCGTCGCGCGTTATTCACCATGAGACCAAACTCCATTATTACGGCCACTAGGCCTGAACGACCAAGCTGCCCCGCTCGCGCGTATAAACGCCGACCGCCTTTCCATGTATCTCGGTGTCGGCTTCATAAGCCAGGCCAAGGCGCCTGCCAACGCCCAGCGACGATGCATTGGCCGCAGCGATGAGCGCCCGGACTTTCGGTTCGCGCCGCGTTTCGAACGCGTACTGCAAGGCTGCCGCCGCCGCTTCGTTCGCGAATCCCTGTCCCCAAAAGGCACGGTAGGTATTCCAGCCGAGCTCCATCACCGTGGATTCCTCGCGAAAGAAGGCGCCGACACCCCCGACGAGCCGACCGGTTTCCTTCTCCTCGACAGCCCACCATCCGGCGCCATGCAGGAGCCACAGTCCTGCCTGCGAACAGAAGATGCGCCATGCAGTCTGGCGGTCGGCCGTGACCAGATGGGCCGAGCTGACAGGGTCGGCCAGGTGCGCTGCGAATGCGTCGAAGTCGTCCCGCCGGTATTCACGTAGCAGGAGTCGTTCCGTGTAAAGGTAGGGTACAGAGGTGACGAATTCGCTGCTCATGCGCTGGATTCCATGTGGTGGTACCGAATGAGTGTGTCCGTTGTCGGCCGCAGCGTCAATTAGCGCCAATGGACATTTTCCATCCGGCCCGATCTTGGACGTCCGACTCAGGATAGCAGGTTGCCAGGGTGAAAAAGTCTCAAAATTTCACAACCGGCTGCAACTGACTTATTCAAGTACGGCGAAAAATTTGACGAGCACTCAAAAGGCGCTACAAACCAGCGACCGGGGCGCAAGGAGATAGTATTGGTGTCAAATACAGTGATAAGATCCGCGCACCGCGCCGGAATGCTACCAGGCGAAGCGCCATCATTCCGTTGCAAGGGGTGATGACGCCACTTCAGTTTGCAGTTTCGCCCTACCCTGCTTGAGCGACATGAAAAACAGATTTCAAAAAATCAGTGGGCTCCCCAAAGCAATAGAGGATGCGCGCTACTACAGCAACTTCAGTTTCCGGGGGTTCGGAGGCGAATCGTTCTGTACGATACTGCTCGTACGAAAAAAAAATGGCGACGTGGTCGTAGTCTGCAGCCAGATCCCCGGCATTATTGGCACATCGGTAACCAACGGCTTGGAAGCTATAGGCGACCAGCTTGCTGAGGAGGTTCCTGCGACGTGGAAAAACAAGAGACCGATGTGGTTTGAACATTACCCAACCGGTACTGGGATGTTAGTAAATCGTTACACGTTGATGCAAGTAACTTACGAGGGAGACAGTCCAAGCTGGAGTTCCCTCCTGAGCTGGAAGCATGCTGAAAGGTTGTCTGGAGTAAGCGCAAAGATCCTAGCTTATGGCTACCAAGAAGAGCTCCAGTAAGCCGGTCACATCCACAGCGGGGCCAACGCAGCCATCCGCTCCGACTACGGGATCGGCCCCGGCATCGGCAATGATGCAGATCCTCTGGCCGCAAGTGGCGTTGCGCATGGCGGCCAAACAAGTGGCCGCCCATCTGGATGCTGGCGCCACTGTCGATCAACTTGTCGACGAATTCTTGATACGGCAACTGCTGCGCGATGTACTGGTCGACTTCTTATCGACCACCTTCGTCAACAGAAAGGAGTCCATGTATCCGGACAAAAGTCGACGTCTGGATTTGCTGGTCGGACTACCGACCCAACTCGCACATTTGGCGGTCGAGATCAAGAGTGATCCCAACAACACTGCTGGAGTGCAGTCCGACTGGGAGAAGATCTGCGCAGCCGATGCCCCCTATAAACTGGTGATATTTTCCGGTATAGCCAGTGCATCGGAATATGCCGCGCTGAAGAAATCGTTTAGTAAAAAAAACCACAAGCTGAGCGATGGCAGTTTCGCGCACGAAGTCACCCGGCAAAATATGCATTTCCATGATACCGGCATGGCCAAACGGGTATCCTTCGTGTGGATGTGGTCCATCGGCCCAAACCGTCTGCCGTCGATTGAGTTCCGCATCACTGCGGCCTCACCAGCTTTCAAGACCTGACATCGTGTGCTAAGTACTTGTTTGCCGCACTCACCGGTGCTAACTTTCGGTAGACCACCGGTTGCAGACTAATGCAACCGTCCACTGCCGACCCGACAACAGCCGTCGAAAAGCCCAAACTTCGATTACTTGCCGCCCAGCGTCGGTCCCGCATACTTCATCACCAGCCCCTTCGGCCCGACCGCCCAGCCGGCCGCCGGGCTTGCAAACCCCACCGTATTCATCGGCGTCTTGTCCAGCGCCGTCCAGCTCTTGCCGCCGTCCAGCGAATACCCCGACCCCGCCAGGCCGGCAGCGACCAGGGTACGCGGCGCACCGGGCACCGGCGCCACCACCGACATGTAGCCGGCAGGCTGGATCGAAACCGGCGTCCAGCTCGCGCCGCCATCCTCGGTGCGCGCGCCGTTGACGCCGGCCATCTGCGTTTCCTTGTAATCGCCGCCGGCCGCAAAGCCCTCCTTCGCATTCAGGAAGGCCACCGAGAACACGCCGCGCGCCGCCGCGCCGGCCGGGATCGGCGTCGATGCCGCACGCCAGGTCTTGCCGCGGTCGGCCGAGTGGAACACGCGCGACGTGGCGCCGCCGCCGGTGGCGATCCAGGCGTCGCTCGATCCGGCCACGGTCAGGCAGGTCCCGCTGGCCGCAAATGCGCCTTCAGACGGCATCGCCTCGAGCCCGCGAGCGGCGACCTCCTGCCAGCTCGCGCCGCCGTCGGAGGTAGCGTAGACCTGGAAGCTGCCCTTGACCGGATCGCCGAACAGGATGCCGTGGTCCTTGTCCCAGAACGCCATCGCGTCCCAGAAGCCCTCCGCCACCTGGTTGGTCGTCGTCAAGCGCCAGGTCGCGCCGCCGTCGGCGGTAGCGTAGATGCGTGACGCCGCGCCGGGTCCCGCGCCCATCACGATGGCGGTCTTCGCGTCGATCGCGTGGATGTCGCGGAAGTCGATCTTGTCGGCCTCCGGCACCTGCATCGCCTGCCAGTGCGCGCCGTCGATGGTGCGCAGGACGGTGCCCCTGGCGCCGCTGGCCCAGGCGACCTTGTCGCTGACGACGGACAGGCCGCGCAGTTCGGCCGTGGTGCCGCTGGGCGTGGCTTGCCAGGATTGGGCGGCGGCGATGTTCGAGGTCAGCAGTGCGGCGAGGAGGAGCGGGCGTGCGAGCATGGTAGCGGTCTGTGTGGTGACGATGGCCGATCTTACACTGCGCGGGCGGCTTTGCGATAATGTCGGTTTCGCCTCAAGCACACGGAATTGCCATGACCACGACCCTCACCTACGAAGCCTTCCTCGACGAAGTGACTACCCTGCTCACCGAGATGTACGACATGGCCGACGACGCCGCCATCAAGCTGGTGATGCAGGCCCAGGACGCCGAGTATTTCGTGATCCACGACGACAAGCCGGAACTGCGCACGCTGGAGCAGGCGAAGCAGGAAGCAGTGGCCCTGTACAAGGCGCGCCAGAACCGCGTGGAGACGCAGCAGAAGCAGCAGCGGGCGCAGCACCAGCGCGGCGGGCCCAAGAAGCGCTAGGCCGCGCGTCCCTTCATTGCAGGGTGCCGTCCCAGGTCGCCAGCTCGTCCCAGTAGCGCTTGTCCATGTGCGCGAAGGTGTCGGCCGGCGAGCCGAAAGGCATCCAGTGGCCCTTGAAGACGCTGGCGTTGCGCTTGAACGCGAACGACACGCTGCCGGTGCCCGCGCGGTCGCGCCAGATGCACAGCAGCTCTTCCGGATCGCGCGTGGTGCAAGGTCCCAGCAGGCCCATTTCCACCTTGGCCTGCGGCCCCCCTCCCTGGAACATCAGGTAGCGTCCGCGCACGCTTTGCGCTGCCGGATACAGGACGGTAACGCTGCTGTTCGATGCCAGCGACAGCAAACCGCCTCGATAGTGACCGGCGAAGCGCTTCGTCATCCGGTTCTCGTAGGCGAACCAGAACTCCTTCTTGTTGCGCGGTGGCTGGCGCACCTTGGGCACGCTCTTGTCCTGCCTTTCGACACCCTTCGGCGCCCTGTGCAGCAGGACGGTCCAGCGCGGGTCTTCCGCCGCGCGCTTGCGGATGCCGGCCTCCATCGCGTCCAGCGCATGCACGACCTCGCCGTAGAACTGCCCGTGGAAATCGAGGCCCTCGGGCTTCGCCTCCCCGCCCCTGGCCGGCTTGCCGTCGATGTCGATGTCGTCGAAGGCGGCGTACGGATGCGCATCCATCCGCATGCGGTCGTCGGATGCGCCTTCCATCGACGGACGATAGAAACGGCGCGCCAGCGTGTGCATCGCCAGTACCCGGTGCGCGGCAATCTGGCAGGCTTCGGCCTGCGGCCGGAGGGACGGGTCGCCGCCGCCGGTTGGGCAGAAAGCCTGTATCGGCAGGCCCGGCAGGATGCCGGTGGCGATCATGTACTGTTCGAGGTCCTGCATGACCTTGGTGACCGCAACGATGCCGCAGCGGGTGTCGCGCTGGCATTCCTGGTCGATGAGAGAGGGGTAGAACAGCCTGTCGGTCAGCCGCTTCAGGGCCGCCATGTCGCGGCCGACCGTGGAGCCCTGCAGCCGCTGCGCGGCGCGCTCGCGCGCATCGGGCTCGCCGGAACAGCTGCTGTCGATGTCCGCACGCGGCAGCCCCGGCATCGCGTCGCAGTCGCGCAGGATCCAGGTGGCGAAGGGATCGCCGGCCGCATCTGCGGCCACGAGTTTGGGCAGCCAGAGCGCGGCAAAGCGCCCTTGCGCGGCGTCGTACCGTGCCTGTGGCAGGCGGCGCTGTTCGCGCAGCCTGTCCAGGCTCTTCGCGAACGCCGCGAAACCGAAAGCTTCACGCCTGGCCGGCGCCGGCGCCGGCGCGTCCGCGGATGCGCCAGGCGCCAGCGCGAGCGTCAGCAATAAAGCGGCCCACAGCCGTCCAAAGAAATGCATGCCAATCCCCCTTCCATATTATTTCCCAAAGGTAACATTGGAAGGGGGACGACAAATGCGCGGAATGTCACCGGTCCCGAACGGGCCGGCCTGATGTGCGCCTATTTGGTTTTCGGTCCGGCGATGGTCGCCAGTGGTTCGCCCTGCTGCCAGCCGCCGCCCAGCGCCCGCGCCACCGACACCGCCGCCAGCAGGCGCTGGGTACGGATCTGCGCCGCGGCGCGGTCCGCCGCCAGCGTGCTGCGCTGGGCGTCGGTGACGTCGAGGTAGGTCGACACGCCGCGGTCGTAGCGGGCCTGCGCCACCAGCAGCGCGCGGGCCGCCGCCTGCTGGGCCTGCGCCTGGACGTCGCCCTGCTGCTGGCGCTCCTGCACGTCCGACAGCGCATCTTCCACTTCGCGCAGCGCCGTCAGCAGGCGCGCTTCGTGGTTGGCCACGGCTTCGTCATACTTGGCCTGCGAGAGCTTCAGGTTGGCGCGGTTGCGGCCGGCGTCGAAGATCGGCAGCGACAGCGCCAGCGGGCCGAACGAGAACTGGCGCGCGCTGCCCTGCGCCAGGTTGCGCAGGCTTTCCGAGGCATAGCCGTAGTTGCCGGTCAGGGACAGCGCCGGATAGAAGGCGCCCTGGGCCACGCCGATCTGCGCATTGAAGGACTGCAGGTTGGCCACGCTCGAGGCCAGGTCCGGGCGCTGGCCCAGCAGGCTTGCCGGCAGGCCGACCGGGATGCTCGGCGGCGTCGGCAGCGCGGCATCGGCGTTGGCGGCGATCATGGTCGTGCTCGGCGAGGCGCCCACCAGCACGGCCAGCGCGTGCTCCAGCGTGTTGCGCTGCCGCTGGGCTTCGTGCAGGTCGGCTTCGGCGTTGGCGCGCTCGATGCGGGTGCGCGAGACGTCCAGTTCGTTCGACAGGCCGGCGTTGAAGCGCGCTTCGATCAGCTGCTGGGATTCGCGGCGCGTCGCCAGCGCGTTGCGCAGGATCGCCAGTTCGGTGTCGAGGCCGCGCAGCTGCCAGTAAGTCGTGGCGACCTGGCTGGACAGCATCAGCAGCACGCCGTCGCGGTCGTCCTGGGCCGCCAGGGCCTGGGCGTCGGCGGCTTCGACGATGCGGCGCACGCGGCCCCATAAATCGAGCTCCCACGAGAAGCCGAGACCGGCCGTGTAGTTGTTACCTTCGATCGAGCGGTGGCCCAGCGCCAGGCCGGTCGAGGTCTCGGCCGAGGTGCGCTGGTTCGACACGCCCGCCTGCACGTTCACGGTCGGCAGCTGGCCGGCGCGCACCACGCCCAACTGGGCCTGCGCCTGCACCAGGCGCTGCGCGGCGGCGCGCACGTTCGGGTTGTCGTGCAGGGCGCGCTGTTCGAGGCCGTTCAGGGTCTGGTCGCCGAACACGGTCCACCACTCGGCCGGCAGGCGCGCATTCTGCGTCAACTGCGGGTCCTGACCCTGCGCGGCCGGCGCGTGGCGGTAGGCCGGGGTGTCGACGGCCTGGGGGGCCTTGAAGTTCGGGCCGATGGTGCCGCAGGCGCTCAAGGCGGCGGCGACGGCCGCGGCGAGTGCGGTATGGATGACAGGCTTGAACATAGTATTTTTCATTAGAAGATATCCGTTTGCCGTCCGTCGTTCCCGCGGAAGCGGGAAACCATACCGAGCCGAACGAAGCCGCTCAGCATGGATCCCCGCTTCCGCGGGGATGACGAGGTAATTCACGCGGTAACTAGGAACAGATCATCAGTGACCCCCACCCCCGGCCCCACCCGGCGACTTGACCTTGTCCGCGAACCACAGCGGCAGGATCGCGCCGAGCAGGATCGCGCCGACCAGGAAGAAGCCGTCGTTGTAGGCCATCACGAAGGACTCGCGGCGCACGATGTGGTCGATCGCCGCGATCGCCTGGTTGGCCGCCGTGGCGGCGTCCGCGCCGCGCGACACGAAGGCCTGGGTCAGCGCATCCAGGCGCGCCTGCGTGGCGCTTGACAACATCGACACCGATTCGCCCAGGCGCGCCGAATGGAAGTGCTCGCGGTTGGTGAGCGCGGTCGCCAGCATCGCGATGCCGACCGAGCCGCCCAGGTTGCGGGTCATGTTGAACAGGCTCGAGGCCGACGGCATGTCCTTCGGCGCGACGCCGTTCATCGCGAAGTTCGACAGCGTCAGCATCACGAAAGGCTGGCCGATCGCGCGGATGACCTGGGTGACCATCAGCTGGTCGTAGCCGGTGCTGGCGTCCATGAAGGCGTTCATCAGGCAGGACACGCCGAACAGCGCCAGGCCGAACATGCACAGGATGCGGTTGTCGATTTTCTGCGACAGGCGCGCCACGAAGGGCATGACGAACAGCTGCGGCAGGCCGACCCAGGCGATCACTTCGCCGATCTGCATCGGCGAGTAGCCCGCGATCTGGCCCAGGAACAGCGGCAGCAGGTAGGAGGAGCCGTACAGGCCCATGCCGATCACCGCCGACAGCATGGTCGCGACCAGGAAGTTGCGCTGGCCGTACAGGCGCAGGTTCACGAAGGGCTCGGCGCGCGAATAACTCGTCGTCACCCAGCCGAGGATGCCGACCAGCGCCAGCGCCGCGAAGGTGATGATGAAGTTCGAATCGAACCAGTCCTTCGAATTGCCCTCTTCCAGGAAGATGGTCAGGCTGGCCAGGCCCAGCGCCATGAAGGCGATGCCCAGCCAGTCGGCCTTGAACAGGGTCTGCAGGTTCATCGGCTCCTTGTCGATGCCCCAGTACATGCCGGCGATGAGCAGCACGCCCGGCACCCAGTTGATGTAGAAGATCGAGGGCCAGCCATACAGCTCGGTCAGGTAGCCGCCCAGGGTCGGTCCCATCGCCGGCGCCAGGGTCGCGGTCAGGCCGAACATCGCCATGCCGGCCGCGCGCTTGGAGGCCGGCAGGCGCGTCATCACCAGGGTCATCGCCATCGGGATCAGGGCGCCGCCGGTAAAGCCCTGCAGCATGCGGAACACGATCATGCTCTGCAGGTTCCAGGCCGTGCCGCACAGGGTCGAGAAGGCCAGGAACAGGGCGGTGGTGATCATCAGGTAGCGGCGCTGGCCGAGGGCGCGCACGAACAGCGCGGTCATCGGGATGACGACGATCTCGGCGCACAGGTAGGCGGTCGAGATCCACGAGCCCTCTTCCTGCGTGGCCGACAGCGTACCGAGGATGTCGCGCAGCGAGGAGTTGGTGATCTGGATGTCGAGCACCGCCATGAAGGCGCCGAGCATGCCGGCGGCCACGGCGATCCACGTGCGCGCATCGACGCGCACGTTGTTCGCCGGCCCCGCCATGGTCTGGGTGGAACTGGACATGACGGTCCTTTATTGCGCCGACGCGGTGCGGGCCGGCTGCGGGTTCTTCTGGCGCAGGTCGATCTCGACCACCGTCGACATGCCCGGCACCAGGCGGCCGGCGTACTTCTTCAGGTCTTCCGGCTTGAGGGTGATCTTGACCGGCACGCGCTGGACGATCTTGGTGAAGTTGCCGGTCGCGTTATCGGCCGGCAGCAGCGCGAACTGGTTGCCCGAGGCCGGCGAGAAGCTGTCGACGCGGCCGACCAGCTCCTTGTCCTTCAGGGCGTCGACTTCGACCTTGACTTCCTGGCCAGGCACCAGGCCCGGCAGCTGGGTTTCCTTGAAGTTGGCGGTCACCCAGACGTCGTCCTGCACGATGGCGGCGAGCTGCTGGCCCGGCTGGATGCGCGCGCCGACTTCGACGCTGCGCTTGCCGATACGGCCCGACACCGGCGCCACGACCTGGTTGTAGCCGAGCTGCTGCTTCGCATCCTTGAGCTGGGCCTGCAGCACCTTGACCTGGGCCTTCAGCACGTCGCGCGCCGAGCCGGCGGCGGCGATCTGCGCCTTGGCGGCGGCGGCGTTGTCGCGGCGCGCGGTCACGTCGGCCGTGGCGCTGGCGCGGGCCGCGGTGGCGGCATCGACTTCCGCCTTCGACACCGCCTTCATGGTGGTGTTGTACAGCTGGCCGTAGCGGGCGGCGTCCTGCTTGGCGCGCACCAGGTTGGCCTGGGCCTGCGCGACCTGGGCGCCGGCGGCCGACGCCTGGGCCCTGGCCTGCTCGACCGAGGCGTCGGCCTGCAGGATCTGCTGCTGCACGCTGGCGATCTGGGCCTGGATCTGCTCGACCTTCACGCCCTGGTCGGCCGGGTCCAGCTCGGCCAGCACGTCGCCGGCCTTGACGATCTGGTTATCGTCGAACAGCACCTTGGTGACCACGCCCGGGATGCGGCTTGAGACCGGATGGACGTGCCCGGTAATATAGGCGTTTTCGGTTTCGACGAAGTTGCTGCTGCGGTACCACATGCGGCCACCGGCGATGATGGCGGCCGCCGCGATGATGCCGACCACGATCAGCACGCGCTTGGGCGGTCCCTTGCTGGCGTTGGCGGGTGCGGCGCCGGCAGCCGGCGCGTTGGCCTGGGCCGGCGGAACGGCGGCGGACGGTTTCTGCTCGACCGTGGTGTGCGAATCTGCCATGAATACGACTCCGATGAAGAAAAATGGTGTATTGGTTCATCGCATTATTGGACAAAGATCTGGCGAAGTCAAGAAATGAAACGGTTGCATTTCATTTTTTTCTGCGCTAGAGTGGCGGCATGGATATCCCCGACACTAGCTGCAAGGCTGCCGGCCGCCCGAAAGCCGCCGAGGTCGAAGCCCGCATGCAGGAATTGCTGCAGACCGCTGGCGCCCTGTTCCTCAAGAATGGCTATTCCAAGACCAGCCTGGAATCGATCGCCCGCGCCGCGCACGTGGCGGTGCGCACCATCTACGTGAAGTTCGGCGGCAAGGCGGGACTGCTGCACGCCGTGCTGGTGGACAAGCGCCACCGCTTCTTCCGCAGCCAGCCGATGCAGACCGATACCCGTCCGCTGAAAGAGATCGTGGACGAGTTCGCGCGCAACATGTACGAACTGCTGACGTCACAAGAAGCGGTCGACATGCAGCGCATCGTCATGGCCGAGGCGCCCACCAACCCGGAACTGGCGGAAGCGTTCTGGAACGGCGGGCCGCGCCAGACCCGCGAAATGCTGGGCCGCTTCTTTGCGCGTCCCGACATCCGCGCCCAGCTGCGCGCCGACGTCGAACTCGACCTGCTGCCCGGCCACCTGATGGGCTGCATCGCCGGCGACCAGCTGTGCCGCTTCGTGTTCCCGCCCGAGAAGCAGCCGCTGGAACAGGCGCACCGCGAGCTGGAGCGTCGACTTGCCCTCTTCTACCGTGCCGTATTGACCGAGCCAGTGTGAGGTATCGCACGGATCGTCCGCGCCACCTTGGGGCATCCTGTACGCCTTATGAAGGAGGGTGTCATGAACACGAAAAATACAAAGACGGCAGTTCGCCGCAAGGGGGCGGCATGAGCAAGTCGTCCCGTTATGAATGGCGCGACCAGCAGGCTGCGCTGCAGGAGCGGATGAAGGGCTTCCTGGCCAATCCGGACAACGAGCAGATGGAGGCCGTCGTCGCCGAAATGCGCGCCTACGCCGATGCGGCCCGCGCGGGCCATATCGACATCCCACAGCGCTGGACCAGTTACAGTTAAGCGCACCGGCACTGCCGCGGCACAGGCCGCCCCGCCACCAGGCCGGGCGGCCTTTTCTTTAGGCGCTGTTCGCATTAAGTGTGGAATCTTTTTGGCAAGCGCCCGGTCCAACGTCGACTTGAACCGTTGACGGAGGCGCCATGCGAGCACGGCAGTTCGAGCAATTTCTCCAACGCCTGTCGAGCCTGACACGGCGCCAGCGTGAGCGCCTGCTGGCCTTGCTGCAATCTGCAGCCGGGCTCGACCGTGTGCTCGAGATCGTCGAACAGCCGGCCGCGCCGCCGTCCTGTCCGCACTGTCGCACTGCTCACCCCTATCGCCATGGCCAGGCCCACGGCCTGCAGCGCTACCGCTGTCGCCAATGCCACAAGACCTTCAACGCGCTGAGCGGCACGCCGCTGGCCCGGCTGCGCCACAAGGCGCATTGGCTCGACTACCTCGGCAGCATGCTCGACTCGCGCAGCGTACGCCGTTCGGCCGACCAGATCGGCGTGGCCGGCACCACCAGCTTTCGCTGGCGTCACCGGTTTCTTCG
>CAJYXO010000135.1 GCA_913778765.1 uncultured Massilia sp. | reverse complement strand
CGTACCACAGGTCGGCGCGCTGGTCCGGGTGCAGGAAGCGCTCCTCGACCATGCGATCGATCATGCCGATCAGCGGCGCGTAGAACCCTTCCACGTCGAGGAAGGCGCAGGGCTTGTTGCCGATGCCGAGCTGGCGCCAGGTCAGCATCTCGAAGATTTCTTCCATGGTGCCGAAGCCGCCGGGCAGGGCGACGAAGGCATCGGACAGGTCGAACATGCGCGACTTGCGTTCGTGCATCGAGCCGACGATTTCCAGCTCAGTGAGACCGCGGTGCGCCACTTCCCAGTCCGCCAGCTGCTTGGGAATCACGCCGGTGACCTCGCCGCCGGCGGCGAGCACCGCATTGGCCACGGTGCCCATCAGGCCGACGTTGCCGCCGCCATAGACCAGGCGCAGCCCCTGCTCGGCGATGCGCGTGCCCAGCGCGGTGGCGCGCTCGACGTAGGCGGGCTTGTTGCCGGCGTTGGAGCCGCAGTAGACGCAGATGCTTTTCATCGGGAATGGGGAGTCGGGAATGGGGAATAGGGAAAATCAAAAGCCGAAACGCATAACGCCGGACTCGGGCCCGGCGTTATGCAGTGGGAATGCAGTGCCGGGAATGCGCTTGCCATTCCCGATTCTCCATTCCCGTTTCCCGGCCTCAATTGGCCTTATGAATCGCCCGCTTGCTCACCGCCATGGCCGCGTCGTGGATCGCTTCGGACAGGGTGGGGTGGGCGTGGCAGATGCGCGCCAGGTCGTCGGCCGAGCCGTTGAACTCCATGGTCAGCACGCCTTCGTGGACCAGTTCGGAGACGCCGACGCCGACCAGGTGCATGCCCAGGACGCGGTCGGTCTCGGCGTGGGCGATGACCTTGACGAAGCCCGCGGGCTCGCCCATCGCCACCGCACGGCCGATCGCGGCGAACGGGAAGCTGCCGGCCTTGTACGGCACGCCTTCGGCCTTGAGCTGCTGCTCGGTCTTGCCGACCCAGGCGATTTCCGGCTCGGTGTAGATGACCCACGGAATGGTGTCGAAGTTGACGTGGCCGGGCAGGCCGGCGATCAGTTCGGCGACCGCGATGCCTTCCTCGAAACCCTTGTGCGCGAGCATCGGCCCACGCACGCAGTCGCCGATCGCCCACACGCCGTCCACGCCGGTGTGGCAGTGCGCATCGACCTCGATCTGGCCGCGCTCGTTGACCTTGACGCCGGTACCGTCGGCCAGCAGGCCCTTGGTGGCGGCGCGGCGGCCGACGGCCACCAGCAGTTTGTCCACGTTGAGGGTCTTCTCGCCTTCGCTGTCGCTATAGGTGACGACCACTTCCTGCTTCTTGCCCTTGCCGGTGACTTCGGTCTTGGAGACCTTGGCGCCGAGCTTGATGTCCAGGCCCTGCTTCTTGAATTCCTTCAAGGCGGTCTTGGCCACTTCGGCATCGGCCAGGGCCAGGAAGTCCGGCAGCGCTTCGAGGATGGTGACCTCGGCGCCCAGGCGCGTCCACACGCTGCCCAGTTCCAGGCCGATCACGCCGGCGCCGATCACCGCCAGGCGCTTGGGCACTTCGGTGAAGTCCAGCGCACCGACGTTGTCGACGATGGTCTCGCCGTCGAACTTGGCGAACGGCAGTTCGATCGAATCCGAGCCGGCGGCCAGGATCACGTTGGTGCCCTTCAGCTCGACTTCGCTGCCGTCGTGCTGCTTGACCTTGACCACGTTGCCCGGCTGAAGCTCACCGAAGCCGTAGTACGGGGTGATCTTGTTCGCCTTGAACAGCATGGCGATGCCGCCGGTAAACTGCTTGACGATCTTGTCCTTGCGCCCGACCATCGCCGCGACGTCGATCTTGGCATCCTTGAAGCTGATGCCGTGCTCGCCGAACAGGTGGCCCATGTTCCAGAACTGGCGCGAGGAATCCAGCAGCGCCTTGGACGGAATGCAGCCCACGCGCAGGCAGGTGCCGCCGAGCGCCGGCTTGCCGTCCTTGCCCAGCGCCGCGTCGATGCACGCGGTCTTCAGGCCCAACTGGGCGGCACGGATGGCCGCGTGATAGCCGGCGGGACCGGCACCGATGACGACGACGTCGTATTGTTCGCTCATTTCATTCGCTCACACGGGAATGGGGAATAGGGAATGGGGAATCGCAAAAGCGCAGGCGCCTGCCGCCTCCCATCCAGGTCCAGGCGGGAACAGGGCAGGGAAATGGGCGCTTGTCCCATTCCCCACTCTCCATTCCCGATTCCCGGCTCTTACAGACCGAACAGCATCCGGCCCGGGTTTTCCAGTTGGTTCTTGATGTCGACCAGGAACTGCACCGAGTCCTTGCCGTCGATGATGCGGTGGTCGTAGGACAGCGCCAGGTACATCATCGGCGCGATCACGACCTGGCCGTTCTCGGCGATCGGACGCTCCTTGATCGCGTGCATGCCCAGGATCGCGCTCTGCGGCGGGTTGATGATCGGGGTCGACAGCAGCGAGCCGAAGGTGCCGCCGTTGGTCACGGTGAAGGTGCCGCCCTGCAGTTCTTCCAGGCTCAGCTTGCCGTCGCGCGCCTTCTTGGCGTAGTCGGCGATGCCCTGTTCGATGTCGGCGAAGGACTGCCGCTCGACGTTGCGCAGCACCGGCGTGACCAGGCCCTTGTCGGTGGACACGGCGATGGAGATGTCGCTGTAGCCGTGATAGATGATGTCGTCGCCGTCGATCGAGGCATTGACCAGGGGGAAGCGCTGCAGCGCGTTGGCCGCGGCCTTGACGAAGAAGCTCATGAAGCCGAGCTTGATGCCGTGGGCCTTCTGGAACTCGTCCTGCAGCTCCTTGCGCGCGGCCGAGACCTTGGCCAGGTTGACCTCGTTGAAGGTGGTCAGCATCGCGGTCGAGTTCTTCGACTGCATCAGGCGCTCGGCGATGCGCTTGCGCACGCGGGTCATCGGCACGCGCTCTTCCGGACGCGCACCGCTGGCCTTGCCGGCGCCGCCGTTCTTGGCGTAGTTGAGGATGTCTTCCTTGGTCACCGCGCCGCGGCGGCCGGTGCCTTCGACCTGCGACGGATCCACGCCTTCGGTGATGGCGCTGAAGCGCGCGCCCGGCGGCAGGCTGGACACATCGCCGGCGGCCTTCGGCGCGTCGGCCTTGGCGGCCTTCGGTGCTTCCGCGGCGGCGGCCTTGGGCGCTTCGGCCTTCGGGGCCTCGGCGACCTTGGCCTCGGCCGGCGCCGCAGCGGCGGTCGCGCCTTCCTCGATGATCGCCAGGATCTGCGAGCTGGTCACGGTGGCGCCGGTCTCGAACTTGATCTCCTTCAGCACGCCATCGACGGGCGAGGGCACTTCCAGCACGACCTTGTCGGTCTCCAGGTCCACCAGGTTCTCGTCGCGCTTGACCGCGTCGCCGGCCTTCTTGTGCCAGCTGGCGATGGTGGCATCGGATACGGATTCGGGCAGTACCGGAACTTTGACTTCGGTGGCCATTGCAGGGGGCGTCCTAGTGGTGTCTTTTTTGAAGTGTGAAAGGGGGTTTATTCAGCGACTTGGTCGTTGAACGGATTCAACAGCGCATCGGCGACCAGCTTCAGTTGCTCTTCCACGTGCTCGGCGAAGTGGCCGGCGGCGGGAGACGGCGAGCGGGCGCGGCCGGCGTAGTGCAGGCTCTGTCCGTCGGCCAGGCAGGCCTGCAGGTGGTGCTTGATCTGGTACCAGGCGCCCTGGTTCTGCGGCTCTTCCTGGCACCAGACCAGGTCGGTGGCATTGCCGTAGCGCTTCAGTTCGGCCGACAGCAGCTCGCGCGGGAACGGATACAGCTGCTCCACGCGCAGGATGGCGACGTCGTCCTGACCGCGCTTGGTCTGGTCCTCAAGCAGGTCGTAGTAGACCTTGCCGGAGCAGGCGACCACGCGCTTGACCTTCTTCGGGTCGGCCTTGGCGTCCGGGATCAGGTGCTGGAACTCGCCGTCGGCCAGTTCTTCCAGGGTCGACACCGCCAGCTTGTGGCGCAGCAGCGACTTGGGCGTCATTACCACCAGCGGCTTGCGCGTGGACATGCGCATCTGCCGGCGGATCATGTGGAAGGCCTGCGCCGGGGTGGTCGGCACGCAGACCAGCATGTTCTCCAGCGCGCACAGCTGCAGGAAGCGCTCCAGGCGCGCGGAGCTGTGCTCCGGGCCCTGGCCTTCGTAGCCATGCGGCAGGAACAGCGACAGGCCCGAGATGCGGCCCCACTTGGCTTCGCCGGCGGCGATGAACTGGTCGATCACCACCTGCGCGCCGTTGGCGAAGTCGCCGAACTGCGCTTCCCAGATGCACAGCGCGTTGGGATCGGTGGTGGAGTAGCCGTACTCGAAGCCCATCACCGCCTCCTCGCTGAGCAGCGAGTCGATCACGGTGGCGTCTTCCGGGTTCTCCACCAGCTGCCGCAGCGGCAGGTAGTAGCTGTCGGTCTTCTGGTCGTGCAGGATCGCGTGACGGTGGAAGAACGTGCCGCGGCCCGCGTCCTGGCCGACCAGGCGCAGCTTGTGGCCTTCGCCCAGCAGGGTGGCGTAGGCCAGGTTCTCGGCGAAGCCCCAGTCGCCCGGCAGTTCGCCGGCGGCCATCTTCACCCGGTCCTCGTAGATCTTGGCCACGCGCGGGTGCAGCTCGACGCCGCCCGGGATGGTGGTGATGATCTTGGCCAGCTGATCCAGGGTCTTGCGCTTGACCGTGGTGTCGACCTTGTCCGACAGCTTGCCCGACAGGTACTTGGACCAGTCGATGGCGAATTCGTCGGGCTTGCGGGTCGCCAGCTCGGTGGTGTATTCGCCCGAGTCGAGCTTGTTGCGGTAGCCGTCGACCAGCGCCTGCGCCTCGCCGGCCTGCAGCACGCCTTCGCTTTCCAGCTGGGCGGCGTACAGCTCGCGGGTGGTCTTGTGCTTGCGGATGGTCTGGTACATCACCGGCTGGGTGGCCGCCGGCTCGTCGGCCTCGTTGTGGCCCCAGCGGCGGTAGCAGACCAGGTCGATGACCACGTCCTTGTTGAACTGCTGGCGGAAGTCGTAGGCCAGGTTGGCCACGAACGCCACCGCGTCCGGATCGTCGCCGTTCACATGGAACACCGGCGCGCCGATCATCTTGGCCACGTCGGTGCAGTACAGCGTGGAACGGGCGTCGTCGCGGGCGCTGGTGGTGAAGCCGATCTGGTTGTTGACCACGATGTGCACGGTGCCGCCGACCGCGAAGCCGCGCGCCTGCGACATCTGGAACAGCTCCATGACCACGCCCTGGCCGGCGAACGCGGCGTCGCCGTGGATGATCACCGGCAGCACCGACTTGCGCGCGGCGTCGCCGTAGCGCTCCTGGCGCGACCGCACGCTGCCGACCACCACGGGGTCGACGATTTCCAGATGCGAGGGGTTGAACGCCAGCGCCAGGTGCACCGACTTGCCGTCGGCCACCGCCACGTCGGCGGAGAAGCCCATGTGGTACTTCACGTCGCCGGTGTGGGCGCGGTCGTCGTGGGCGTGCTCGAACTTGCCTTCGAACTCGTCGAACAGCTTGCGCGGGTTCTTGCCCAGGGTGTTGACCAGCACGTTGAGGCGGCCGCGGTGGGCCATGCCGACCACGATGTCCTTGACCGTGTCGCTGCCGGCGCGCTGCACCAGCACGTCCATCATCGGGATCAGCGAGTCGCCGCCTTCCAGCGAGAAGCGCTTCTGGCCGACGTACTTGGTGTGCAGGTAGCGCTCCAGGCCCTCGGCGGCGGTGATCCGCTCCAGGGTGCGGCGGCGGCTGGCGGTGTCGCCGGCGATGTTGCCGCCCGCGTTCTCCAGGCGCTGGTAGATCCACTGGCGCTGTTCGAACTCGGAGATGTGCATGAACTCGCTGCCGATCGACCCGGTGTAGGTCGCCTTCAGCCGCGCCAGCAGGTCGCGCAGTTTCATCCGCGGCTGGCCGCCGAGGCCGCCGGTGCTGAACTCGCTGCCCAGATCGCTTTCCGACAGGCTGTGGAACGGCAGGCCCAGGTCCGGCGGGTTCACCGGCGGGGTCAGGCCCAGCGGATCCAGCCGCGCGCCGAGGTGGCCGCGCGAACGGTAGGCGGTGATCAGGCGGCCGACATGGCGCTCGCGCTCGTCGCCGCTCGGGGCGGTGCCGCTGTTGGCGGCCTGGCGCGCGGCGCTGGCGATGTGGGCGATGACCGCCGAGTGGGGGACGTCACCGGCATCGCGGCCCTGGAAGCCGTCGAAGTAGGTTTTCCACTTGGGATCGATGCTGTCGGGAGAGACCAGATACTGTTCGTACAGGTCTTCGATATAGGCGGCATTGCCGCCGGCGAGTTGCGATGACTGCGCAAACTGCTTGAGTAGATTGTCCACGATGGTGGGGTGCGGTCGCTTTGTTTGGGATGGCTTGCGGCAGGAACCGGCGGACGCGAGGGCCGCGCGGGCGTAATCAAGCGCAAAAATTATACCCCCATGAACCAGCCGGGGTGTGCATTCGGCGTGGTCAAGGCCGATCCCGGTTCATCCGTGGCAGTTGCGGCGTGGTCGCGGCCGCCTTACCAGCCCAGGGCGCGCAGTTCGCTGCATGGGCGCGCACGCTCCCAGACCCGGTCGAAGGTGGCGCGCAACTGGCGTGCGCGGCCGCCACCGAGCAGGTCGGTCTCGCCGTCGTAACGGTGACCGAGTCCACGGAAGTAGTAGCCGCCTCCCTCGTTGACCAGGTAGGCAGTGGCGTCGCTGCGGTCCACCGGATCGCTGACTTCGCGGAACTCGAACACGCTGGGCAGGCGCTGTGCCAGCGCCAGCAAGGGGGCGCCGACGCGCTGCGGCGCGGCCGCGTCGTGCAGCAGCACGCGCACCTGCTTGGCATGCCCGGCGACCGCGAAGCGGCGCATCTGTTCCACCACGCGGGGATCGTCGAGCAGGCCCGGATCCAGCATGCGGCTGTGGATCAGCACCTGGCGGCGGG
>CAJYXO010000134.1 GCA_913778765.1 uncultured Massilia sp. | reverse complement strand
CAATCGAGTATCTCAGCGGCAATTTACTTCATTGCCGACATGTTTTAACGCTGCCTACAGCTTGCTACCGCTGCCATACTCGACTGCTGCACGCGTTTGACACGTCTCTTGAGCACCCAGGCGCCCCATTCAGGACACCCGCGGCGCAATTCCTTCAACTACTTTTATTCTGATTTGAGGCTCTTCAGTGCCGCGAACGGCGATACCTTTTCGGACTTCAGGGAGTCCAGCAGCTTGGTATCGGGGCACACCTCATGCTTCGGTGCCTGCGGCAGGGCCAGCAGGGCTTCGTCTTCCAGCAACTGCATGATATCGCAGCTTTGGCTGCCGACGATCACATCGATGGTCTCGTCGTCGAGGATTTCCTCGATCTCGTCCGCATCCTCGTCGTTCTTGCCCAGCACCAGCATGGTCGACGAATCGATCTCGTAGCCGAAGGGCGCCAGGCAACGCTGGCAGACCAGTTGCACGGGCCCGGAGACGGACAGCGTCATCGACGGATAACCCTGCGGGGTCTGGCCGCCCTGGATCGACCAGCTCAGCTGGCCCGACGGGTCGGCGCACTCGGCTGCCAGGCGGGGCATGTCCGCCACCGGCGTGACACCTTCTCGATAGCCCTTGTTCCGACAAAATTCAAAGGCGTCGATGACAAAACCGCTCATTTGGAAAAGCTTCCCCGGAAAACCTGCGATAATAACAGGCTTCTTCCCGCTCAGTCAAAGAATCCGTGCTTTTTGTGGGGTCCGTGCCAGCACGAGGGCCTCGGGCATCGGATTTTCTTGCCGGGAGAACCTATCTATTTGTTTTGCTTATGAATATTCGACTGGCCGACATGATACCAAGTTCCGCCGCAGCCGGCACCTCCTTGCGCCTGATCCTCGCCTCCAGCTCGGCTTACCGGCGCGAACTGCTGTCCCGGCTCGGCCTTGCCTTCGAAGCGGTCGCGCCCGATATCGACGAAACGCCCCTGCCCGGCGAAGCGCCCGAAGCCACGGCCCTGCGCCTGGCGCGCGCAAAGGCCGCCGCGATCGCGGCCAGCCATCCCGGCGCGCTGGTGATCGGATCGGACCAGGTCGCCACCCTGGATGGCGAGCAGATCGGCAAGCCTGGCGACCACGCCCGCGCCCTGGCCCAGCTGCGGAAGATGCGCGGCCGCCGCGTGAGCTTCCACACGGCGCTGTGCCTGTGGGACGGCCGCGACGGCTCGTCCCAGGTCGAGAACGTCCAGACCTTCGTCGCCTTCCGCGACCTGCCCGACCACGAACTCGACGCCTACCTGCGCATCGAGCAGCCCTACGATTGCGCCGGCAGCGCCAAGAACGAAGGTCTCGGCATCGCCCTGCTGGAACGCATCGACAGTACCGACCCGACCGCCCTCACCGGCCTGCCGCTGATCGCCCTGACCGGCATGCTGCGCAAGGCCGGCGTCCGCTTTTTCAATGGTTAACACATGCCCGGCACTCTTTACCTGATTCCGAACACCCTCGGCCCGACCGCTACCCTCTCTTCCGTCCTGCCCGAACAGGTGCAGGACATCACCTCGAAGCTCGACTATTTCGTGGCCGAGAATGCCAAGACGGCGCGCGCCTTCCTGAAACTGGTGGGCACGACCCATCCGCTGGCGCGCCCGCTGCAGGAAATCAGGATTTCGGAGCTGAACGTGAACACGCCGCCGGCGGCCCTGTCCGCCCTGCTGGCGCCGCTGCTGGAAGGTCACGATGCGGGACTGGTGTCGGAGGCTGGCGTGCCGGCGGTGGCCGATCCGGGCGCCGACTTGGTGCGCCTGGCCCACCAGCACGACATCACGGTGCGGCCGCTGGTGGGGCCGTCTTCCTTGCTGCTGGCCGTGATGGCGAGCGGCCTGAACGGCCAGAGCTTCGCCTTCAACGGCTACCTGCCCACCGATGCGGCCCAGCGCACCAAGCGCATCCAGCAACTCGAACAGCGTTCGCGCAGCGAAAGACAGACTCAGTTGCTGATCGAGACGCCCTATCGCAACGCGGCGATGCTGGAAGCCCTGGCCGGCGCCTGCCAGCCAGGCACCCTGGTCTGTGTGGCGACCGATCTGTCGCTGCCGACCGAGGCGGTGCGCACCCTGACGGCGGCCAAATGGAAAGCGGCGCTGGCGGCGAACAAGGGGCCGGACTTCCACAAGAAGCCGACCGTGTTCCTGTTACTCGCGCAGTGAATTCACCCAGTTGAAAGCGGCCAGCTCGATCTCGCGGATCTGCTTGACCGACAGGCCGAGCTTGTCGAGCGCACGCGCCAGGCTGCGTCCGCACTGCTTGCCTTCGAGTTCCTCGGCCACGTTCAGCATCGCACCGAAATCGCCGGCGCGGTCGAGCAGCGCGCCCTTCACGTCCTGCGACACGTCGACGCGCTCGAGGATGCCGCCCATCGGGATCGCCAGCAGCGCATCCATCAGCGACATCATGCCGATCGTGAAGGCGGTCTCGGCGCTGGCGACGTCGCCCGGGCGCAGCGCCTGGCTCATCAGCTCGAGCAGGCGGCCGCGCGTGGTGGCCATCTGCAACAGCGGCGAATTCAGTTCGACCCGGCCGTCCGGCATGCTGTACAGCAGGATCTGCAGCCAGCGCTGCAGCTGGCTGCGGCCGAGCTGGGTAAGCGCCTGCGACACCGATTCGATATGGCGGTCGGGTCCGGCGGCGCGGCTGTTCACCAGCCGAAGCAGGTTCAGGCTCAGCAGCACGTCGCGCTTGACCGCCGCTTCGATGGCGGCGTGATCGGCGTTCGAGCCGATCAGCTCCAGCAGGCGCAGCACCACCATCTCCGAGGGCGAGATTTTCTTGCCCGACAGGATGGCCGGACGCGCGAAATAATAGCCCTGGAAGTATTCGAAACCGAGTTCGAGGCAGAGGCGGAATTCTTCGACCGTCTCGACTTTTTCCGCCAACAGTTTCTGACGCGCACCGCGCAGGCTCTGGGCCAGGCGGGTCAGCTCGTCCATGCTAACGCCCTTGAGGTCGACCTTGATCACATCGACCAGGTCGATCAGCTTGCTAACCTGCTCGGAATGGCCTATAACATCGTCGAGGGCGAACTTGAAGCCGAGTTCTTTCAATTCCCGCACCCGCGCCAGCACCGCGTCGGTCGGCAGCACGGTTTCCAGGATCTCGAGGATCACCCGGTCCGGCGGCAGAAAGCGGACGAAGTCGCTCATCAGCACCACCTCGTCGACATTGACGAAGGCGAGCTGCTCGCCCACCACCTGTTCCATGCCCAGCTGCGAGGCATGGGCAATGACGGTGGCGGTCGCGGCGGCATAGTCGGTCAGTTGCGCGTCCTCGTGCTCCGGGGCGGCGCGAAACAGCAGCTCGAACGCCACCAGCTTCTGGTCGCGCCCGAGAATGGGTTGTCGCGCCAGAAAAAATTCATCGGACGGCATGGACGTGACTGCCGTTGCATCCGCGTGCATCGTAAAAACTCCTGAGATTCAATTTCGGCCCGCCAATGCGAGCCGGAGCCGGGGCATGCCTCGGCACCGCTTCGACTATACTACAGACTCGAAGTCTTTACATTTCGACATCGTATCAAATCGTTACGGTGCGGCCGGCACGGTGGCGCGGCGGCCACGCTTGAACAAGCTCAGCCGCGGCCGGGGACCTTGCGCTTGGGACCGCGCGCAGGCGCCGACGCCTGCTTTGCCTGGTCGGCATAGCGGAAAGCCGGGGTGCGCTTCTTTTCCGCCGGCGCGGAGGCCGCTCCTTCCTCTCGTTTACGCGGACCGTCGCCAAACGGTTGACCGGGCAGGCGCAGGCTGCCGGCGCCGGACAGCGGGCTGGCGCGGCGTGCGTTGCCGACCGGCTTGCGCGGACCGGCTTCGGTGGCGCGCGGAATGGCCGTGCCGGTCACCTGGGTCCCTTTTTCGATGCGGAACGTGGCGCCGCCGTCCTGGCCCAGCACCTGCACCAGGTAAGGCATGGTCTCGCGCAGGGTCGCTTCCAGGGTGTAGGGCGGATTCAGGATGTACATGCCGCTGCTGTGCATGCCGGTGCCGTCCGGTCCCGGCGTCGCCACGGTCAGGGTGACGTGCAGCCATTCCTTGGCCGGCAAACGCTTCAGGCGGTCGGCGAACTGGCGCGATTCCATGCGCTGCAGCACCGGATACCACACCGCGTAGATGCCGGACGGGAAGCGGCCGAGGGCCTCATCGAGCGCATCGCGCACGTGCTTGTAGTCGAGTTTGACTTCATACGGCGGGTCGATCAGCACCAGCGCACGGCGCGACGGCGGCGGCAGCAAGGCTTTGAGGCCGTGGAAGCCGTCGGCATGGTCGATCAGGATACGGCGGCCGCGGGCGCGTTCGCCCTGCTCCGCCTTGTGCGCTTCCAGCTTGCGGAAATTTTCCACCAGCAGCTTCGTATCCGCCGGATGCAGCTCGAACAGGCGCAGGCGGTCTTCGGGACGCGCCACCTGTTCGGCCACGTAGGGCGAGCCCGGGTAGTAGCGCAGCCGCCCGGACGGGTTCATCCCGCGCACCAGGTTCACGTACTCGGCCAGCGCCGGCGGCAGATCGTCGCGGTCCCACAGGCGCGCGATGCCGTCCAGGTACTCGCCGCTTTTCACCGCCTGCGCGCTGTCGAGCGCGTACACGCCGGCACCGGAGTGGGTGTCGATATAGGTGTAGGCCACGTCCTTCTGGTTCATGTACTGGTGCAACTGCACCTGCACAAAGTGTTTAAGGACATCGGCGTGGTTACCCGCGTGGAAAGCGTGGCGGTAGCTGAACATGGTGATTCCAGGGATGAGGCGAGAAAGCCGCCATTATCCACTAGATGAGCGGCTTCGCCCAAATGACGCGCCGGCGCCGCCGTCTCATCCTCCTCGTCACTTGCCGTATTTCACCTTGAAGATCGTGCCGTTGGCGTCGTCGCTGACCAGCAGCGCGCCATCGCGCGTCACGGCCACGCCGGCCGGGCGGGCCCAGGCGCTGCCGGCGCCCGTGGCGAATCCGGTCAGGAAATCGTCGAACTCGCCGGTCGGCTGGCCACCTTTCATGCGCACGCGCACGACCTTGTAGCCGACCGCAGGCGCGCTGTGCGAGCCGTGCATGGCGACGAAGGCATCCCCGCGGTACTCGGCCGGAAAGGCGGTCTGGTCGTAGAAGGCCAGGCTCAGCACGGCGGCGTGTGGATGGAACAGGACTTCCGGCGAGCGCACATGGGCCTTGAGGTCGGGGCGTTTTCCCTTCAGGGCGGGGTCTTCGTTGGCGCCGATGTAGTACCAGGGCCAGCCGAAGAAATCGCCCTGCCCGACGCGCGCCATGAAGTCGGGCGGCACGTTGGGACCGAGATGATCGCGCTCGTTGACCACGCACCAGAGATGATCCGTACCGGGCTGCATCGCCAGCCCCGAGCAGTTGCGCAGGC
>CAJYXO010000133.1 GCA_913778765.1 uncultured Massilia sp. | reverse complement strand
GCCGGCAAGATCGCGGAAATCCTGAAAGCCGAAAAGCTGATCATGATGACCAACATCGCCGGCGTGCAGGACAAGCAGGGCAATCTGGTGACCGACTTGTCGGCGCGCGAGATCGACGAGATGTTCGCGGACGGTACGATTTCCGGCGGCATGCTGCCGAAAATCTCGTCGGCGCTGGACGCCGCCAAGTCCGGCGTGAACACCGTGCACATCATCGACGGGCGTATCGAACACAGTTTATTGCTGGAAGTCTTGACCGAACAGGCCTTTGGCACTATGATCCGGTCTCACTGAAATTTTGCAGCGGTTCAAGACGCTGCGAAATGAAGTAGCGATGCCCTTGTAGCTCAGTGGTAGAGCACTCCCTTGGTAAGGGAGAGGCCACGTGTTCAATCCACGTCAAGGGCACCATCTGGAGCGGTAGTTCAGTTGGTTAGAATACCGGCCTGTCACGCCGGGGGTCGCGGGTTCGAGCCCCGTCCGCTCCGCCAGATTCAGAAAAGATGCCTCCCTCGCGGAGGCATTTTTTTTATCAAGGAATCGCACCGTGCCCAAGCCCTCCCCCGTCTGGCTGTTCGATCTCGACAACACCCTGCACGACGCCTCCCACGCGATCTTCCCGGCCATCAGCGCCAACATGAACGTCTACATCGCGCGCGTGCTCGGCGACGGCGTCACGCCGGCCAGCCAGGAAGCCGTCAACGCGGCCCGGCTCGGCTACTGGAAGCGCTACGGCGCCACCCTGCTCGGCATGATCCGCCACCACCAGGTCGACGCCGCCGATTTTTTGCGTGAGACCCACGACCTGCAAGCGCTGCACGACATGGTGCGCTGGGAACGCGGCCTGTCGCGCCTGTTGAAACGCCTGCCCGGCCGCAAGATCCTGCTGACGAACGCGCCCACCGCGTATTCGAAGCA
This sequence comes from uncultured Massilia sp., assembly GCA_913778765.1. Lineage (GTDB taxonomy): Bacteria > Pseudomonadota > Gammaproteobacteria > Burkholderiales > Burkholderiaceae_D > Telluria. The sequence goes on along the minus strand of CAJYXO010000133.1, from coordinate 7,440 downwards.
GGTGCTGCGCCACATCGGCCTGCAGCGCCATTTTGCGCACCACATCGCGATCGAGGACATGCACGTGCACGGCCAGCTGCGGCCCAAACCGTCGACCCTGATGCTGCGGCGCCTGTTGAGAAAACACCGGCTGCCGGCGCGGCGCTGCGTGCTGGTCGAGGACACGCTGGTCAACCTGAAGCACGCCAAGCGCGTGGGCGTGCGCACGGCCTGGGTCACGCAATACCTGCGCTACAGCGATCCGAGCGGCAAAGCCCCTTTGCCCAAAATGCTAAAACGACCCGGTTACGTCGATGTCAAAGTAAAATCCGTGCTTCAGCTGCCGTCGCACCTGCGCCGGCTGCGCTCATCGACCTGAACACGGAGCACCGCGACACCATGGCAAGCACCAAGCCGGGCCAACGTAAACTGCAGATCCTGCAAGCCCTGGCGGCGATGCTGGAACACCCGAAGGGCGAAAAGATCACGACGGCCGCGCTGGCCGCGAAACTGGCGGTGTCGGAAGCGGCCCTGTACCGCCACTTCGCCAGCAAGGCGCAAATGTTCGAGGGACTGATCGAGTTCATCGAATCGAGCGTCTTCGGCCTGTGCAACCAGATCAGCGAGCGCGAGGAAGACGGCGTCAAGCAGGCCGACGCCATGCTGCAGATGCTGCTGTCCTTCGCCGCCAACAATCCGGGCATGACCCGGGTGCTGATCGGCGATGCGCTGGTGGGCGAGGACGAGCGTCTGCAACTGCGCATGAACCAGTTCTACGACAAGGTCGAGCTGGCGTTCAAGGGCGCGCTGCGGGTGGCCGTGACCCAGGGCCACGGCACGGAAGAAGACGTGGCCGCGCGCGCCAGCCTGCTGGTGTCGTATGTGACGGGCCGCTGGCACCGCTTCGCCAAGAGCGGCTTCCGCCAGCACCCAGCCGACAACAGCGGCCTGCAGCTGTCGCTGCTGCTGGCTGCCTGAACGCCTGTACTGCGAGCTTCCCGATGAACGACGGCGCCATCTTCGCCCTGCTCGACGACGCCAGTCCGGACGCGAGTCCGCCCGCGCGCTCGCGCCTGTACCGCGACTATGCCGGCATGCTGGCCTGCCACACGGTGGAAGAATGGCCGGCGCTGCTGGCGCGCCTGCAGGAAGCGCTGGCGGCCGGCCTCTACGCGGTGCCGGTGTTCAGCTACGAACTGGGCGAGCAGCTGCTCGGCATCGTGGCGCCGGCGCCCACGCTGGACGCGCCGCTGGCCCAGGTGCTGCTGTTCCGCGGCTATGCGCTGCTGTCCGGCGACGAGGTCACGGCCTGGCTCGCGCAGCGGGCCGCCGGCTGCGGCCCGGCCGGCATCGCCGATGTGCGCAGCAATGTCGACGACACCGCATTTACGCGGGCCATCGAGCGCATCCGCGACTACATCGCCGCCGGCGACACCTACCAGGTCAACTACACCTACCGGATCCGCTTCGACGCCTTCGGCTCCGTGTTCGCGCTGTACGCGCGCCTGCGCGAGCGCCAGCCGGTGCCGTATGGCGCGCTGATCGGACTGCCGGACGGCCGCGCCGTGCTGTCGCTGTCGCCGGAGCTGTTCGTGCGCCACGACGCCGGGCGCCTGCTGGCGCGGCCGATGAAGGGCACGGCCCCGGCAAGCGGCGACCAGGCCCTCGACGCGGTGCGCTCCAGCGCGCTGGCGGCCGACCCGAAGAACCGCGCCGAGAACCTCATGATCGTCGACCTGCTGCGTAACGACCTCGGACGCATCGCGCGCACCGGCAGCGTCGGCGTGCCGGCCCTGTTCGAGGTGCGGCGCTACAGCAGCGTGCTGCAGATGACCTCCACCGTGCAGGCCCAACTGGCCGACGGCGTGCCGCTGAAAGCGATCTTCGACGCCCTGTATCCCTGCGGCTCGATCACCGGCGCGCCCAAGCGCCGCACCATGGAGATCATCCACGAGCTGGAGCCGGCCCCGCGCGGCATCTACACGGGCGCGATCGGCTGGATGGATCCGCCGGCCTTCGGCGCGCAACAGGGCCTGGGGGACTTCTGCCTGTCGGTGCCGATCCGCACCCTGGTGCTGCAGCCCGGGCACAACGGCGTGCGCCATGGCGAGCTCGGGGTCGGCGCCGGCATCGTCCACGACAGCGAGCCGGACGCCGAGTATGTCGAGTGCCGCCTGAAGGCGCGCTTCCTGACCGGGCTGCCGAACGAATTCGAGATCTTCGAGACGATGTACGCCACCCGCGAAGACGGCTGCCGCCACCTGGAACGCCACCTGGCGCGCCTGCGGGCATCCAGCGCCTACTTCGGCTACCCCTTCACCGAGGAGCTGGCGCGAGCAGGCGCGATCGCCGCCTGCGCGGTGCTGCCGGCCGATACGCCGCACCGCCTGCGCCTGGCCCTGCAGCCGGATGGCGAGATCGTCGTGCACACGGCGCCGCTGGCGCCCCTGCCCGCGCCGGTGGAAGTGTTGCTGTCGGATGAACCGGTCGACTCCAGCGCCCTGTTCGCGCGCCATAAAACGACGATCCGCAGCCGCTACGACGCCGCCTGGAAGCAGGCCGAAAGCGTGGGCGCCTTCGACACCCTGTTCTTCAACGAGCACGGCGAGCTGGCCGAAGGCGGCCGCAGCAGCGTGTTCGTGCGCGTCGGCGGGCGCTGGTACACGCCGCCGCTGTCGTCCGGGGTGCTGCCGGGCGTGATGCGCGGGGTGCTGCTGGAAGACCCGGCGTGGAATGCGATCGAATGCCCGATCTCGCGCGAGACCCTGGAACGGGCGCAGGAGATCGTGGTGTGCAACGCGTTGCGCGGACCGCTGCGGGCGGTGCTGCGGAAACAAGAACTTGGATTCCCGCCTTCGCGGGAATGACGTTCAGGTCGCTCAGCCGCCCAGCGCCTGCTCGATCTTGCCCACCAGCGCCGGATCCTGCGGCGTCACCTTGCTCGGGAAGTACTCGACCACCTTGCCGTTACGGTCGATCAGATACTTATTGAAATTCCACTTCGGCTGGTTGCCGGTGGCTTTGATGAGCTCCGCGTACAGCGGATTGGCATCGGCGCCGCTGACCACGCTGGACGCGAACATCGGGAATTTCACGCCATAGGTGTTGTAGCAGAGGTCGGCGATCTTCCTGGCGTCGCTCGACTCCTGCTTGAAGTCGTTCGACGGGAAGCCCAGCACCACCAGGCCGCGCGCCGCGTACTTGGCGTACAGCGCTTCCAGGCCCTGGTACTGCGGGGTGAAGCCGCAATAGCTGGCCGTGTTCACCACCAGCACCACCTTGCCGGCGTACTGGCACAGGTCCTGCGGCGCCTCGTCCTGCAGGCGCTTGAAGGTGTGCTTCAGCACCGCCGGGCAGGAGGCGGACGATGCCGCGGGCGCCGGGGCGGCGGCGGTCTGCGCTTGAACGGGTGCGGTGGCGGCGAATGCGGCGCCGAGGGAGAGCAGCAGGACGGTGGTCTTGATCATGGCGGCAAGTGTGAGGGGTTAATAACACCCCATTCTATTCCACCTTGACCTTGTCGAGGTCGGCCTTCGGCGCCGGCCACGACAGCTTCATGTCCTGCATGGTTTCCAGCAGCAGGTTGGCGACGATCAGATTGCGGTGGGTCTTCGAGTCGGCCGGCACGATATACCAGGGCGCGTGACCGGCGTTGGTGGCGTCGATCGCGTCCTCGTAGGCGTGCTGGTAGGTGTCCCACTGCTCGCGGGCGACGAGGTCGGCGGGATCGAATTTCCAGTGCTTTTCCGGGTCGTCCAGGCGCTCCTGCAGGCGCTTCTTCTGCTCGTCCTTCGAGATGTGCAGGAACACCTTCACGATCGTGGTGCCGGTTTCCGCCAGCATGCGCTCGAAGTCGCGGATCTGGGCGTAGCGGCGCTTGGTCTCCTTGCCGTCGATGTCGCCCAGCACGCGCGGCACCAGCACGTCTTCGTAATGGCTGCGGTTGAACACGGCGATCATGCCGGCGCCCGGCACGTGCGCATGCACGCGCCACAGATAGTCGTGGGCCCGTTCGCGCTCGCTCGGCGCCGTGAAGCCGGTGGCCCGCAGGCCCATCGGGCTGATCTGCGATTCCGCGAACAGCGCGCGCGTGGTGCCGTCCTTGCCCGAGGTATCCATGCCCTGCAGGACCAGCAACAGCTTCTGCTTGCGGCCGGCGAACAGCATTTCCTGCAAGTGGCCAATTTTGCAGATCAGCTCGCTAGTCAGCGCTCGCTCGCGCTGCTTGGCGCCGCCGTTTTTTTCACCATTCCCGTTCTTTTCGCGCAAAGGCGTCAAGCCGGCATCCTCGTCGCGCAGCTTGAGGCTCTTCGGCGCGCGGAAGCGCTCGCGCGCGTTCATGCGCGCTCGCCGAGCATGCGGTGCTCGACCAGCATGCAGTGGTTCATGACCACCTCGAGGCCGGCCGCACGCGCCAGGTCGGCCGCCGCCTGGTTTTCGATCCCGAGCTGCATCCACAGGGTGCCGGCGCGCACCGCGATGGCATCCTTGGCCACCGGCGGCACGTCCTCGGACTTGCGGAAGACGTCGACCACGTCGATGCGCCGGCCATCCTTCGCCAGCGCGTCGGCGGCGTCCCGCAGGCTGGCGTAGACGGTGCGGCCGAGGATCTGCTGGCCGGCATAGGCCGGGTTCACCGGCAGGATTTCGTAACCGTGGGACTGCAGATAGGCCGCCACCTCGTGGCTGGCGCGCTCGGGCTTGTCCGACAGGCCGACCACGGCCACGGTCTTGGCGGACTTCAGGATCTGTTCGATGGTTCGCATGCTGGGCTCGCTATGTTATCGTCGTGCCTAGCTTATCAGTTTTATATGGCGCCCCGGCGCATGAAACCCCCGACCATGACTCTCCGCCCTGCCCTCCTGCTGTCCCTGCTGCTTGCCTGCGCTGCCGCCCCGGTTGCCGCGCAAACCTTGCAAGATGTCGAAAAAAGCATCGTCCCCGTGTCCGCCTGGGGCGGCACCCCGGCCGACGCCAGCCAGGCACGCCGCCAGACCATCACCCACATCACCCTGCACCACCAGGGCGAACCGTTCAAACCCGGCACCGATCCGGAGAAATACCTGCGCAACCTGCAGACCTGGTCGCGTGGGACCAAACACTGGCTCGACATCCCCTACCACTACATCATCGACCTCGACGGCAAGATCTACGAAGGCCGCAAGATCGACTACGCCGGCGACACCAATACGGAATACGACCCGACCGGGCACGCCCTGATCGAGGTGGTCGGGAATTTCGAGGAAGTCGAGCCGAACCAGCAGCAGCTGGATGCAGTCGTCAGACTCATGGCGCTGCTGGCGAAGAAATACGACGTGCCCCTGGACCACATCGCCAGCCACCGCGATTTTTCGAAGCAGACCGTCTGCCCTGGCGCCAACCTGTACCGCTATGTGCAGGACGGTTATTTCAAGCACCAGGTGGCGCGCAAGCTGGCGCAGGAGCGATCCGCGGCACCAGCCCCGGCGGCGGCTTCGCGTCCCTGAGTTCGCGACCGCGCCGGGATCAGTGCGTCAGGTGATACAGGGCCTTGCCGAGCAGCGTGCCGAGCTTCAGGGCGCCCAGGAACAGGGCGAGGCCGGCGAGGAGAGCGACGAGGATCTGCCAGCTCGAAGACAGGCGGCTGTAACGGCGAACCAGCTGGACGTAGAGGGAAGTCATGGCAACTCCTGAAAACGGCGCGCCCGATGGCGTGCGCGTCATGGAGTTTCTTCCCAGAATAATTTTGCGTCCCTGCGCTGCGACAAGGACGCATCGCTGCGAATGTTCAGGCAGCGTTTTCGCCACGCTGCGGCAGGCGCCAGTCCTTGCGGACGTAATGGCAGGTATAGCCGTTCGGGTAGCGCTCCAGGTAATCCTGGTGTTCCGGTTCCGCTTCCCAGAACGGGCCGGCGGCTTTCACTTCGGTCACGACCTTGCCGGGCCAGAGACCTGATGCGTCGACGTCCTGGATCGTGTCCAGCGCGACCGCCTTCTGCTCCTCGTTGGTGTAAAAGATCGCGGAGCGGTAGCTGCTGCCGATATCGTTGCCCTGGCGGTTGGCCGTGCTGGGGTCGTGGATCTGGAAGAAGAACTCGAGCAGGCGCCGGTAGCTGATTCTCTCCGGGTCGAACACGATCTCGATCGCCTCGGCGTGGGTGCCGTGGTTGCGGTAGGTGGCGTTCGGCACGTCGCCGCCGGAATAGCCGACCCGGGTCGACAACACGCCCGGCATCTTGCGGATCAGGTCCTGCATGCCCCAGAAGCAGCCGCCGGCGAGGATTGCGGTTTCTTGTTTCATCGTCGATCCCTTTCAAGCCATGGTTGTGATCCACGCTAGATGAGGACGAGCGGCCATATTTCCAGAAAGGCCAGGCAATAAAAAAGGCAGCCCGCAGGCTGCCTTCTTTTGCATCACTCGATGAACGCTGAGATCAGCGGCCCTTGTGACGCAGCTTGGCGATGGCCGCCAGCTGGGCGATCGCCGCCGCCAGTTCGGCTTGCGCCTTGGCGTAGTCGATCTGGGATTCCTTGTTCAGCATCAGTTCTTCCGCCTTGCGCTTGGCTTCCTGGGCTTTCGCTTCGTCCAGGTCGGCGCCGCGGATCGCGGTGTCGGCCAGGACGGTCACGCCTTTCGGCTGGACTTCCAGGATGCCGCCGGCCACGAAGACGAATTCCTCTTCGGTACGGCCCGGCACGGTGATGCGCACGGCGCCCGGACGGATGCGCGTGATCAAGGGGGTGTGCATCGGGTAGATACCCAGCTCACCCGATTCACCCGGCAACGCGACGAACTCGGCTTCGCCCGAAAAGATCTGCTCTTCGGCCGAGACGACGTCTACGTGAATAGTGTTTGCCATAAGTGTCCTTTGAAGTCGGCTTTAATCAAGCAGCCAGCTTCTTGGCCTTCTCGATCGCTTCTTCGATGGTGCCGACCATGTAGAACGCCTGCTCCGGCAGGTGGTCCAGTTCGCCCGACGCGATCATCTTGAAGCCCTTGATCGTGTCTTTCAGCGAAACGTACTTGCCCGGTGCGCCGGTGAACACTTCAGCGACGTGGAACGGCTGCGACAGGAAACGCTGCATCTTGCGAGCGCGTGCGACGACCAGCTTGTCTTCCGGCGCCAGTTCGTCCATGCCCAGAATCGCGATGATGTCGCGCAGTTCCTTGTAGCGCTGCAGGGTGCCCTGCACGGCGCGTGCGGTGTTGTAGTGCTCTTCACCGACGACCAGCGGGTCCAGCTGGCGCGAGGTCGAGTCCAGCGGGTCGACTGCCGGGTAGATACCCAGCGAGGCGATGTCACGCGACAGAACGACGGTCGAGTCCAGGTGGGCGAAGGTGGTGGCCGGCGACGGGTCGGTCAAGTCGTCCGCAGGGACGTACACGGCCTGGATCGAGGTGATCGAACCGGTCTTGGTCGAGGTGATGCGCTCCTGCAGGCGGCCCATCTCTTCGGCCAGGGTCGGCTGGTAGCCCACCGC
>CAJYXO010000132.1 GCA_913778765.1 uncultured Massilia sp. | reverse complement strand
TCGCGCTGGCCCGCGACGGCGCCGACTTCATCGAGGTGTTCCGCTACTTCGATGCGGCCGGGCAGGCGCCTGCGGAGAGTTTCTCCTCGGCGCAGCGCGTGTTCCGCGGCGTGCCGACCACCGGCGGTGCCGCGTTCACCAAGGACACCGTGTACCTGCGCGGGCTGGTGTCGGTGCACACCTTCTTCCGCCAGGCGCTGCAGCGCGACCGGCTGCCGCTGTGCCGCTGGCTGTTCGCCGGCAAGATGGCGCTGGAGGACGTGGCCGCGTTCGCACCGCTGTTCGAGTCCGGCGTGCTGGCGCCGCCGCGCTGGTTGCCGACGTGGGTCGCGCGCGCCAGCGGCCTGGCCGGGATGCTGGCGTTCTCGCTGTTCGCCAACCGGATTCGCATGGATCAGGTGGAGTAGGGGGCTCCAGAAGGAAGTAGCTGCCGCTGCGGGAGGTCGGCGGCATTCGCAGCGACCAGTCGCGTGGACGATCCAAAGCGTCTAATGCGACTGCAGTGTTCCTGTGGCTATCGCAAACTTGTAGTGCGGGCTGTCGGCCGTTTGGTTTTTTGAAGAAACGAAAAGAAGTCCGAGGCATTTCTCTGGCAAGAAAGATGGTTCGCTCATGTCCGTCTTGCTTGCAGGGAGAAGAATCAAGTGCCTATGCTGGGTCGCGCATTTATCGCCAATAAGGAGGCTCGCGTGTCGACGACGGAAGGTAGGGGTGGGGACGTGGGAGCGGCTGGCGTCATCGCGCAGTTGCGCAGGCAAAATCGAATTCTGAAGATTTTTTCGGCTGTGGCGCTCGCCCTTCCTTTGACGCTCATGCTGATGGGGGCCCGAGGCGCTGGCAGCAAGCAGGTATTTTCCGAGATCGATGTCAATCGCATCAATATCGTCAACGAGGACGGGTCCAGGTCCATGGTGTTGGCCGCCCGCGGTTTGCTGCCCGATCCGGTGATGGGCGGGAAGGTCATGAAAACCGAGAGAAGCAATATGCCCGGAATGCTGTTCTATAACGGCGTGGGCGACGAGGTCGGTGGGCTCATCTATGACGGCAGTCTCGGTCAAGATGGAAAGCCCAGTGGCGGCGTGCATCTTTCGATGGATCGGTTCGGCGGAGATCAGCAAATCGCCCTGCATCACTACGAGGAGGGCGGCTTCATGGAAACCGGCCTTTCCGTATTCGATCGCGGACTTTCCAAGCAGTACGAAGGGCTGTATGAAAAGTATCTGGCGGCCCCGAATGGGCCGGAGAAGGATGCGCTGTTGAAGCAGTGGAAGGACGCGGGTGGTGAGCAGACACAGAGGCTCTTTGTCGGGCGTACTCGCGGAAAATCGTCTGCTGTGATTCTCGCGGACGATTCAGGAAATCCCAGGATCATCATGTCCGTCACGCCTGCTGGAAAGGCATCGTTGGATTTTATTGATGACAAGGGTGACGTCGTCCAGAGTCTCCCGGAAACCCCCGTCGTGAAGAAGTAGTGGCATGGTCGATACCGGCCATGGAGTTGCCGGAGTGGTCTGGTGTCTCGCTGGAGTGCGTCGGGTTCGATGCCTGGTCGCGTGCGTATGGGGTGGCGGCGCATCGGCATCGCGCCGCCCGCCTTATCGGCATCCACGCCATCATTCGGTGGATCTGGGTAGCCGCGAATTCCAGGGCGCGCTGCCGTTCGGCCTGCAGTTCTATTTCACGTCGAACAGGGCGCGCACTGCATGCAGCGTAGCCCGGACACGCATGGACTGACCCAGGACGCGGGCGACTTCGTCTGGTGTCTGGAGGCCGCCTGCATGTGGTTCGCAGGCTGCTCAACTGGCAGCTATCCGCTTTCTTACAAAATGGGCGACCCACCGCAGCGGCTGGGCTGCCACCGTAGCGACTGGCTTCGGCCGCCTTGCAGGATCGCGTGTGTGAACTGAACCGCAGTGCGCGATGCTCACCCGCCGCGAATGTACGGCTGCCGATACTGCGGCGCCCGGCCTGCCCCCGCATGGCCGCTTTCCCCTCACAAGGAGACCCACATGAAGATCCTGATGGTACTGACGTCGCACGACCGCCTCGGCGACACCGGCCACAAGACCGGCTTCTGGCTGGAAGAGTTCGCCGCGCCGTATTACACGTTCAAGGACGCCGGCGCCGAACTGACCCTGGCTTCGCCCAAGGGCGGGCAACCGCCGCTGGACCCGAAGAGCGATGCGCCGGACGCACAGACCGAAGCGACCCGCCGCTTCAAGGACGACTCGGCGGCGCAGCAGCAATTGGCGAGCACGCATCCGCTGGCATCGGTACGCGTGGACGACTACGACGCGCTGTTCTACCCGGGCGGCCACGGCCCGCTGTGGGACTTGGCCGAGGACCGCGATTCCATCGCCCTGATCGAAGCGTTCGCGCACGCCGACAAGCCGGTCGGCTTCGTCTGCCACGCGCCGGGCGTGCTGCGCCGGGTGAGCGCGGCCGATGGCTCGCCGCTGGTGAAGGGCCGTCGCGTCACCGGCTTCACCAATAGCGAGGAAGCCGCGGTCGGCCTGACCGACGTGGTGCCATTCCTGGTCGAGGACGAACTGCAGCGCCTGGGCGGCCAGTACAGCAAGGTCGCCGACTGGGGCGTGCACGTGGTCGAGGACGGCCGCCTGGTCACCGGGCAGAACCCGGCCTCGTCCG
>CAJYXO010000131.1 GCA_913778765.1 uncultured Massilia sp. | reverse complement strand
CGCTGGGCAACACGTTCTATTTTTCGCTGCTCACCGTGATCCCGCTGACGGCGCTGGGCCTCGTGATGGCGCTGCTCGTCGACCATTTCACGGGTGGCGGAAACCGCGCCGGCTCCTGGCTGCAGGGCGCCTTCTTCCTGCCCTACGTGCTGCCGATCTCGGTCATGACCCTGATCGCGGACTGGATGCTGCAGCCCTCGATCGGCGTCGTCAACCACATCCTGGGCGGGCAGCGGCCCTGGCTGGCCGATCCCTACTGGGCGCTGCCGGCGGTCGCCATCGGCACGGTCTGGTGGACGGTCGGCTTCAACATGCTGCTGTTCCTGGCCGGCCTGCGCAACATCCCGCTTGAGCTGTACGAGGCCGCGGCGCTGGACGGCGCGCGCGGCTTCACGCTGTTCCGCAACATCACCTGGCCGGCGCTGCGGCCGGTCGCGGCCACCGCGCTGATCCTGCAGATCATCGCCTCGCTGAAGGTGTTCGGGCAAACCTATATCTTGACGTCGGGCGGGCCCTTCAACACCACCCGGGTCACCCTGCACTATATGTACGAGACCGCGTTCACGCAAAGCGACGCCGGCTATGCGGCGGCCATCGCGATGGCCTTCGTCGCGATCGTGCTGCTGCTGTCGCTGCTGCAGACGGGGGCCGTGCGCTGGATGGCGAGGAGGGACGTATGAACGGCCGTTCAAATGTCGGCTGGACCCTGGCCGGCGCCGTCGCCGCCGTGCTGCTGGCGGCGCTGTGGGCGGCGCCGCTGCTGTGGGCGCTGTCGACCGCGCTGCGGCCGGAGCTGGAAACCGTCTCCAGCGATTTCCACTGGCTGCCCCGGCACTGGACCCTGGACGCCTTTGCCAGGACCCTCGGCGCCGGCAACCTGCCGCGCTGGCTGCTCAACAGCTTCCTGGTGGCGCTGCTGGTCACCGTCATCACGATGGCGATCAGCCTGATGGCGGCCTACGCCTTTTCCCAGCTGCGCTTCCGCGGCCGCAGCATCCTGTTCGGCGCGGCCATGCTGGCCTTCCTGCTGCCGTTCGAAGCGCTGCTGGTGCCGCTGTTCCGCACCATGCACCAGCTCGGGCTGGTCAACAGCTATGCCGGCATCGTGCTGCCGCAGGTGGTGTCGCCGGTGGTGATCTACGTGTTCAAGCAGTTCTTCGATGCGATCCCGGCCGACTTCCGCGAGGCCGCCGTGATGGACGGCGCCGGGCCGCTGCGGGTGCTGTGGAGCGTCTACCTGCCGCTCTCCGGCAACATCGCGTGGGCGATGGCGATCGTGACTTTCATCGCGGCCTGGAACAACTTCCTGTGGCCCTTCATCATCGTCACGTCGAACGATATGATGACCATCCCGCTGGGACTGACGCAAACCTACGACGCCTTCGGGGTGCGCTATGCCCAGCTGATGGCGGCGGCGCTGCTGGGCGCGCTGCCGGTGGCGCTGGCCTATGTGGTGTTCCAGCGCAGGGTGACCCAGGGCTTCCTGGCGGCGAGTGGATTGAAAGGATAAGAAGACATGGCATCGGTCAGCCTGCGCGGCATCAGGAAGGATTACGGCGACAATCCCGTCATCAAGGGCATCGACCTCGACATCGGGGACGGCCAGTTGGTCGTCTTCGTCGGGCCTTCGGGCTGCGGCAAGTCGACCCTGCTGCGCATCATCGCCGGGCTCGAAGACGTGACCGAAGGCCGGCTCGAGATCGGCGGCACGCCCAGCAACGAGGTCGCGCCTTCCGAGCGCGGCATCGCCATGGTGTTCCAGAGCTATGCGCTGTACCCGCACATGACGGTGGCCGAGAACATGGGTTTCGCGCTCAAGCTGGCGAAGGTGCCGCGCGCCGAGATCGCCGAGCGGGTGGGGCGCGCCGCCGAGATCCTGCAGATCGGCCACCTGCTCGACAGGAAGCCCAAGGCCCTGTCCGGCGGCCAGCGCCAGCGCGTGGCGATCGGCCGCGCCATCGTGCGCAAGCCCGCGGTCTTCTTGTTCGACGAGCCGCTCTCGAACCTGGACGCCGCGCTGCGCGCCCAGACCCGGGTCGAGCTGGCGCGCCTGCACCGCGAGCTCGGGGCCACCATGATCTACGTGACCCACGACCAGGTCGAGGCCATGACCCTGGGCCAGCGGATCGTCGTCTTCAACGGCGGACGCATCGAGCAGGTGGGCACGCCGGTCGAGCTGTACGAACGGCCGGCGAACCTGTTCGTGGCCGGCTTCCTGGGCGCGCCGCGCATGAACTTCCTGGCGGCGACGCTGGTGGGCGAGGAGGGCGACATCGCCACCGTGCGCATCGAGAACGGGGCGCTGGCCGCGGTGGCGGCCGATGCCGATCATGCCGCCGTGGGCGCGAAGGTGACGCTGGGCGTGCGGCCCGAGCATCTGCGCCTGCTGCGCGCCGAGTCGAGCACCGCCGAAGGCATCCGCGGCACGGTCAGCCTGGTCGAATACCTGGGCGACGTCACACTGGCCTATGTGCAGGTCGACGGGGCGCCGGAGCTGATCGCGGTGAAATGCAGCGCGGCGGCGACGGCGCCGCCGGCCGGCAGCGCAGTGCTGCTGGCCTTCGATGCGGCGCAAGCCTTCCTGTTCGGCCCCGATGGCGCGGCGATGCCGGCCCGCGCGCGCAGCGGACGGACGGCGCTGGCCAGCCAATAGGGACGCGCCGCGATGAACAGTCCGGCGCGCGCGCGGCGCCCGACCATGACCGACATCGCCAAGCTGGCCGGGGTGTCGCAGTCGACGGTGTCGCTGGTGATCAACCACCTGAGCGGGGCCAAGGTGTCGCGCACCACCCGCGAGACCGTGCTGCGCATCGCCCGCGAACTGGGCTACCCGCTGGAGCGGCACCACGGCCGCGACGACAAGCGCCCCGGCCGCGGCAAGCCGGCGCGCAACCTGATCGTCTACCTGACCGACGAACTGGCGACCAGCCCGCACGCCATGCAGACCATCGACGGCGCGCGCGACGGCGCCTGGGAGCAGGGCTGCCTGGTGGCGGTGTTCGCCACCCGCGCCGACCCCGAGCAGGAGCACGCGGTGCTGGCGCGCATGCACGACCATCCGGCGCTGCTGGGCGTGATCTACTCGACCATCTTCACGCGCGCGGTGACCTTGCCGGCCGTGCTCGGGAACATCCACACGGTGATGCTGAACTGCCATTCGCGCGACCGCAGCCATTCCTCGGTGGTGCCGGCCGAGCACGCCGGCGGCCATGCGGCGACCAGCCACCTCATCGCGCATGGCCACCGCCGCATCGGCTTCATCAACGGCGAAGGCTGGATCGAGGCGGCGGCCGAACGCCTGAAGGGCTACCGCCAGGCGCTGGCGACGGCCGGCATCCCCTACGATCCGGCGCTGGTGCGCGAGGGCGACTGGCAGGTCGGCAGCGGCTACGAGCACGCGCTGGGGCTGCTGGCGCCTTTGGACCCTGCGCAGCGGCCCAGCGCGCTGTTCTGCGCCAACGACCTGATGGCGGTCGGCGCCCTCGACGCGGCGCGCGAACTGAACCTGGCGGTGCCGACGGACCTGTCGATCGTCGGCTATGACGACCAGGACCTGGCCCGCTACACCCACCCGCCGCTGAGCACAGTGTTGTTGCCAAACTACGAAATGGGGCGCTGGGCAGCGGAAACCCTGATCGCCGAGACGCGCGGCGCGCGCGCCGTCGGGACCCGTTTTCAGAGCGACTGCCCTCTGGTGAGCCGCGATTCCGTGGCGCCGCCGAGCGTCTAGAAGGGGCCGAAAAGCGGCCTCAAGCGCGCGCCGGGGCGCCATCTTTTGCGTTAGCTTCCTGATAAAAATTATTAGTAATATTTCAGGAGACTCGCATGACCACATTCCAGCTTCGGCCCGTGTGCGCGGCCGTCCTCGTCCTGATCGCCCATGCCTCCCACGCCCAGAGCGGCGCCCCCGATGCCGCCGACGGCCCGGCCGCGCCGACCCCGCCGGCGCAAGTCCAGCAGGTGCAGGTGACCGGCCTGCGCAACAGCATCCGCAGCGCCGAAGCGATCAAGCGCAACGCCGACCAGGTGGTCGACTCGATCAATGCCGAGGACATCGGCAAATTCCCCGACCGCGCCACCGGCGACGCCCTGCAGCGCATCGCCGGCGTGCAGGTCGGGCGCGACCGCGGCGAAACCAGCGCCGTCACCATCCGCGGCCTGCCGGACGTGGTCACTACCCTGGACGGCAACCAGATCTGTACCGGCAACGGCCGGCGCCTGTCCTACCAGGACCTGCCGGTGCAGTCGGTCGGCGGTGGCGCTCTTGTACACGTCCAGCCCGCCGATCGACTG
>CAJYXO010000130.1 GCA_913778765.1 uncultured Massilia sp. | reverse complement strand
ACGTTCTGGATGCGCTCGACCAGGCCCTGCTTGGCCTTGGCGGCTTCTTCCTTGGCCTGCTTCTCTTCTTCGCTGTCGAGCTTGCCCAGGTCCAGGTCGCCGCGCGCCACGTCGACGAAGGACTTGCCGTCGAACTCGGTGAGGTAGCTCATCAGCCACTCGTCGATGCGGTCGGTGAGCAGCAGCACTTCGATGCCCTTCTTGCGGAACACTTCCAGGTGCGGGCTGTCCTTGATCTGCGCGTAGCTCTCGCCGGTCAGGTAGTACAGCTTGTCCTGGCCTTCCTGCATCCGCGCCACGTAGTCGGCCAGCGAGACGTTCTGCGCGCCGTCGCTGCCGTGGGTGGAGGCGAAGCGCAGCAGGCCGGCGATCTTCTCGCGGTTGCCGAAGTCCTCGGCCGGGCCTTCCTTCAGCACCTGGCCGAAGTTCTTCCACACGCCCTGGTAGCGCTCGGCGTCGTCCTTGGCCAGCTTCTCCAGCATGTCCAGGGCGCGCTTGGTCAGCGCCGACTTCATCGAGTCGATCACCGGGCCGGACTGCAGGATTTCGCGCGAGACGTTCAGCGGCAGGTCGCTGGAATCGACGATGCCCTTGATGAAGCGCAGGTACAGCGGCAGGAACTGCTCGGCCTGGTCCATGATGAAGACGCGCTGCACGTACAGCTTGAGCCCGCGCGAGGCGTCGCGCTGGTACAGGTCGAACGGGGCGCGGCCGGGCACGTACAGCAGCGAGGTGTACTCCAGCTTGCCCTCGACCTTGTTGTGGCTCCACGCCACCGGGTTCTCGTGGTCGTGGGCGATGTGCTTGTACAGCTCCTGGTATTCCTCGTCCTTGATCTCGGTGCGCGGCCGCGTCCACAGCGCGCTGGCGCGGTTGACGGTTTCCCATTCCGGGGACTCGGGCTTGTCCTTGTCCTCGCCGTAGTGTTCCTTGTGAAACTCGATCGGCAGCGCGATGTGGTCGGAATACTTGCGCACGATGCCGCGCAGCTTCCAGCCGTCGGCGAAGTCCTTCTCGTCGGCCTTCAGGTGCAGCACGATGCGGGTGCCACGTTCGGCCTTCTCGATGGTGGCGACCTCGAACTCGCCTTCGCCGCGCGAGGACCAGTGCACGCCTTCGCTGGCCGGCAGCCCGGCGCGGCGGCTGTACACGTCGACCTGGTCGGCGACGATGAAGGCGCTGTAGAAGCCCACGCCGAACTGGCCGATCAGGTGCGAATCCTTCTTCTGGTCGCCGGACAGGTGCTTGAGGAACTCGGAGGTGCCGGACTTGGCGATGGTGCCCAGGTGCGCCACGATCTCCTCGCGGCTCATGCCGATGCCGTTGTCGTCGATGGTGACGGTGCCGGCCTCCTTGTCGAAGCCGATGCGGATGCGCAGTTGCGCATCGCCGTCCAGCAGCTCCGGCTTGACCAGCGCCTCGAAGCGCAGCTTGTCGGCGGCGTCGGAGGCATTGGAGATCAGTTCGCGCAGGAAGATCTCCTTGTTGGAATACAGCGAATGGATCATCAGCTGCAGCAGCTGCTTGACCTCGGTCTGAAAGCCCAGGGTTTCTTTTTGGGTTTCCACGCTCATCGGTAGGTGCTCCATGAAGGATGGGCGGCCGCGCGGAGGAGGGCACGGCTCTGCCGGCCGACATGGTGGCGGCTGCGGCCGGCTTCAAGCGCTGGGCTGCGCATACGCGCGACACCGCGCTGGTCTATGATCCGGACCCCGTTTCCGCGCCCGCCGCCCATGCCGTTCCTGCATTCCCCGTCCCGCCTGTCCCGGCCCCTGCGAGGCCGCCGATGAGCCGTCCCGGCGGCGGCCAGGTGCGGATCATCGGCGGGCGCTGGCGCAACACGCGGCTGCCGGTGCCGGACCTGGCCGGGCTGCGCCCGACCTCCGACCGGGTCCGCGAGACCCTGTTCAACTGGCTGCAGCCGGTGCTGCCCGGGGCGCGGGTGCTGGACCTGTTCGCCGGCAGCGGCGCGCTGGGGCTGGAGGCGGTGTCGCGCGGCGCGGCCGCTGCGGTGCTGGTCGAGCGCGATTTAGGCCAGGCGGCGCAGTTACGTGCCACGGTCGCGCGGCTGCAGGCGCAGGACCAGGTGCAGGTGGTGCAGGGCGATGCGCTGCGCTGGCTGGCCGAGGCGCCGGCCGAGGCCCTGGCGGACATCGCCTTCGTCGACCCGCCGTTCGCCGCCGGGCTGTGGGACGCGGTGCTGCAGCGCCTGCCGGCGCGGCTGGCGGCCGATGCCTGGCTATACCTCGAGTCGCCGGCCGGGCAGGCGCCCGCAGTGCCGGCGCCCTGGGCGCTGTACCGCGAGGGCGGCAGCCGCGAGGTGCGCGCTGCCCTGTACCGGCGCACCGCTGCTACACTTCCCGGCGACCTTCACGCGGTACCCGACGCATGACCGTGGCCCATAGCCGCATCGCCGTCTATCCCGGCACCTTCGATCCGATCACCAACGGCCATATCGATCTGGTCAACCGTGCGGCGCCGCTGTTCGAGCAGGTGATCGTGGGCGTGGCGCAGAGCCCGTCCAAGGGGCCGACCCTGCCGCTGGACCTGCGCGTGTCGCTGGCCCGCGAGGCGCTGGCCGGGCACCGCAACGTGGAAGTGCTGGGCTTCGACACCCTGTTGGCGCACTTCGTGCGCTCGGTCGGCGGCGGCGTGCTGCTGCGCGGTCTGCGCGCGGTGTCGGATTTCGAATACGAGTTCCAGATGGCGAGCATGAACCGGCATCTGATCCCGGAGGTGGAGACGCTGTTCCTCACCCCGGCCGAGCAACACAGCTTCATTTCGTCCTCGTTGGTGCGCGAGATCGCGCGCCTGGGCGGGGACGTCTCCGGCTTCGTGCCGCCGTCGGTGGTGCAGGCGCTGGTCCAGGCCCGCCAGGCCGCCGCGCAGCGCTGAGCCGACCACCATTCACTGACGACACAGAGGGAGCCGTTCCATGAACACCACCGCACGCGCGTTGCTGATCGCTTCGCTGGCCCTGGGCTTCACCGCCTGCAAGAAGGAAGAGGCCGCCAAG
This sequence comes from uncultured Massilia sp., assembly GCA_913778765.1. Classification (GTDB taxonomy): domain Bacteria; phylum Pseudomonadota; class Gammaproteobacteria; order Burkholderiales; family Burkholderiaceae_D; genus Telluria. The sequence goes on along the minus strand of CAJYXO010000130.1, from coordinate 756 downwards.
CCGGCCGCCGACGCGCAGCCCGCGCTGACCGCCCCGGCCAAGGACGACGATGCCGGCTGGAAGAAGTACCTGCAGGAAGTGGCGATCCAGAACATGGGCAACGTCACCAACAGCCCGTTCCTGTACTACCTGCCGCCGGAATCGGATCCGGAGTTCCAGGCCAAGTACGAGCGCCAGGTCGAAAGCGCCACCACCGCCATCGGCCGCGGCATCCAGCCGGGCAACATGCTGGCGTTCGGCTCCTCGGCCTCGGCCAAGATGGCCGACCTGATCGCGGCCGCGTTCGCCAAGGTCGAGGCAAACAGCATGAAGGGCGTGCGCGTGGTCTACATCGGCGCTCCGGCCGACAACGCCCGCGTCGAAGCCGTGGTCAAGCCGACCGGCGCCGACTACATCTTCGTCGAAGCCAAGTAAGCCCCGTGCGGACCGGCGCGCCGATGCGCGCCGGCTCCGCCATCCCGCGCCGCCCGCAACGGGCGGTTGCGCTGCGCAGTTCTGCTGCGTGCCGCGCCACATCGAGGTAGTTGCCCAAGCCGCCTTGCGCTGCATTGCAGCGTTCCGCGCCCCGGCGCCGCCTTCGCAGGGCCGTCCCGTCCCGATCCGGTAAACTGCCCGGGTCAGTGCCGAAGTGCGCCACATGTCCCTCAAGATCAACGAGCTCTGCGTCAACTGCGACGTCTGCGAGCCGGCCTGCCCGAACCAGGCCATCGCCATGGGCGAGACGATCTACGTGATCGACCCGGCCCGCTGCACCGA
>CAJYXO010000129.1 GCA_913778765.1 uncultured Massilia sp. | reverse complement strand
GGTCGGTATTGCCGGCAAAGTCGGCTTCCCACTGGCTTTCCACGAAGCTCATGTTGACCACTTCCTGGTAGCCGAGGTCGGCCAGCTGGTGCCGGATCGCGAACAGCGAACGGGTGTTTTCCGGCTCGATCAGCATGGCGCTCGGCGCGCTAGGGGGCAAGGCCGGGATGTTTTCGAAGCCGTACACGCGTGCGACTTCCTCGATCAGGTCTTCCTCGATCTCGATGTCGAAGCGGTAGGACGGCGCGCTGACCGTGAAGCGGCCAGCCTCGCGCTCGAACGGCAGGCCCAGGCGGGTGAAGATGTCGGCCACCAGGTCGTCGTCGATCGCCACGCCGATCACCTGCTGCGCGCGCGCGGTGCGCAGCACGACCGGCTGGCGCCGCGGCAGGTTCACGACCTGGTCGTCGACCGGACCGACGCGCGTGGCAGGCGTGCCGCAGATCTCGACGATCAGCGCGGTGATGCGCTCGATGCGCTCCACGGTGCCGGCATAGTCGACGCCGCGCTCGAAGCGGTGCGCCGCATCGGTCGAGAAGTTGAAGCGGCGTGCGCGGCCCTGGATGGCGCCCGGCCACCAGAACGCGGCTTCCAGGTAGATATCGGTGGTGTCGAGGGTGACCGCGGTCGAGTCGCCGCCCATGATGCCGGCCAGCGATTCGATTTCCTTGTCGTCGGCGATCACGCCGACCCACTCGTCGACCTCGACGGTGTTACCGTTCAGCAGCTTCAGCGATTCGCCCTTCTTGCCCCAGCGAACGTCGATGCCGCCGTGGATCTTGGCGAGGTCGAACACGTGCGAGGGCTGGCCCATTTCCAGCATCACGTAGTTGGAGATGTCGACCAGTGCCGAGACCGACCGCTGGCCGCTGCGCTCCAGGCGGCGCTTCATCCACTCGGGCGTGGCGGCGCGCGCGTTCAGGCCGCGGATCACACGGCCGGTGAAGCGGCCGCACAGGTCCGGCGCGGACACCTTGGCCGGCAGGATTTCGTCGCTGGTCACCGGCACGCTGCGCGATGCCGGCAGGCTCAGCTTTGATCCGGTCAGGGCCGCCACTTCGCGCGCCACGCCCAGCACCGACAGGCAGTCCGCCTTGTTCGGGGTCAGCTTGATGGTGAATTTCTGGTCGTTCAGGCCGAGGTAGTCCCGGATGTTCTGGCCGACCGGCGCATCTGCCGGCAGCTCCATCAGGCCGCTGCCCTCCTCCGAGATCTTCAGCTCCTTGGCCGAGCACATCATGCCCTGCGACTCGACGCCGCGCAGCTTGCCAACCTTGATTTCGAAGGGTTTGCCGTCGGCGCCCGGGGGCAGCACGGCGCCCGCCTTGGCGCAAATCGCCTTCATGCCCGCGCGCACGTTCGGCGCGCCGCAGACGATGTTCAGCAGGGCGCCGCCGCCCACGTCGACCTGGCACACGTTCAGGCGGTCGGCGTTCGGATGCTTGGCCACTTCCTTGACTTCAGCGACGACCACGTTCGAGAACGGCGGCGCGACCGCTTCGACCTCTTCGACTTCGAGGCCGGACATGGTGAGCAGGTGGGCCAGTTCGTCCGAATTCATCTTCGGATCGACCATGGAACGGAGCCAGTTTTCGGAGAATTGCATAATCTTTGCCTTGTTCTTCTTAGTTGAACTGCTTCAGGAAACGGAGGTCGCCTTCATAAAACAGGCGCAGGTCGTTGATCCCGTAGCGCAGCATGGTCAGACGCTCGAGGCCGGAGCCGAACGCGAAGCCGATGTATTTTTCCGGATCCAGGCCGAAATTACGCACCACGATCGGATGCACCTGGCCGGCGCCCGACACTTCCAGCCAGCGGCCCTTCAACGGACCGGCGCCGAAGGCGATGTCGATCTCGGCCGAGGGTTCGGTGAACGGGAAGTAGGACGGACGGAAGCGCACCTGCAGGTCGTCGGTCTCGAAGAAGGCCTTCACGAAGTTCAGGTACACGCCCTTCAAATCGGCAAAGCTGATGTTCTCGCCGATCCACAGGCCCTCGACCTGGTGGAACATCGGCGAGTGGGTGGCGTCGCTGTCGACGCGGTAGGTGCGGCCCGGCGCGATCACCTTGATCGGCGGCGTATGGGTGCGGGCATAGCGCACCTGCATCGGGCTGGTGTGGGTGCGCAGCAGCAGCGGCTTGCCCTGGCTGTCGTTGCCCTCGATGTAGAAGGTGTCCTGCATCGAGCGGGCCGGGTGGTTTTCCGGGCTGTTCAGCGCCGTGAAGTTGGTCCAGTCGGTCTCGATTTCCGGGCCGTCGGCGACGTCGAAACCGATCGAGCGGAAGATCTGTTCGACCCGTTCCCAGGTGCGCATGACCGGGTGGATACCGCCGGTCGAGCGGCCGCGGCCCGGCAAGGTGACGTCGATGGCTTCCAGATTCAGGCGCGCCATCAGCTGGGCGTTCGCAAGATCTTCGCGGCGGGCCGTCAGGGCCTGTTCGATTTTTTCTTTGGCGGCGTTGATCAGGGCGCCCTGCGCCTTGCGCTGGTCGGGGTCGAGCTTGCCGAGGCCCTTCATCAGTTCGGTCACCTGGCCGGTCTTGCCCAGGTATTTCGCTTTTGCGTTTTCCAGCGCGGCAGCGTCTTGTGCGGCACCGAAATCGGATTGGGCCGAGACGACGAGTTCTTCCAGCGAGTTCATACGTGATCTTTTCCTGTTTTTGATGGCGGGGAACGCCAGAATCAAAAACGGGGCATCGGTCCTTCAACCTTTGCCCCGTCCTTTTTGCGCCACCTGGACGACCAGGCGGCGCTGTACTTCTGTTGCTGACGACTGATTAGGCAGCCAGCTTGGTCTTGACGGTGTTCACGATAGCGGCAAATGCCGGCTTGTCGTTCACAGCCATGTCGGCCAGGACTTTACGGTCCAGTTCAATCGCGGCTTTCTTCAGGCCGTTCATGAAGGCGCTGTAGGTCATGCCGTGCGAACGCGAAGCCGCGTTGATACGGGTGATCCACAGTGCGCGGAAAACGCGCTTCTTGTTGCGACGGTCGCGGTATGCGTACTGGCCGGCGCGCATGACTGCTTGCTTGGCAATACGGAATACTTTGCTGCGGCGGCCACGGTAGCCTTTGGCAAGTTCAAGAACCTTCTTGTGACGGGCACGTGCAGTAACCCCACGTTTTACTCGAGGCATAGTAGCTCCTTAGTGATGTGAGATTAGACGGCCGACGGCATCATGCGGTAGACGCTCTGGACGTCCGACGCATTGATGTTACGGGTGCCACGCAGCTGGCGCTTGTTCTTGGTGGTCTTCTTGGTCAGGATGTGACGCTTGAACGCCATACCCGATTTGACGGTACCACCCGGACGCACGCGAAAACGCTTCTTCGCGGAGCTTTTGGTTTTCATTTTCGGCATAGTCATCTGCCCTCTTACAGGCAGCCTCATATGTAACAGGATTGCAGGTGGCAGCAACGCTGCTCTTGGATGCCTGCTTTCACTTGTTTCTGCAGCAGAAGCGAGTCCACTACAGTCTTGCATTCCCGCATCAATCGATACGGGAACCGCAGATTCTAGCATAGGTTTGCCGCTGTGTGGGCATGTGATATCCACGCGACATTTCGCCAAACAGAATAGGCCAGGCCCGGGCCGCAGGCGAACCTGGGGCCCGGGCCTGGCCCGGCTTGACGTTCACAGCGAACTGCGAATCGCGCGAAGCTTATTTCTTCTTCTTCGGCGCGACCACCATGATCATCTGGCGGCCTTCGAGCTTCGGGAACTGTTCGACCTGGCCATACGGCTCGAGATCGCCACGCAGACGCTCCAGCATGCGGGCACCGATGTCCTGGTGGGCCATTTCGCGGCCGCGGAAGCGCAGGGTGATCTTGGTCTTGTCACCCTCTTCCAGGAATTTGATCAGGTTGCGCAGCTTGATGCTGTAGTCACCCTCGTCCGTACCCGGACGGAACTTGATCTCCTTGACCTGGATGATCTTCTGCTTCAGCTTCGCTTCGTGCGCCCGCTTCTGTTCCGAATACTTGAACTTGCCGTAGTCCATCAGACGGCAGACCGGCGGATTCGCGTTCGGGGCGATCTCCACCAGGTCGACGTTCGCTTCTTCGGCCAGACGAAACGCTTCGGCCAGGCTCACAATGCCCAGAGGCTCGTTATCCACTCCGCTCAGACGCATTTCCGGGTGGGTGATTTCGCCATTGATGCGATGTGACGACTTGTCAGTAGCTATGGTGTTTCCTTTAAAAGTTGATTAGATCGGACCGTCTCAAGGCGCAAGATCGATTACTTCGCCTTGGTTGCCACCTCTCCCTGGAGGCGTTCCAGCAGCGCGTCGACGGACATGACGCCCAGGTCGACGTTGCCACGCGCGCGAACGGCCACGGTGTTGGCATCCCGCTCTTTATCGCCGACAACTAAGATGTACGGCAGTTTTTGGACGGAATGCTCACGAATTTTATAGGTAATCTTCTCGTTCCGCAAATCAGCGTGAACGCGCAGGCCGGCCGCTTTCAGGCGCGCCTCCACTTCTTTCACATAGGAAGCTTGCGCGTCAGAAATATTCAGGATGGCGACCTGGACCGGCGCCAGCCACAGCGGCAGCGCGCCCGCATAGTTCTCGATCAGGATACCGATGAAGCGCTCCATCGAGCCGACGATCGCGCGGTGCAGCATCACCGGCACCTTGCGGGTGTTGTCTTCCGCCACATACTCGGCGCCCAGGCGGCCCGGCATCGAGAAGTCGACCTGCATGGTGCCGACCTGCCACGGACGGCCGAGGCTGTCCTTCAGGTGGTACTCGATCTTCGGGCCGTAGAATGCGCCCTCGCCCGGCAGCTCGGTCCACTCGACGCCGCAGCCGCGCAGCGCCGAACGCAGGGCCTCTTCGGCCTGGTCCCACACTTCATCGGAACCGATGCGGTTTTCCGGACGCAGCGCGATCTTGACGTCGATGTTCGCGAAGCCGAAGTCTTCGTAGACCTTCATCGCCTGCGCATGGAAGGCCACGACTTCCGGCGCGATCTGCTCTTCGGTGCAGAACACGTGGCCGTCGTCCTGGGTGAAGCCGCGCACGCGCATCAGGCCGTGCAGCGCGCCCGAGGACTCGTTGCGGTGACACTGGCCGAACTCGCCGTAGCGCAGCGGCAGGTCGCGGTAGGAACGCAGGCCGGCGTTGTAGATCTGCACGTGGCCCGGGCAGTTCATCGGCTTCAGCGCATAGGTGCGGTTTTCCGACTCGGTCGTGAACATGTTTTCACGGTAGTTGTCCCAGTGACCGGTCTTCTGCCACAGGGTGACGTCGATGATCTGCGGCGCCTTGACTTCGTTGTAGCCGGTGCTCTGGTAGGTCTTGCGCATGTACTGCTCGACCTGCTGCCAGATGGTCCAGCCCTTCGGGTGCCAGAAGATCAGGCCCGGGGCCTCGTCCTGGAAGTGGAACAGGTCCAGCGCCTTACCGAGTTTCCGGTGGTCGCGCTTTTCGGCTTCTTCCAGCATGTGCAGGTACTGTTCCTGGTCTTCCTTCCTGGCCCAGGCGGTGCCGTAGACGCGCTGCAGCATCTCGTTCTTCGAGTCGCCGCGCCAGTAGGCGCCGGCCAGCTTCATCAGCTTGAACACCTTCAGCTTGCCGGTCGAGGGCACGTGCGGGCCGCGGCACAGGTCGGTGAACTTGCCTTCCGAGTACAGCGACACGTCTTCGCTGGCCGGAATCGAGGCGATGATCTCGGCTTTGTACGCTTCGCCGATCGACTTGAAATAGGCCACGGCCTCGTCGCGCGGCAGCACCTTGCGGCTGACCGGCTCGTCCTTCTTGGCGAGTTCCGCCATCTTCTTTTCGATGGCTTGCAGGTCTTCCGGGGTGAACGGGCGCTTGTACGAGAAGTCGTAATAGAAACCGTTCTCGATCACCGGGCCGATGGTGACCTGGGCTTCCGGGAACAGTTCCTTGACCGCGTAGGCCAGCAGGTGGGCGGTCGAGTGGCGGATCACGTCCAGGCCTTCCGGGTCCTTGTCGGTGACGATGGCCAGGTCAGCGTCGGATTCGATCAGGTAGGAGGTGTCGACCACCTTGCCGTCGACCTTGCCGGCCAGCGCGGCCTTGGCCAGGCTGGGGGCGATGTTCTGGGCCACCTGGGCCACGGTCACCGGACCTTCGAATTGACGGCTGGAGCCGTCCGGAAGTCGCACATTCAGCATCTTGATCTCCTGTCGGCGCCCGTTGCGCCCGCTAAGATTGGAAAATTTGAAACCTGGAAAATTTGAACGAAAAAAAAACGCGCACCAGGCGCGTTTTATTTCAGTGTCGTCGAGCTTTTCACAGACAAAAGCACACCATACCGCGTCTAGCGATTCCCCCACAACATCGTTGTAGTTCGCGGTGTCATAACCGTTTTTGCCTTTCTCGCTCTTATATGAAGAGTATTCTGGTGGGCGGTGCAGAATTCGAATCTGCGACCCCTTGGATGTCGACCAAGTATTCTAACCAGCTGAACTAACCGCCCGAGTCCGACCATTATAGTGGCTATGCTGCAGATGCGCAAGGATCGCGCCCGATGCGCCCGCGCCATCTTCTAAAATCAGTAAAATCACTAGTTTATTTCCAGGCATGCTAGGATACTTGACATACAGCCCGCGTCAGCAGCCAGGCGTCCCGATCAAGCTTTCCGATTGTGTCAATGCAATGAACGATCACAACAGGATGCACGCACACCGCCAGCGCAACGCCATGTTTCCGATGGCTTGCGCCGGTATCGTCGCCGTGCTGGCGATGGCGGTGCTGGCGGCCTGGCTGTTGCGGCTGGACGGCGTCGACGCGGTTTACAGGTTGTTGATGGCAATGAAGGCGAACGCCGCCCTGGCGCTACTGCTGCTGGCCGCGAGCCTGTCGGTCCTGACGCGGCGCGACGCCCACCCCGCCGGCGTGCGCCTGGCGCAAGCGATGGCCCTCGGCGCCGCGCTCATCGCGGCAGCCGCGCTGGGCGAATACCTGCTGGGCAGCGCGTCCGGCATCGACCCGTTGCTGGCGCCGGACCGGCGCGCCTCCGCCTGGCCAGGACGCATGGCGCCGTTGACGGCGACCTGCATCGCCGCCCTCGCCTGCGCGCTGCTGTGCGCGACGCACCGCGGCGACCGGGCGCCGGCGCTGGCGCAGCTGCTCGACCTGTCCATTGTCGGCGCGAGCGCCGTGACCCTGCTCGCCTATCTCTACCATGCGCCGGGCCTGCTGCGGATC
>CAJYXO010000128.1 GCA_913778765.1 uncultured Massilia sp. | reverse complement strand
CATCTCACCCTTGCGGATGCGGTCCAGCAGCGACTCCAGCACGTGGGTCACTTCGCTCATGTCGTTCAGGCCGAAGGTCGAAGCGCCGCCCTTGATCGAGTGGGCGGTGCGGAAGATCGCGTTCAGGTCTTCCGGGTCCGGCGCGGCGATATCGACGGCCAGCAGCAGACGCTCCTTCTCGGCGAGGAGCTCTTCCGCCTCGTCGAAAAAGACCTGGTAGAACTGGCTGATGTCGATGGTCATGATGTGTAGCTTGTCGCGTGAAGCTTAGCCGATCACCTTCTTGACCACCTCGATCAGGCGCTGCGGATCGAAGGGCTTGACCAGCCAGCCGTTGGCGCCGGCGGCGCGGCCCTTCGATTTCATCTCGTCCGAGGATTCGGTGGTCAGCATCAGGATCGGCACCTTGGCATAGGTCGGCAGGCTGCGCAGCGACTTGATCAGGGTGAGGCCATCCATCTTCGGCATGTTCTGGTCGGTCAGGACCAGGTCGACTGTCTGCAGCTTCGCCTTGTCGAGGCCATCCTGGCCATCGACCGCCTCGACCACCTGGTAGCCGGCGGCCTTCAGGCTGAACGCCACCATCTGGCGCAGGGAGCTGGAATCGTCAACCGCAAGAATCGTTTTAGCCATTTTGTGTTTGCTCCTAGGGGCGGGGTCAGAGCCCGGTTCTTCTTTTAAAAGGGGCTCTGACCCCGAATTTCATCGTTATCGTTTGAAGTCAGAACAGCTCGACGTCACCACTTTCCAAATGCCGCTGCTCCACCGACTTCCGCAACATGCTGCGCAGTTCCAGCGACTGGATCGCCAGCGCCATGCTCACCTTGCCCAGGCGCTCGACGATCTCCTCGCTGTGGCAGTCCGGCGCGATGTCCGCGCCATGCTCGCTCAGCGTGGTGAGGAATTCGCGCAGGCCGCTCACGCGGCGCAGCGTGCGGTCGAGCAGCTGGCTGGTCATGTCCTGGAACTGCATGCTGGTGATGGCCGTGTTCACGTGCTGGCCGATCTCGCCCGACATGCCGGTCAGCCGCTCGCTTTCCTCGGCCGACGGCGCCTCGCCCGCCAGCAGGCGGTTGATGCTCTGCTGGCGCGCGTCGACCGCCTGGTGGATCGCCATGAAGCTGGTGGTCAGCTTCTCGACGGCCTCCTCCAGCAGCAGCGTGGTCTGCACCAGGTCGGTCTCGACCTCGTTCAGGTGGCGCCGGCCGTGGTCGGACACGCCCGACAGCAGGCGCTTGACGTGTGACCCTAAAATCTTTTTTCTTGTCATTGAGTCCTCCAGAACGATCGCGCCCTAGTTCGCCGCTTCCTGGTCCGTTGCCGCCAGACCGCCCCCGGTCGCCGATGCCACCGCCTTGGCGGCGCCGTCGGCGTCGGCCGGGACGTCAAGCGAATTGCTGCTGCTGCCGCCGCGCAGGACCGCTTCCTCGGTGCGCTTGTTCATCACCAGGATGCTGATGCGGCGGTTGACCGGGTTGAACGGATCCTTCGGATCGAGGTGGTTGGCCGCGGCCAGGCCCACCACCCGCAGGATCTTGTCGTCGGCCAGGCCGCCGCGCACCAGTTCGCGGCGCGAAGCATTGGCGCGGTCGGCCGACAGTTCCCAGTTGGTATAGCCGCTCGCCGTCATGTAGGGCGTCGAATCGGTGTGGCCCGACAGGCTCAGTTTGTTCGGCACGTCGTTCAGCACCAGCGCCAGCACATCGAGGATGTCGCGGGTGTAGGGCTGCAGCTCGGCCTTGGCGCTTTCGAACATCGGCCGGTTCTTCTCGTCGACGATCTGGATGCGCAGGCCTTCGCTGGTGACGTCGAGCAGCAGCTGGTTCTTGTACTTCTTGAGCTGGGGATTGGCCTCGATGGTCGATTCGATCTTCTGCTTGAGGCGCGACAGGCGCTCGGCTTCCTCGTGTTCGAGCGCGGCGCGGGCCGCTTTCAGGTCGTAGGTTTTCTTGTCGGCCGGGGTGTCGCCCTTCTTGACCTGGCCGTTGCGGCGCGTCAGGTCCTGGCCGCCGCCCTGCAGGATCGACGCGCTGTCGCCGCTGCCGGAACCGCCCTGCATGGCGACCTTCAGCGGGGTCTTGAAGTAGTTGGCGATGCCTTCCATGTCGCCCTTGGTGGTCGAACCGAGCAGCCACATGAGCAGGAAGAACGCCATCATCGCCGTCACGAAGTCGGCGTACGCGATCTTCCAGGCGCCGCCATGATGGCCATGGCCGCCCTTCTTGATCTTCTTGACGATGATGGGCCGCTGGCCTTCGTCCGCCATTACTTGCTCTTCGCTTTCTTGATGTGGTCTTCGAGTTCGGCGAAGGTCGGACGCTCGGTCGAGTACAGGACCTTGCGGCCGAATTCGACCGCCAGCGCCGGCGCATAGCCGTTCAGGCTGGCCAGCAGCGTGACTTTCACGGTCTGGAACATCTTGGTCGATTCCTCCAGTTTCTGTTCCAGCAGGCTGGCGAGCGGGCCGACGAAGCCGTAGGCCAGCAGGATGCCGAGGAAGGTGCCGACCAGCGCGTGCGCGATCAGCATGCCCAGCTCGGCCGGCGGCGCGCCGACCGATTCCATGGTGTGCACCACGCCCATCACCGCCGCCACGATACCGAAGGCCGGCAGGCCGTCGCCGAGCTTGGCGATACAGTGCGCCGGGACGTGGCCCTCATGATGGTGGGTCTCGATCTCGTTGTCCATCAGGTTTTCGATCTGGAAGGCATCCATGTTGCCGGAAACCATCAGGCGCAGGTAATCGGTGATGAATTCGACGATGTGGTGGTCCGCCAGCACCATCGGGTACTTCGAGAACACCGGGCTCTGCTCCGGGCTCTCGATGTCGCCTTCGATCGACATCAGGCCTTCCTTGCGGACCTTGGACAGCACGTCGAACATCAGCGACATCAGCTCCATGTACATCTCGCGGGTGTACTTGGAACCCTTGAACAGGGTCGGCAGCGCCTTCACGGTGGCCTTCACGGCCTTCGGCGTATTACCGACGAAGAAGGCGCCGAACGCGGCGCCGGCGATCATCAGCACTTCGAGCGGCTGCATGAGCGCAGCCACATGGCCGCCGCTCAGGACGAAACCGCCGATCACGGATGCGACGACTATGACGTAACCAACAATGACAAACACGGGACTCCCGATGGATGAAGCCGGGGACATGCCCGGTTGAAATATTTACGTAGGGAACTAGATTAGCTTGAGAACGGCCTATGGGCAAGTAAAAGTGCCCGGAATGTGGCTCAAAAGTGCCAAATGTAGAGAATTTTTCTGCTATCGGTGGTTACAACGCGCTCATCGGGCTCGCGTCCGGCGATGGCAAATTCGTAACTAAGAAGTACAGCGCCAGGACGCATCTCGGCCGCGGCCTTGGACCACAGCCTGGGCATGGCGGCCGGCGACAGGTAGGCGAAGACCACGTCGAAATTGCCGAAATTGAGGCTTTCGTAATCGCCGCGTAGAAAACGGGCGCGGCTGCCCGCGATCCGGGCGCGCAGCAGGCTGGCCAGCCAGGGCAAGGGCGCGAGCTCGATGCCGCTGACCTCGCAGTCGGGACGGCGCCGCGCCAGCGCCAGGACCAGCCCGCCGAGGCCGCTGCCGATGTCGACGATGCGCAGCGGCCGGTCCGCCGGCAGGCGGCGCGCGACTTCGTCCCAGACGCCGCGGCCGGACGGGTAGTAAGGCACCTGGGTGCGGAAGGTCGACCAGTACAGCAGCAGCATGAACAGGAAGATGGCGAGGAAGGCCGCCGGCGGCAGGGCCAGCGCATCGGCGGCCTGGCGCGCCAGCAGCAGGACCGGCGGGAACAGGAACTGGATCGCGCGCCACCAGCTGGCCAGCCCGGCGCGCCAGGACAGGCCCGCCGCCCAGGCGCCCTGCACCACGGCGACGCTCAGCCAGGACTGCGCCAGGCCGGCGCGCGCCAGCAGCCACACCGTTGCCAGGGTCAGGGGGAAAGCGAGGAGCTGCAGCAGCAGCGCGCGGATGGCAGGGAGACGCCAGGGGCGGCGCGGGGCGGCTGCGCTCACGGCGGGGTCAAGGACGGCGGATCACTCGCCGGACAAGGCGGCGGCGTCCTTGGCCTTGCGGGTCTTGCCGGCACGCGAAGGCATGTGGCAGAGGCCGCATTGGTAATCGTTGTTCAGGTCGAGCGAATTGACGACGAACTTGCCCTTGCACTTCGAGCACGGGGCCAGCTGCAGCATGCCGCCGTGGAAGAAGCGCACCAGGGTCCAGGCGCGGGTCAGCGACAGCAGCGGCTCTTCGCCCGGCTCCGGCGGCATCTGCTCGAGGTAGAGTTTATAGGCCTTCATGACGGCCTGGATGCCGGTCGCGCCTGCGTTGTCGACCAGGAACTTGTAGATATTGATGTACAGCGAGGAGTGGATGTTCGGCTGCCAGGTGAGGAACCAGTCGGTCGAGAACGGCAGCATGCCTTTCGGCGGCGACACGCCCTTCAGTTCCTTGTACAGCTTGAGCAGGCGTTCGCGCGACAGCGACACTTCGCTCTCCAGCAACTGCAGGCGGGCGCCAAGCTGGATCAGCTCGATGGCCAGCTGGATTTCCTGGGCTTCGGAGACGACGCTTTTCTTGCTCATGATTTACTCCACAGACCTGAGGATGAGGCCGCTACCACGCAGTTCGGGATCAGAGCCCAAAAAACAAGTTTGGCGACGCCCAAACCGGGGTCAGACTCCGAATTTAGGAAATTGCCCAAAACCGGAGTCTGACCCCGGTTTTTGGAAATTTCTTTAAGCGATTTCTTCGGCAGGCTGGCCGGCCATCAGGATGGCGGCGTGCGACTGCGCCAGGGCGCGGTCCTTGCTGTGGCTGGTGAGCATGCCCAGGATGGCGGTGTCGTCGAAGCGGAAGCGGGCCAGCATCATGTTGCCGCCGGCGAGCTTCAGGATCTGGGCGTTGCTCATGCCCTCGATCAGGTCGGCGATGTCGGCCGAGATGCCGAGACGGAAGATCGCGGTGACTTTGTCGGCGCGAATCATCTGCTGAGCCAGCATCAGGTAGCTCAGGTTCGCATCACGAATTTCAGCCATCATGTCGTTCGCAGTCATTTTCCATCTCTCCGTGTGATCTGTTCGGCGGCGTTTTTGTGTTGCCGGTGAGATAGATTCTGACTGTGAGGAAACTTTTGGACTATTGGAGAGTGTCTGTATTTTTCGTCCGACAAAGACGAGGACGACCCGTAGGAGTTTGTCTGACAAACCCTCCCGGATCGGGGTCGCGCCCCTATGAAAACGGGCGGATGAAGATGTTCGGATTGTGGGGCTTTTGGGTCCCGGTGACGCCGACAGGAATCTGCGTCTGTGTTGGTTAACGTCAACCAAAACGGGAACTTTAGGGTCGCATCGAAATATTTTTCGATTTTTTTCCTGCCCTTCCTTGCCCTTCTGACTCGTTATCGGATGGCGTTTCGCAAACTTTAGGGTTGTCCGCAAAATTTTTTCGACCCAATCCCGGTCATCTGGATGGGTTATCGGACGGGTTCCAGGGAACTTTAGGGTTTTTCGAAAAAAATTTTTGACGATGGCTTTCTTGCTACACTGCCGGCTTCGCGCATCCATTCTTATAGAGACATGCAAGCTCCACACCTGTGGGATATCAGTCCGACGATCTCGGCCGGCATCCCGGTCTGGCCCGGCGACACGCCATTCGAGGCCAGCCCGACCTGGGAGATCCGCGACGGCTGCCCGGTCCATGTCAGCCGCATGACCATGACCACCCACCTCGGCGCCCACACCGACGCACCTTCCCACTACGATCCAGCCGGACGGGCCATCGACGCCGTCGACCTGGCGCCCTACCTCGGTCCCTGCCGCGTGATCCATTGCATTGGCGTCAAGACGGTCACGCCGCAGGACATCGAAGCCCAGCTGGTGGACACTCCCCCGCGGGTGCTGCTGCGTACTTACGACAGCGCGCCCCAGCAGGCCTGGGATCCGGCCTTCCCCGCCATCGCGCCCGAGACCATCGCCCTGCTGGCGTCGAAAGGCGCGATCCTGGTCGGCACCGACGCCGCTTCGCTCGACCCGCAGGATTCGAAGACGCTGGATGCCCACCACGCGGTACGCCGCCACGGCCTGGCGATCCTGGAAGGCATCGTGCTGGACGCCGTCCCGCCCGGCGACTATGAACTGATCGCCCTGCCCCTGAAACTGGCCGGCATGGATGCCAGCCCGGTGCGCGCGATTTTGCGTCCGCTGCGCGCCCTCTCCGTCAAGGAACAAGCATGAGCACCACCGTAACAATCTCCTCGCGCGCCGATTGCGCTCTTCTGGACGCCCAGGACCCGCTGGCCATCCTGCGCGACCGCTTCGAACTGCCGGAAGGCGTGATCTATTTGGACGGCAACTCGCTCGGCGCCCGCCCGCGCGCGGCCCTGGCGCGCGCCCACGAGGTCGTCGCCATGGAATGGGGCCAGGACCTGATCAAGAGCTGGAACAACGCCGGCTGGTTCGCCATGCCCAAGCGCCTCGGCGACCGCCTGGCGCCGCTGATCGGCGCCCGCCCCGGCGAAGTCGTGGTCACCGACACCACGTCGCTGAACCTGTTCAAGGCCCTGGCCGCGGCCCTCGAGATCCAGCGTCGACAAGCCCCGGAACGCAAGGTGCTCGTCACCGAGCGCAGCAACTTCCCCACCGATATCTACATGGCGGACGGCCTGACCCGCTGGCTGGACCGCGGCTATTCGATCCGCCTGGTCGACAGCGTCGAGCAATTGCCGACAGCGGTCGATGCCGATTGCGCCGTCCTGATGCTGACCCACGTGAACTACCGCACCGGCTGGCAGCACGACATGGCGGCCCTGACCCGCCACGCCCACGAAGCCGGCGCGCTGGCGGTCTGGGACCTGGCCCACTCGGCCGGCGCGGTCCCGCTCGACCTGCACGCCGCGAACGCCGACTTCGCGGTCGGCTGCACCTATAAATACCTGAACGGCGGCCCCGGCGCCCCTGCCTTCATCTGGGTGCCGGAAAAGCACCAGGCCGCGTTCAGCCATCCCCTCACCGGCTGGTGGAGCCACGCCGCGCCGTTCGCGATGTCGCACGGCTTCACGGCGGCCGGCGGCATCGGGCGCGCCCTGTGCGGCACCCAGCCCGTCACCTCGCTGGCGCTGGTCGAATGCGGCCTGGAGATCTTCGAAGAGACCGACATGCAGGCCATCCGCACCAAGTCGCTGGCCCTGACCGACCTCTTCATCGCCCTGGTCGAAGCGCGCTGCGGCAAACACCCGCTCGGCCTGGTGACGCCGCGCGAACACGCCCGCCGCGGCAGCCAGGTCGGCTTCACCCATCCGCACGGCTATGCGGTAATGCAGGCGCTGATCGAACGCGGCGTGATCGGCGACTACCGCGAACCGGAGATCATGCGCTTCGGCTTCACGCCGCTGTACACGAGCTATTGCGACGTCTGGGATGCGGTCGAGATCCTGCGCGACATCCTCGACAACGAACGCTACGACGCCGACGCGGCGCGCAGCGCGGTGACCTGAAGGCGCCGGCATGGACGAGCAAAAGAAAGCCGAGTGGCACGGCGCGAAGATGGACTTCCAGGAGTCCATGAGCTACGGCGACTACCTGGGCCTGAACCAGATCCTGACGGCCCAGCATCCGCTGTCGCCGAACCACAACGAGCTGCTGTTCATCATCCAGCACCAGACCAGCGAGCTGTGGATCAAGCTGATGCTGCACGAGCTGCAGGCGGTGCGCGAACAGATCCGGAATAGCGAGCTGCCGCCGGCCTTCAAGATGCTGGCGCGGGTGGCGCGCATCATGGACCAGCTGGTGCACGCCTGGGACGTGCTGGCCACCATGACCCCGCCCGAGTACACCGCGATCCGCCCCTACCTGGGGGCATCGAGCGGCTTCCAGTCCTTCCAGTACCGCGAGCTCGAGTTCATCCTCGGGAACAAGAACGCCAACATGCTGGCGGTGCACCAGGTCGCGCCCGAGCACCACGCCCTGCTCGAACGCGAGCTGCATGCGCCCTCGCTGTACGACGAGGCGGTGCGCCTGCTGGCGCGCAGCGGACTCCCGGTGTCGGAGGCGCGCCTGCACGCCGACCCGACCCGGCCGACCGTCCACGACGATTCCGTGCTGGCCGCCTGGCTCGAGGTCTACCGCGATCCCGAGCACCACTGGGCCCTGTACGAACTGGCCGAAAAGCTGGTCGACATGGAGACCGCCTTCCGCACCTGGCGCTTCCGCCACGTGTCGACGATCGAGCGCATCATCGGCTTCAAGACCGGCACCGGCGGCACGGCCGGTGTCAGCTACCTGCGCAAGATGCTGGACGTGGTGCTGTTCCCGGAGCTGTTCGCACTCCGCACCGCGCTGTGAAGCTGCCGGTCCCGTTTTCGCTCTACCTCGACCTGGTCCGCTTCCTGGCGGCGATGGTGGTGCTGTCCACGCATTTCCGGCAGTTCCAGCTGGTGAGCGGGCCGGCCGCCGGCTTCTTCCCGCTGGCGGGACACATGGCGGTGGTCGTGTTCTTCGTGCTGTCGGGTTTCGTGATCGCCTACGCGACGCGGTCGAAACAGGTGACGCTGCGCGAATACGCGGCGGCGCGCGCCACCCGCATCTACTCGGTGGCCCTGCCGATGCTGGCCCTGTCCTTCGGCTGCGCATTCGTGGTCGCAGGGCTGTTCGGACCCGGCATGACGGCGGACTACGTGCTGGACAAGGCGTATCTCTACCTGCCGCTGCACCTGCTCTTCCTCGGGCATGCCTGGACGCTGTCCGAAGTCCCGCCCTGGCTGGTCCCCTGGTGGTCGCTGGGCTACGAAGCCTGGTATTACGTGCTGTTCGGCGCCGTTTGCGTCGTGCGCGGCCGGCGCCGTTTCGCGGCCGGCGCCGTGGCGCTCGCCATCATGGGACCCCAGATCTGGCTGCTGCTGCCGGTCTGGATGGCGGGCGTATGGCTGTACCGCTGGCTCGACACGCACAGCATCCCGCGCCGCGCCGCGCGCGTCGGCTGCGTCTTCACCACCGCACTGCTGATCGCCTTCCACCTGCTCGACATCGAGGGACGGCTGAAGGCGTTCGTGTGGGCTTCGTGGCCGTTCTCGACGGCGCTCTTGCCCGGCAATGACCGTGTGCTGGGCGACTATATCGTCTGCGTCCTTGTCGTCCTGAACTTCGCCTGCGCGCGTTTCGCGGCGCTGACGGCGCTGCAAGCCTGGGCCGCCCCGATAAGAAAGCTGTCTTTCTTCACCTTCCCGCTCTACCTCTGCCATGCCCTGGTGCTGGAAATCTGGCGCGCCTTCCACCCGCAGCAGGATGCGGGTGCGGCCGACTTCGTGCTCGTCCTGCTCGCGATCGCCGTCTTCACCTGGGTGCTGGGCCATGGCGCGGAACGCCTGCGGCTGGCGGCGCTGGCCTGGATCGGAGGCCGGACGAAGCGCCGTGCGGCACCGCCGCGGCCACATCCGGCCGCTCCGCTGGCGGATCCACTCGCCATGCCGGAGGAAGATACACTGCAGCGGATTCCCCGCAAATACTGAGCAAGAGGACAACATGAAGTGCGACATCCTGATCGTGGCCGGCTTGTGGAACTCCGGACCGCAACACTGGCAGACCCACTGGGAAGCCAAGTACTCGAAATGGGAAAGGGTGGCGCACCGCGACTGGAACGCACCCGAGCGCGACGAATGGGTGGCCGAGCTGGACGCCGCCATCGCGCAATGCGAGGGCCGGCCGATCCTGGTCGCGCACAGCCTCGGCTGCATGCTGGTGGCGCAGTGGGCGCAATGGGCCTGCACCCACGGCGGCTCGCCTTTGAAAATCGCCGGCGCCTTCCTGGTGGCGCCGAGCGACGTCGACGCGCCTTCCTACCCGATCGATCCGGGCGGCTTCAGGCCGGTGCCGATGGCGCCGCTGCCCTTCCCGTCCGTGCTGGTGGCCAGCACCGACGACGAGTACGCCCGCATCGACCGCTCGCGCGCCTTCGCCGCGGCCTGGGGCAGCAAGCTGGTCGAGATCGGCGACGCCGGCCACATCAACGGCGACAGCGGTTACGGGCCATGGCCGGAAGGCGAGAAACTGCTCGAGGATTTCTGCCGCACGCTGCAGCCCTGATACGGGCGCGCGGCGGACCGGGCAGGGCCGCAGGCCGAAGCGGTCGATGAAGGTCTTGACGCCGCCGGGAGGGGCAGCCAAGCAGATTGAAGCAAGGCCAGCAGGCGCTCACGCTGGCTGGATGTCAGGCTCGTCAGGCGGTAGAGAAATTGCTCGAACTGCCGTGCATGCATGTCGTCTCCGTCAACGGTTCAGGTCGACGTTGGACCAGGCGTTTGCCGAAAGATTCCACACTTAACACCAACAGCGCCATGAAAAAAGGCCGGGCGAACCCGGCCTTCCTGGTACTGACGGCAGATGGCGTATTACTTCGCCGTCGCCAGCAGCATCTCGTTCAAACGCTTCACGAACGCCGCCGGATCCGTCAGGCTGCCGCCCTCGGCCAGCATGGCCTGGTCGAACAGGATGTGGGCCCAGTCGCCGAAGCGCGGGCTGGACTCGTCTTCGTACTTCAGGCGCGTCACCAGCGGGTGGTTCGGGTTGATCTCGAGGATGGGCTTGGATTCCGGCGCGTCCTGGCCGGCCGCCTTCAGCATGCGCACCAGGTTGGCCGACAGCTCGTGCTCGTCCGCCACCAGGCAGGCCGGCGAATCGGTCAGGCGGAAGGTGACGCGCACGTCCTTGGCCTTGTCCGCCAGCGCGCCCTTCATCTTCTCGACCAGGTCCTTGTACTGGGTCTCGGTCTCTTCGTGTTCCTTCTTCTCGGCTTCGTCTTCCAGCTTGCCGAGATCGAGGCCGCCCTTGGCCACCGACACCAGCTCCTTGCCGTCGAATTCGTTCAGGAAGGACAGCATCCATTCGTCGACGCGGTCGGTCAGCAGCAGCACCTCGACGCCCTTCTTGCGGAAGATCTCCAGGTGCGGGCTGTTCTTCGCCGCGGTGTAGCTGTCGGCGGTGACATAGTAGATCTTCTCCTGGCCGTCCTTCATGCGCGACACGTAGTCGGCGAAGGACACGGTCTGCTCGGCCGAATCGTCCTGCGTCGACGCGAAGCGCAGCAGCTTGGCGATGCGGTCCTTGTTGGTGGCATCCTCGCCGATGCCTTCCTTCAGCACCTGGCCGAATTCCTTCCAGAAGGTCGCGTACTTGTCCTTGCCTTCCTGCTCGTCCGAATTCGCCATCTCTTCCAGCATGCCGAGAACGCGCTTGGTCGAGCCTTCGCGGATCAAGCGCACGTCGCGCGATTCCTGCAGGATCTCGCGCGAGACATTCAACGGCAAATCGTTCGAGTCGATCACGCCCTTCACGAAGCGCAGGTAGACCGGCATCAGCTGCTCGGCGTCGTCCATGATGAAGACGCGCTTGACGTACAGCTTGAGCCCGCCGCGCTTGTTGCGGTCCCACAGGTCGAAGGGAGCGTGGGCCGGCACGTACAGCAGCTGGGTGTATTCGCTGCGGCCTTCGACGCGGTTATGGGTGTAGGCCAGCGGCGCCTGGAAGTCGTGCGAGACGTGCTTGTAGAACTCCTCGTACTGTTCCCTGGTGATGTCGGACTTCGACCGGGCCCACAGCGCGGAGGCCTGGTTCACGGTCTCGAACTCGTCCTTGACCACGGTCTCTTTCTTCTCTTCGTCCCATTCTTCCTTCTTCATCTCGATGGGCAGGGAGATGTGGTCCGAATACTTGCGGATGATGTTCTTCAGCTTCCACGACGACAGCAGCTCGTCCTCGCCTTCGCGCAGGTGCAGGATGATGTCGGTGCCGCGGCTGGTCTTCTCGATCGGTTCGAGGGTGTAGTCGCCTTCGCCGGTCGACTCCCAGCGCACCGCGTCCGAAGGCGCGCTGCCTGCGCGGCGGGTCTCGACCGTCACGCGGTCGGCCACGATGAAGGCCGAGTAGAAGCCCACGCCGAACTGGCCGATCAGGGCGGCGTCGGCCTGCTGGTCGCCGGACAGCTTGCTGAAGAATTCCTTGGTGCCCGACTTGGCGATGGTGCCGAGGTGCGAAATCGCCTCGTCGCGGCTCATGCCGATGCCGTTGTCGGAAATGGTGATGGTTTTCGCGTCCTTGTCGAACAGGACCCTGATCTTCAGTGCATGGTCGTTGCCGTACAGGGCATCGTTGTTGATCGCTTCGAAACGCAGCTTGTCGGCCGCGTCGGATGCGTTCGAGATCAGTTCGCGCAGGAAGATCTCCTTGTTCGAATACAGGGAGTGGATCATCAACTGCAGCAGCTGTTTTACTTCTGCTTGGAAGCCAAGGGTTTCTTTTTCGGCAACAGCCATCTTGTGTCCTCGTGAATTGGTTGAACAGACCGGGCGAATATAGGGATGGCGGCACGGGTTTCAAGAGCTTTTTTTGCAGATCGACATCTTTTTTCTCGACTTCGCACGACAGCCGTCATACCGTATCGAAAAAAATAAAAATATTGACGCGCGCCGATGTCGAAAGCGGGATGCGCCGTTCGTCGTACCAACAGCAGCACCGACGACAACCAGACAACGAAGGAGATCCATCATGCAAGAGCAGGTCCGCGCCATCCCCGAAGGCTTCCACACCGTCACCCCGCACCTCGTGTGCGCCGGCGCCGCCGAGGCCATCGAGTTCTACAGGAAAGCCTTCGGCGCCGTCGAAGTCGGCCGCATGCCTATGCCCGGCGGCAAGCTTGGCCATGCCGAGATCCGCATCGGCGACTCGCGCGTCATGCTGGCCGACGACTTTCCCGACTACGGCAGCAACGGTCCGCTGGCCCTGAAGGGCACCCCGGTCTTCATCCACCTGTATGTCGAAGATGCCGATGCGGTCTTCCAGCAGGCGGTGAACGCGGGCGCCAAGCCCGTCATGCCGCTGGCCGACATGTTCTGGGGCGACCGCTACGGCCAGGTCGAGGACCCCTTCGGCCACCGCTGGTCGATCGCCACCCACAAGCGCGACCTGACGATGGAGCAGATGCAGGAAGGCATGCAGCAGATGATGCAGGGAGCGCAAAAATGAAATTCATGGTCATCGTGAAGGCCACCGGCGATTCCGAAGCCGGCGTCATGCCCACCCAGGCCCAACTGGCCGAAATGGGCCGGTTCAACGAGGAGCTGGTCAAGGCCGGCGTGCTGCTGGCCGGCGAAGGCCTGCACCCGACCTCGCGCGGCGCCCGCATCGTCTTCGACGGCGACAGGCGCAGCGTGGTCGACGGCCCGTTCACCGAGTCCAAGGAGCTGATCGCCGGTTTCTGGATCATCGAGGTCAGCTCGCGGCAGGAAGCGATCGAATGGATGAAGCGCTGCCCGAACCCGTATGGCGGGGCCAAGGGCGACATCGAGATCCGCCAGATCTTTACCGCGGAAGACTTCGGCGACGCGCTCACGCCCGAACTGCGCGAGCAGGAAGAACGCCGCCGCGCCCAGGCCGCGGCACTCTGAAGGAGACGACGATGCAATTCATGGTCATGAGGCGAAGCGACGAGGCCACCGAGGCGGGCCGCCTGCCCGCCCCCGCCGTGTTCGACGACATGGGACGCTTTCACGAAGTGCTCGAACGGGCCGGCGGCGTCGGCCTGGCGCTGGGCCTGCGCCCGAGCAGGAGCGCGGTGCGCCTGAAGCTGTGGCCCGGCGGCGAAGCCATCACCGACGGCCCGTTCACGGAAGCCAAGGAGATGATCGCCGGCTTCACGGTGTTCGAGGCGGCCTCGAAGGACGACGCGATCGCGCTGCTGAAGCAGTGGCCGGCCAGCGACGCCGACGCCACCGGCGAAGCGGTGCTGGAGCTGCGCGAAACCGGCTGTCCCGGCGGCTGCGCCCAGGTTCCGCCGGCCGCCGCCGGCGAGGACCGGCATTACGTGATCCTGCTGCGTTCCGACGCCGGCACCGAAGCCGACCGCATCCCGCCGCAAGCCATGCTGGACGGGCTGAACGCCTTCAATGCGCGCGAGGCCGCCGCGGGCAGGCTGCTGGCCGGCGACGGCCTGAAATCCAGCGCGCGCGGCGCCCGCGTCAAGCTGTCCGGCGGCCAGGCCAGCGTGATCGACGGCCCCTTCGCCGAAGCCAAGGAACTGATCGCCGGCTTCTGGATGATCCGCGCCGCTTCGATGGCCGACGCGGTGGCCTGGGCGCGCACCCTGCCCTATCCGACCGGCCCCCACGTCGAAGTCGAGATCCGCGAGACCATGACGATGGCCGACATCCTGCCGGCGCTCGACGAGGCCCAGCGCCGGCTCGACGCCAGCCTGCGCGCCGAACAGCTCGACGACGCCATGCGCAAGCTCACCGTGCAGGCATGAGGGCAGAGGGCAAGGAAATCGGCCGGACCGTGGAAGCGGTCTGGCGCATGGAGGCGGCGCGCATCGTCGGCGCCCTCACCCGCATGCTGCGCGACGTCGGCCTGGCCGAGGAGATGGCCCAGGACGCGATGCTGCAGGCGCTCGAATCCTGGCCTGCCGATGGCGTGCCGGACCGCCCCGGCGCCTGGCTGATGCAGGTGGCCAAGCACCGCGCCCTCGATTGGCTGCGCCATGCCGGCATGCGCGCCGGGAAGGAAGGCGAGCTGTCCTGGGAGATGGACGAGCAGCTCAGGGACCAGGCCGGGCAGCGCCGGCCCGACGAGCTGGCCGAACTCGCGCAGGAAGCCGTGGGCGGCATCGACGACGATGTGCTGCGCCTGGTGTTCGTGGCCTGCCACCCGGTGCTCTCCAGCGAGGCGCGCGCCGCGCTCACGCTGAAGCTGGTGGGCGGCCTGTCCACGCCCGAGATCGCGCGCGCCTTCCTGGCGCCCGAATCCACGGTGGCCCAGCGCATCGTGCGCGCCAAGCGCACCCTGGCGGAAGCGAAGGTGCCGTTCGAGGTGCCGCACGGCGCGGAGCGCAAGCCGCGCCTGGCGTCGGTGCTGCAGGTGATCTACCTGATCTACAACGAAGGCTATGCGGCCAGCGCCGGCGCGGAATGGCAGCGTCCCGCCCTGTGCCGCGAAGCGCTGCGCCTGGGACGCGTGCTGGCCGAGCTGGCGCCCGGAGAAGGCGAAGTGCACGGCCTGGTGGCGCTGATGGAAATCCAGTCCTCGCGCGAGCGCGCCCGCACCGGCCCGGACGGCACCCCGGTGCTGCTGCTGGACCAGGACCGCAGCCGCTGGGACCGGCTCCTGATCCGGCGTGGGCTGGCTGCGCTGGAGCGCGCCGCCGGCTGCGGCAGCCTCGGCCCCTACGCGCTGCAGGCCGCGATCGCCGCCTGCCACGCCACCTCCCTCACGCCGGCAGCCACCGACTGGATCCGCATCGCCGCGCTCTACGACGCCCTGTCCCAGCTGCTGCCCTCGCCCATCGTCGAGCTGAACCGCGCGGTGGCGCTGGGCATGGCCTACGGTCCGGCCGAAGGCCTGGCCCTGGCCGACCAGTTGCTGGACGAGCCGCGGCTGGCCAGCTACCACCTGCTGCCCAGCGTGCGCGGCGACCTGCTGGCAAAGCTGGAGCGGCGCACGGAGGCGCGCGCCGAATTCGAACGCGCGGCAAGCCTGACCCAGAACGAACGCGAACGCACCCTGCTGCTGGCGCGGGCGAGGGAACAGGACAGCAAAGGACTTGGGCGTGGCTGATCCCGTTTATTTTGACGACGCCCAGGCCTTCCGCGCCTGGCTGGCGCGGCACGCCCACGACGCCGGCGAGCTGCTGGTGGGCTTCCACAAGGTCGGCAGCGGCCGCCCGTGCATGCGCTGGTCGGAATCGGTCGACCAGGCGCTGTGCTACGGCTGGATCGACGGCGTGCGCAAGCGCGTCGACGACGAACGCTACACGATCCGCTTCACGCCGCGCAAGCGCGGCTCGATCTGGAGCGCGGTGAACATCGACAAGATGGCGGCGCTGCGCGCGCAGGGCCTGATGACGCCCGCCGGCGAGGCCGCCTTCGCCCAGCGCTCGGAGGCGCGCTCGCGCGTGTACGCGCACGAGCGCGAGACGCCGGCCGAGCTGGCGCCCGAGGACCTGGCCCGCTTCCAGGCCCAGCCGGCCGCCTGGGCGTATTTCGAAGCCTGTCCGCCGGGCTACCGGCGCGTCATGCTGCACCTGGTGACCGGCGCCAAAAAGCCGGAAACCCGCGCCGCGCGGCTAGCAAAGCTCATCGATGCCTGCGCCCAGGGGCGGCGCATCGGGTAATATGCATCCCATGCGCATCCTCATCGTCGAAGACGACCCGGCCATCGCGGCCAACCTCTACGATTATCTCGAAGCCGCCGGCTATCTTCCCGAACATACGGCCGATGGCGTCACCGGCCTGCACCGCGCCGTCAGCGCGCAGTGGAGCGCGATCCTGCTCGACGTTTCCCTTCCCGGCATGGACGGCTTCACGGTCTGCCGCAAGCTGCGCGAGGAAGCGCGCCGCGACACCCCGGTGCTGATGCTGACCGCGAAGGACACGCTGGACGACAAGCTGGCCGGCTTCGGTCACGGCGCCGACGATTACCTGGTCAAGCCGTTCTCCTTGAAAGAGGTGGGCGCGCGCGTGGCGGCGCTGATCAAGCGCCACCAGGGCCAGGTGGTGCCGGATGCGCTGCGCTGCGGCGACATCCGCATGGATCCGCGCACGCTCGAAGTCGAACGCGGCGGCCGTGCGATCCGTCTGCCGCGCAAATGCCTGCAGCTGCTGCAGCTGCTGATGGCGTCGCCGGGCCAGGTGCTGCGCCGCGCCGAGCTCGAGACGGCGGTCTGGGGCGAAACCCTGCCCGACAGCGACACCCTGCGCTCGCACATGCACACCTTGCGCCGCACCCTCACCGCCGAAGGCGAAGCCAATCCGATCGAGACGGTGCACGGCATCGGCTACCGCATCCACGCCGCCGATGCGCCCTAGCCTGCGCCTGAAGGCCGCGCTGGCCCTGTTCGCGGCGGCCATCGCCCTGCTCGCGGCACAGGCCATCGGCGTGCGCACACTGGCCGAAGCCCAGGAGGAGCGCCTGATCAAGGCCATCATCGACGACGACATGAAGAACCTGGTGCAGTCCTGGCGCGCCGAACCGGCGACCCTGCCGCCGCTGGACCCGGCAATCGGCGCCCGCGTGTCGCAGGAAGGCGGCGAATGGTTCGCGCTGCCGCCTTCGCTGGCGACGCTGCCGGTGGGCGTGCACGAGGTCGAACTCGACGGCCGCGAGGTGCATGTCGCGGTGGTGCGCTTCGGCGCCGAACGGATCTACCGGACCTACGACTACAGCGCCTTCGAACAGAAGTTCAGGGACGGCATGGACACCCTGCTGATCGCCACCGCCGTCTTCGTGCTGCCCTCGATCTGGCTGGCCTACTGGCTGTCCGGGCTGCTGGTGCGGCAGGTGCGCGGCCTGGCGCAGCAGGTCCGGGCTCTGCGTTCCGGCGCGGCCTCCGCCATCGATCCGCGCCGCTACGACGAGCGCGAGGTGGCCGAGCTGGCCAACGCCGTCAACGACTACCACGTCCGCATGGCCGCCATGGTCGAGCGCGAGAAGGAATTCACGGCCAACGTCAGCCACGAACTGCGCACCCCGCTGACCCGCATCCGCACCAGCTGCGAGCTGCTGGAACCGGTCGGCGCCTCGCTGGACGCCAAGTCGCGCCAGCGCCTGCTGCAGATCGAGCAGTCGGCCGCGGACATGCACACCCTGATCGAATGCCTGCTGGCGCTCGCGCGCGGCGAATCCGCGGCGGAAGCCTTGCCGGCCTGCCTGGCGGATGCGGTCGGCGCCATCGTCGAGCGCTACGCCGACCGGCTGGAGCGGCAGTCGGTGCTGGCCCGCATCGACATTCCCGCCGGCGTGCGCGTGCTGGCGAATGCGTCCGCGCTCGGCATCGTCCTGTCCAACCTGGTGGATAACGCGCTGCGCCACACCCAGGGCGGCGAGATCCGCTTCCGCTGGCAGGACGGCGTCCTGACGATCGAGGACACCGGCTCGGGCATCGATCCGCAGGTCCTGCCGCACGTGTTCGAACGCTTCTACCGGGCGCCGGGAGGCCGCGAGGACGGCTTCGGCATCGGCCTGGCGATCGTCAAGCGGATCTGCGACCACTATGGCTGGCACATCGCCGTGGAGAGCCGCGCGGGCGCGGGAACCCGTATCCAGATCGGGCTGGAAGCGCGCTGACGAATCGGACTTTCAAGCACACTTCACGAAAACTTCACGATTTCTTGACACAGGCTTCACGGCAGTCTGCCTATCATGACGGCCCCGGCGCGTCACCAATGGGTCGCTGCGCCGGCGTACCACCCCGCGCAATCCTGAAAGCTAGCACATGAAAAAAGTCCTCATCCTCGGCGTCAACGGCTTCATCGGCCACCATCTCTCCAAGCGCATCCTCGAGACCACCGGCTGGGAAGTCTACGGCATGGACATGAATTCCGACCGCATCACGGAACTCCTCGACCATCCCCGCATGCACTTCTTCGAAGGCGACATCACCGTCAACAAGGAATGGGTCGAGTACCACGTCAAGAAGTGCGACGTGATCCTGCCGCTGGTCGCCATCGCGACGCCGTCGACCTACGTGCAGCAGCCGCTGCGCGTGTTCGAACTGGACTTCGAAGCCAACCTGCCGATCGTCCGCTCGGCCGCCAAATATAAAAAGCACCTGGTGTTCCCGTCGACCTCGGAAGTCTACGGCATGTGCATTGATGCCGAATTCGACCCGGAGAACTCGGAACTGGTCTACGGCCCGATCAACAAGCCGCGCTGGATCTACGCCTGCTCGAAGCAGCTGATGGATCGCGTGATCTGGGGCTACG
>CAJYXO010000127.1 GCA_913778765.1 uncultured Massilia sp. | reverse complement strand
TGGAACAGGCCCAGTACCTGCGCGGCCTGCTGGAGAACATCGGCGCCGTCTACGCCAGCTACGACTGGACCATGTGCTTCCACATCGGCGCCATGCGCAACAACAACCAGCGCATGCTGGAAACGCTCGGCCCGGACACCGGTTTCGATTCGATCGGCGACATGACCACCTCGAACGGCCTGGTGGCGCTCCTTTCCAACCTGGATGCGAACAAGCAGCTGCCGAAGACCATGCTGTTCAACCTGAACCCGGCCATGAACGAAGTGCTGTCGACCATGATCGGCAACTTCCAGGACGGCAGCGTCGCCGGCAAGGTGCAGTTCGGCCCGGCCTGGTGGTTCAACGACCACAAGCTCGGCAACCTGAACCAGATCCTGGCCTTCGGCAACCACTCGGTGCTCGGCATCTTCGTGGGCATGGTGACCGACTCGCGCAGCTTCGCTTCGTATCCGCGCCACG
Organism: uncultured Massilia sp.; assembly: GCA_913778765.1. GTDB lineage: Bacteria > Pseudomonadota > Gammaproteobacteria > Burkholderiales > Burkholderiaceae_D > Telluria. The sequence goes on along the minus strand of CAJYXO010000127.1, from coordinate 6,299 downwards.
ACTACTTCCGCCGCCTGGTCTGCCGCCAGCTCGGCGAATGGGTCGCCGGCGGCGAATACCCGAACGACTTCGAGGCGCTGTCGACCATCGTGCGCGGCATCTGCTACGAAAACGCCAAGAACTACTTCAAGCTTTAATCACGGGGCGTCACGTTCATGCAACGAGTAATCTGCATCCACCCGGACGACAGCATGCTGGTCGCCCTGACCGACCTCAACCCGGGCGATGTCGTCACCTGGAACGACGAGAACATCCTGGTCTCGACCGCGGTCAGGACCAAGCACAAGCTGGCGCGCCGCGCCTTCGCCGAGGGCGAGGTGCTGAACATGTACGGCGTCCCGGTCGGCAAGGCGACCCAGGCGATCCGCAAGGGCGAAGCGGTCACCACCGACAACCTGGCGCACTACGCGGCGGAAGTCGAGATCGGCGACGGGCAGGAGAGAAGCGAGCCCTACACCTGGACCCCGCCGGACGTCACGAACCTGGACGGCCGCACCTTCGACGGCGTCGTGCGGGCCGACGGCCGCGTCGGCACCGCCAACTACTGGCTGATCTTCCCGCTGGTGTTCTGCGAGAACCGCAACGTCGAGCACCTGCGCAACGCCCTCGAGCGTCCGCTCGGCTATGCCACCGACGACCTGGCCTCGCTGACCTTCCAGCTGCTGGGCGAGGACATGGAGGCGCCGAAGCCCGTGGTGCGCCCGTTCCCGAACCTGGACGGCGTGCGCGTGATCACCCACAACGGCGGCTGCGGCGGCACCCGCGCCGACGCCCGCTCGCTGTGCAAGATCCTGTCCGCCTATGCCGACCACCCGAACGTGGCCGGCATCACCGTGTTCTCGCTGGGCTGCCAGAACGCGCAGATCGCCATGTTCAAGGAAGCCTTGAACAGACAAAATCCGCACTTCGACAAGCCGGTGCTGATCTATGAACAGCAGCAGTGGGAAAGCGAAGAGAAGATGATGAAGGCGGTCCTGCAGGACACGCTGAGCCACCTGAAGGAAGCGAACCAGGTCCAGCGCCGCCCGGTCCCGCTGTCGCACCTGAAGATCGGCGTGAAATGCGGCGGTTCGGACGGCTTCTCGGGCATCTCGGCCAACCCGACCATGGGCTATGTGTCCGACATGGTGGTGGCGGTCGGCGGCTCCTCGATCCTGGCCGAGTTCCCGGAACTGTGTGGCGTCGAGGCCAACCTGATCGAGCGCTGCGTGGAAGACGAGGACAAGCGCCGCTTCCTCGGCATGATGCGCGATTTCGAGCAGCGCGCGCTGGCGGTCGGCACCCACTTCGCCGACAACCCGAGCCCCGGCAACATCCGCGACGGCCTGATCACGGATGCGATGAAGTCGGCCGGCGCGGCCAAGAAGGGCGGCACCTCGCCGATCGTTTCGGTGCTGGACTACGGCGAGCAGACCGACAAAGCCGGCCTGTCCCTGCTGTGCACCCCGGGCGGCGACGTCGAATCCGTCACCGGCATCGTCGCCTCGGGCGCGAACGTGGTGCTGTTCTCGACCGGCCTCGGCACCCCGACCGGCAACCCGATCGTCCCGGTCCTGAAGATCGCGTCGAACTCGCGCGTCGCGGCGCGCCTGAACGACCTGATCGACTACGACTGCGGTCCGATCATCGAGGGCAAGCCGCTGCCGGACGTGGCGCGGGGCCTGTTCGACATGGTGGTCGACACCGCCGGCGGCAAGTACAAGTGCAAGGCCGACCGCCTGCAGCAGTACGACTTCATCTTCTGGAAACGCGACATTTCGCTGTAAAGCCTTAGGAAGCACATGCAAGCACTGAAACGCGGCGCGCCGTTCGCGCTGCCCATCAAGATTCTCCAGTTCGGCCAGGGCAACTTCATGCGCGGCTTCTTCGACTGGCAGATCGATCTCCTGAACGAACGCAGCGGCCTGAATGCGGGCGTGGTGATCGTTCGTCCGCGCGGCGGCAGCGCCGCTCCCTTGCTGGACGTGCAGGACGGCCTGTTCACCGTGCTGGTGCGCGGCCTGGACGAGCAGGGCGCGCCGGTCAAGGAATACCGCAAGGTCGAATGCGTGCAGCGCGAGATCGACCCGAATGCCGGCTACGCCGATTACCTGGCGCTGGCCGCGAATCCCGATCTGCGCTTCGTGGTCTCGAACACCACCGAAGCGGGCATCGCCGTCAACGACACCGACCGCCTGGAAGATGCGCCGCCCGCGGCCTTTCCGGCCAAGCTGGCCCAGTTCCTGTACCGCCGCTTCGAAGCCTTCGACGGCGCCGCCAACCGGGGCCTGGTGCTGCTGCCCTGCGAACTGATCGACCAGAACGGCCCGGCCCTCAAGAGGGCGGTGCTGCACTTCGCCCGCCTGTGGCAGCTGCCGGCCGCGTTCGACGCCTGGATCGAGCAGTCCTGCACCTTCTGCTCGACCCTGGTCGACCGCATCGTGACCGGCTACCCTGCGGCGGACGCGGAGCAGATCCAGCAGGATCTCGGCTATGAAGACCAGTTCCTGGTGGCGGCCGAGTACTACTACCTGTTCGTGATCCAGGGCCCGGCATGGGTCGGCGAAGAGCTGAAGCTGGCCGGCGCCGGTTTGAACGCGCAGTTGAACATTCGGCTGGTCGACGACATCACCCCGTACAAGAAGCGCAAGGTCGGCATCCTCAACGGCGGCCACACCACGCTGGTGCCGGTGGCCCTGCTGGCCGGCCTGGAAGCGGTCGGTCCGGCGGTCGATGACGAAGGCACCGGGCGCTTCCTGCGCGCCGCGATCGCCGACGAGATCATCCCCGCGCTGGGCATGGACCGCAAGGAGCTGGAAGCCTATGCGGAGGATGTGATCCTGCGCTTCCGGAATCCGGCGATCCACCACCGCCTGGCCTCGATCGCGCTGAACAGCTGGAGCAAGTTCGCCGCGCGCGTGATGCCGCAGCTGCTGCGCTACATCGAGACCAACGCCGGCCGTATGCCGCGCCGCCTGGTGCTGGCCCTGGCCGCGACCATGGTGCTGTACCGCGGCGGCGTCATCGCGCTGTCGGACGACAAGGCCAACCTGGACTGGTTTACCCAGGCCTGGACCAAGGTCGATGCCGGCGAATGGTCGATGGCCCAGCTGGCATCCGGCTGGCTGGCGAACGTAGCGCTGTGGGGCAGGGACCTGAACGGCGTCCCGGGCCTGACCTATGCGCTGACCGTGGCGCTGGAGCAGATCGTGAAGCAGGGCGTGCGCGAGCTGCTGGCTTGATCGACAAGAAAATAGCAGGAGACGACATGAAAGCAGTAGGGCTTAAATTCCGAGGCATGCGCTGGTGGATGGTCGGGCTGGTCACGCTCGGCCTGATCGTCAACTACCTGGCGCGTAATACCCTGTCCGTGGCGGCGCCGACCATGATGGCCGAGCTCCACATCGACACCCAGCAATACTCCTACATCGTGGTCGCATGGCAGGTCTGCTACGCGCTGATGCAGCCGGTGGCCGGCTACGTGCTGGATGCGATCGGCACCAAGATCGGCTTCGCGGTGTTCGCCCTGGCCTGGTCGCTGGCCTGCGCCAGCGCCGCGCTGGCCAGCGGCTGGCAGAGCATGGCCTTCTTCCGCGGCCTGCTGGGCCTGACGGAAGCGGCCGGCATCCCGGCCGGCGTGAAGGCCACCACCGAATGGTTCCCGGCCCGCGAGCGCTCGGTGGCGATCGGCTGGTTCAACATCGGTTCCTCGATCGGCGCCCTGTGCGCGCCGCCGCTGGTGGTGTGGTGCATCCTGCACGCCGGCTGGCAGTGGGCCTTCGTCGTGGTCGGCGCCATCGGCACCGTCTGGACCCTGGTCTGGGCGCTGTTCTACAAGCACCCGCGCGACCAGAAGCTGCTGTCGGACCAGGAGCGCGACTACATCCTGTCCGGCCAGGAAGCCAGGCATGCGGACGATGCGAAGAAGGCCGGCTGGCGCCAGATCGTCAAGAGCCGCAACTTCTGGTCGATCGCGATCCCGCGCTTCCTGTCGGAGCCGGCCTGGCAGACCTTCAATGCCTGGATTCCGCTGTACATGGCGACCGAACGCCACATGAACCTGAAGGAGATCGCGGCCTTCGCCTGGCTGCCTTTCCTGGCCGCCGACATCGGCTGCGTGCTGGGCGGCTACCTGTCGCCGATCATCCACAAGCGCTTCAACGTGTCGCTGTTCCAGTCGCGTAAATGGGTGATGGCGATCGGCTCGCTGGCGATGATCGGTCCTGGCTGCGTGGGCCTGGTCGACAGCCCGTATGCGGCCATCGGCCTGCTGTGCATCGGCGGCTTCGCCCACCAGACCCTGTCCGGCGCCCTGTATTCGATCACCTCGGACGTGTTCGGCAAGAACGAGGTGGCGACCGCCACCGGCCTTGCCGGCATGTCCGGTTATCTGGGAGCGACCCTGTTCACGCTGCTCTTCGGCGTGCTGGTCACCCATGTCGGCTATAGCCCGATGTTCGTCGTGCTGGCCGTTTTCGATGTGCTTGCAGCCATCGTCGTCTGGACCCTGGTGCGGGAGGGAACCTCCGGCACCCCGCGTCCGCCCCTGAACGCCGTGCCGGCCGTACCGGCGGCGCACAACCCGTCCTTGTAGTACGTATTAGAAACGTAACAGAAGAGAGCATCAAATGACGCAAACTATTTCCAGGAAAACCCTCCTGGCCGCTGCCGCAATGGCCTGCCTGTCGAATGTCTCGATGGCGGACACCACCCTCGGCGAACTCGCCAACCTGAAAGTCGACACCACCATCTACGGTTTCCTGAACGGCCAGCTGGAATCGGTCCAGGCCCAGGGCGGCGCGACCCCGTACAGCACCCGCGGCCGCGTCTCGGACGGCAATTCGCGCCTCGGCTTCCGCGGCAATATCGGCGTGACTGACGACTTGAAGGGTATCTGGCAGCTCGAAGCCGCGCTGAACAACTTCGACCAGGGCGGCGTCAACACCCGCGGCGAATCGACCACCCTCAGCTCGCGCAACAGCTACGTCGGCCTGGAAAGCGCCAGATTCGGTTCCTTCGTGGTCGGTAACAACGACTCCGTCTACCGCAGCCTGATCGGCTCGGGCGGCGAATTCGGCGGCAACCTGGGCCTGACCGTGCATGGCCTGGACGTGTGGAACAACACCTCGGCCCAGATGACCGGCAATGCCGACAGCATCTTCGGCCGCGGCGAAGCGCGCTACAAGAACTCGGCCCACTACCTGTCGCCGGTGTATTTCGGTCCGGCAGCCGGTGCTGTGCAGGTCGGCGCCTCCTACGGCTTCGACGAAGACGAAGTCAGCAACACCCGCCGCGGCCGCTGGTCGGTGGCCGCCAAGTACACCTACGGCCCGTTCTCGATCGGCGCCGGCTACGACCGCCAGAACAACACCGGCGTCGACACCGACAAGCTGGTCCAGGGCTACGGCTTCCGCACCACCGATTCCTCGGGCGTGAACACCAGCTTCGCCAAGGCGATCGCACGCTACAAGCTGCCGACCAACACCACCATCGGCCTCGGCTTCGAACAGGGCAAGTACGGTTTCGAGGAAACCGCGATCCCGACCGCCGGCAGCTTCTACACCACCACCACCTACGGCACCATGAAGCAGAACGCGGTGATGCTGTCGCTGGCCCAGGACATCGGCAAGGCCAGCATCATGGCGTCGGCCGGCAAGCTGTTCGACCTGAAGGGCGCGACCTTCGGCAAGGAAAGCGACTACGCCGCCAACCAGTACTCGATCGGCGCGCTGTACAACCTGAACCGCTACCTCAGCCCGTACATCTACTACACCAAGATCCGCAACCACGCCCAGCAGAGCGTGAACCTGGGCCAGGCCCCGGTGTACAGCAACAACGTCGGCAAGGACGACGCCTTCCTGGCCCCGGGCAACAGCCCGCGCGCCTTCGGCATCGGCCTGATCGCCCGCTTCTAAGAGAGACACAAGCAATGACCAAGCAAGTTTTGAAAGACGCCCGACTCGTCGTACCGATGCTGGCCATCGCGGCCTCGCTGGCCGCCTGCGGCGGCGGCGGCGGCGGCGGCTCGACCGAATCCGCCGTGACCTACACCGCCGGCAGCGTGTTCCAGGTCGGCACCACGTCCTACGACGCGGACCTGCCGCCGGAACCGACCCTGCCGAGCGACACCCAGGTCTGCTCGGTCCTGGAAGCGAATCCCAGGCTGGTGCGCCGTCCTGACGGCTCGCTGCCGCCGGAAGCGGATCCGAACAAGGCCGGCGCCGGCGTGGCCCAGGACGCGGCCGTGATCAACCCCGACCAGGCCCGCATCCAGGCCGCCCTGGACGCCTGCGGCGCCGCCGTCGAAGCGGAAGTCGGCG
>CAJYXO010000126.1 GCA_913778765.1 uncultured Massilia sp. | reverse complement strand
GAATTTGAGCAGGAGGCCTGTTTTGACTTACCTCATCGACCGACGCTTGCAGGGCAAGAACAAGTCTGCGGTCAACCGCGAACGCTTCTTGCGCCGCTACAAGGCGCAAATCAAGGATGCGGTCGGCCGGGCGATCAAGGGTCGCTCGATCACCGACATCGAAAACGGCGAGAAGGTCTCGATTCCCGTCAAGGACGTGAACGAGCCGCGTTTCGGACACGCCCACGGGGGTGTCTGGGAAATCGTCAACCCCGGCAATACCGAATACCAGAAAGGCGACCAGATCAACCGCCCGCGCAGCGGTGGCGGCGGCAGCGGCCGCGGCCGTGCCGGCAACAGCGAGCAGACCACCGAAGACGACTTCATCTTCGAACTGAGCCGCGAAGAATTCATGAACTACTTCTTCGAGGACCTCGAGCTGCCGAACATGATCAAGACGCAGCTGACCCAGGTCGTCGAATTCAAGAACCAGCGCGCCGGTTACAATATCTCCGGCACGCCCTCCAACATCCACGTGCTGCGCTCGCTGCGCGGCGCGCTCGGCCGGCGCATCGCCGTCGGCGGCCCCAGCCGCAAGACGCTCGACAAGCTCGAGCAGGAGCTCGAGGAAATCCAGGCGCTCGGCGCCGAGGAAGACGATCCGCGCGTCCTCGAACTGAAGCACAAGATCCACGCGCTGCACACGCGCCTGCTGGCGATTCCCTTCATCGACCCGATCGACCTGCGCTACAGCAACCGCATCAAGGTGCCGAAGCCGTCGACCTCGGCGGTGATGTTCTGCATCATGGACGTCTCCGGTTCGATGGACGAAAGCCGCAAGGACACCGCCAAGCGCTTCTTCATCCTGCTCTACCTCTTCCTCAAGCGCGTGTACGAGAAGATCGACGTGGTCTTCATCCGCCACCACACCGCCGCGGCCGAGGTCGACGAGAACGACTTCTTCCATTCGCGCGAATCGGGCGGCACGGTGGTGTCGTCGGCGCTGCACCTGCTGAACAAGGTCATCAGCGAGCGCTACAGCAGCGGCGACTGGAACAGCTACGTGGCCCAGGCCTCCGATGGCGACAACTGGGACAACGATTCGGTCCTGTGCCGGCAGATCCTGACCAGCGCCATCATGCCTCGGGTGCAGTACTACACCTATGTCGAGATCACCGACGGTCCGCCGCAGAACCTCTGGGAGCAGTATTCCGAGGTGGCGGCCACGCATGCGAACTTCGCGATGCAGAAGATCGTGACCCCGGCCGACATCTATCCGGTGTTCCGCGAATTGTTCAAGAAGCAGCCCAAGTAGACGAGGCCCGCTCATGCCAAGAGATCCGAAAAACCCGCGCGCCTTGCCCGACCAGTCGGAGTGGACCTTCGACCTGATCGAGCAGGCGCACGAGGAAATCCGCCGGGTGGCCAGGAAGTTCGGCCTGGACACCTACCCCAACCAGCTCGAGATCATCACCGCCGAACAGATGATGGATGCCTACACCTCGGTGGGCATGCCGGTGTCGTACAACCACTGGTCCTTCGGCAAGCACTTTCTCACCACCGAGAAGAGCTACCGCCGCGGCCAGATGGGACTGGCCTACGAGATCGTCATCAATTCCAACCCCTGCATCGCCTACCTGATGGAGGAAAACAGCCTGACGATGCAGGCCCTGGTGATCGCCCACGCGGCTTATGGCCACAATTCCTTCTTCAAGGGGAATTACCTGTTCCGCACCTGGACCGATGCCGACGCCATCGTCGACTACATGGTCTTCGCCAAGAACTACATCGCCGAATGCGAGCAGCGGCACGGCATCGACGCCGTCGAAGAGCTGCTCGACTCCTGCCACGCGATCCAGAATTACGGCGTGGACCGCTACAAGCGCCCGGCCAAGCTGTCGGTGGCGCAGGAGCAGAACCGCCAGAAGGAGCGCGAGGAATACGCCCAGTCCCAGGTGAACGAGATCTGGCGCACCCTGCCGCGGCGCGAGGAAACCTCCCGCCACGACGCCCCGCCGCCACGCTTCCCGGCCGAACCCGAGGAAAACCTGCTCTACTTCATCGAGAAGTACGCGCCGCTGCTGGAACCCTGGCAGCGCGAACTGGTCCGCATCACGCGCAAGATCTCCCAGTACTTCTATCCGCAGCGCCAGACCCAGGTGATGAACGAGGGCTGGGCCACCTTCTGGCACTACACGATCCTGCACGAACTATATAAAGAGGGCATCGTCGGCGACGGCTTCATGCTCGAGTTTCTGCAGAGCCATACCAACGTGGTCTACCAGCCGCCCGCGACCAGCCCCTATTACAACGGCATCAACCCGTATGCGCTCGGCTTCGCGATGATGACCGACATCAAGCGCATCTGCGAAGACCCGACGGACGAGGACCGCGCCTGGTTCCCGGACATCGCCGGCAGCGACTGGATCAAGACCCTCGACTTCGCGATGCGCAACTTCAAGGACGAAAGCTTCATCGCCCAGTACCTGTCGCCCAAGCTGATCCGCGAATTCCACTTCTTCGCCGTGCTCGACGACGACCGCAGCGACAAGCTGATGATCTCGGCGATCCACGACGAGGCCGGCTACCGCTACGTGCGCCAGCAGCTGGCCGAGCAGTACAACCTGGGCAACCGCGAACCGAACATCCAGGTCTGGCAGGTCAACACCCGGGACGACCGCGCCCTCACCCTGCGCCATACCCAGTTCCAGCGCCGCCCGCTGAACCAGCAGGCGCACGAAGTGCTCAAGCACGTGGCCCGGCTGTGGGGTTTCGACGTGCGGCTGGAGACCGTCGACCCGTCGGGGCGCGTCGTGAGCAGCCTCGAGTGCCGCCGGGAGAAACGCGCGCGCTATTGACAAAACAGCGCAGTCCGGTGCTCAATAGGCCTGCCTTCCCCTGGCAGGCCTTTTTTCTGTGTCAACGCAAATTTTTTTCCTTGTGACCGCTGAGCCATATCAAACGCATGTCTGCACATAAGTGCGTCTTATGGCTTTTCCATTACCACAAGGGAGAAGCTGTTTCAACAGTACGCCCCCTTGCAGTAAATATGGCTATAGTTAGCAGAAACGCCACGAATGGTTCATATGAAATTTGCCGAACGGCAAATTCAGCATGGAAAATTCGGTAAACTGGGTTGACCCGCCTTATCTTCCACACATCAAGAAAGGGTTCTCGTCAATATTATCACATAAACAACTACATTCACCATCATGTACCCTGCGAAGCCTCGCTACTGATGAGCTTGTTTGCTTGTTTTTACAGGCAGTTAGCCCCTCTTTGGAGGTATAAAAATGTATGTGCAAAAAAGAATTCGTAGGTATAATTCGCCGATGTCCCGGATGCGGTTCTGAGCTTTTTGCCGTGTTTTGTGGGTTTGGTAGCAACAAAAAAGGTTGGTATTGGAGAAAGCAGGATGAATTTTTCGCATGAGAAGAGCCCCGGGAAAAATCTCACTGGTATCGCCATTGTCGTCGTCTTGCACCTGATCGTCGCCTACGGGATCATTACCGGTCTCGGCAAGCGCATGGTCACCAAGATGGCCGAGGCAGTGGAAACCAAGATTGTCGAGGACGTGAAACCGCCGCCACCGCCGGAAACGCCACCGCCGCCGCCGCCGCCGGAAATGAAGGCCCCGCCGCCTCCGTTCATCCCGCCGGTCGAGGTGCAGGTGCAGCAGCCGCCGCCGCCGCAGAATGTGATCGCTAACGCGACCCAGACCAAGCCGGCAACGACGGAAATCAACCGCCAGCCGCCGGCACCGCCGGCGCCGCCGGCACCGGCAGCGCCGAAAGGCCCGAGCCGTACCGAAGCAGTCGCGGACTTCAACACCTGCGCGAAGCCGGAATATCCGAAATCGTCGCTGCGTAACGAAGAAACCGGTATCTCGACCATTTCGTTCCTGATCGGCGCCGACGGTCGGGTGATGGATTCCAAGATCACGAAGTCGAGCGGCTTCCGTGACCTGGATAAGGCAGCTCAGGCAGCTCTGGGTAAATGCCACTTCAAGGCAGCAACGGAGAATGGCGCGCCCGTGCAAGCATGGCAGCCGGTGCAGTACGTCTGGACGCTTGAATAAGAGAGACGGACCAAACGTCTCAAGTTTTAAATTTCGTTGTCATTTGTTCAGCGAACTGTTCATTTTAAATTTTTGGAGGAAGCATGTTTAAGAATACCCGTTTGTCCGCTCTGCTGGCGGCTGTCCTGTTCTCGGTTACGGCAGCTTCGGCGCTGGTGTCCGCACCGGCCTTCGCCGACGCTCCGGCATCGGCAGCGGCAAGCGCTCCGGCGGCTGACGCAGCAGCTCCGGCAGCCGCCCCGGCAGCCGACGCTGCCGCTCCGGCAGCAGCAGCTCCGGCCGCAGCTGGCGCGAAGCAGGAAGAAGTCGAAAACCCGTACGGCTTCTCGGCCGTGTGGGAAGGCGGCGTCGTTTCGCGCGGCACCCTGATCATCCTGGCCCTGATGTCGATGGGTTCGTGGTACATCATCATCACCAAGCTGCTGGACCAGATGAAGATCTTCAAGCAGTCGAAGGAAACCAACCAGAAGTTCTGGAAAGCGCCGTCGATCGCCGCTGGCTCGCAGCAACTGGCCAACGGCTCGCCGTTCCGCTTCATCGCTGAAACCGGCACCAAGGCAACCCAGCACCACGACGGCGCCCTGCTCGAGCAGATCGACCTGTCGACCTGGACCACCATGCAGATCCAGCGCGCCGTGGACAAAGTCCAGTCGCGTCTGCAGGATGGCCTGTCGTTCCTGGCAACCGTCGGCTCGACCGCACCGTTCATCGGTCTGTTCGGTACCGTCTGGGGTATCTACAACGCGCTGATCGGTATCGGCATGTCGGGTAACGCCTCGATCGACAAGGTCGCAGGTCCGGTGGGTGAAGCACTGATCATGACCGCGTTCGGTCTGTTCGTTGCAGTTCCGGCCGTTCTGGGCTACAACTGGCTGGTTCGTCGTAACAAGACCGCAATGGAAGACGTCCGTTCGTTCAGCGCCGACGTGCACTCGGTCCTGATCTCGGGCGCCATGCACACCTCGGAAGCTGCACGTGCCGCAGCTGGCGCTAAAAAGGTTGGTTAAACCATGTCGATGAGTGTCGGCTCCGATAGCGGAGATGAAGATACCGTGATGTCGGAGATCAACACGACGCCCCTCGTGGACATCATGTTGGTTCTCCTGATCATCTTCCTGATCACCAGCCCGGTGGTTCTCAAGCTGCAGAAGATCAACCTGCCGCTCGAGATCAACCAGGTTGCCAAGACCACGCCGGAAGACGTGAACATCGTCATCAACAAAGATGGCGACATGTACTGGAACCAGAAGCGACTGGCGAACACCGACGAACTGTTCGATTTCCTGAGCAAGGAATCGGTGAAACTGCCGCAGCCGGAAGTGAAGATTCGTGGCGACCAAGCTACCCGCTACGAATACATCGGCAAGGTTCTCTACACGGCCCAGCGTGCCGGGATTCAGAAGGTCGGCTTCATCACCGAACCGCCTGACAAGGGTTAATCCTCACAAGGCCCAACCCTTCCGCCAGATACCGGCTTTGCCGGTATCGGGCGGCCCAAGATTTGAAAGGAAACACCATGTCTATGAGCGTTGGTTCGTCCGGAGCTAAAGGAGCAGATCCGGAACCGATGATGGAAATGAACATGACGCCGCTGATCGACGTCATGCTGGTGCTGATCATCATGATGATCATTACCATTCCGAAGCAGAATCACTCGGTTAACTTGAACATGCCGGTTGGCACCCCGCCGCCGCAAACCAAGGAACCCGTCGTGGTCACGATCGACGTGGACTTCGACGGCACGATCCTCTGGGACAACGTCCCGGTTCCCGATCGCGCCACCCTGGAAGCGAAGCTGGCCGAAGTGGCAGCCCAGGCCGATCAGCCGGAAGTGCACCTGCGTCCGAACAAGCTGGTCGAGTACAAGGTTGTCGCTGGCGTGATGGCTGCGGCCCAGCGTCTGAACGTGACCAAGATCGGTATGGTCGGTAACGAACAGTTCCAGTAATTGGCTTTGGCTATAATGAACACGGCAGGGTTTCCCTGCCGTGTCTATTTTGAATGAAAGAATCCCGATAATGATCAAGTCCCGCCTCGCACACCTCGGCCTCGCCCTGGCCGCCATCGGCTTCACCGCTGCCGTCCCGGTCGTCGGCCTGGCCCCGGCCTACGCCGCTGAAACCGTCCGCCCGGAAATCGGCAAGCCGCTGCAGGAAGCGCAGCAACTGATGAAGTCGGGCAAGAACAAGGAAGCCCTGGCCAAGCTGCGCCAGCTCGACAGCGTCGGCGGCAAATCCGCCAACGAAAACTATCTGATCGATATGACCCGTCTGGGCGCCTCGGTACAGGCCGGCGACTACGACACCGCCGCCAAGACCTCCGAGGCCCTGCTGGCATCGGGCAAGCTGACCGCCACCCAGCGTTCGCAGATCTCGGACGGCCTGATCGGCATCTACATGCGTGCCGGCGACCTGGGCAAGGCCAATGCCGCCATCGAGAAGCAGCTCAAGGAGCACGACGATCCGAAGCTGCGCGCCTACCTGATGCAGAACTATTACAAGCAGGGCAATGTCGCCGCGCTTGAGAACGAACTGCGCAACCAGGAAAAGCGTGGCGCGCTGACCGAAGACCAGCTGGGCATGCTGGCCAACATCCAGCTGAAGAAGAACGACAAGGCCGGCTACGTCAACACCATCGAAAAGCTCGCCGCCAACTATCCGAAGGCCCAGTACTGGGGTGACCTGCTGAACCGCGTCCAGGGCAAGCCGAACTTCTCCAGCCGCCTGATGGTCGACGTGTGGCGCCTGCGCCTGGCCAACAACCTGATGAAGAAGCCGAGCGAGTACATGGAAATGGCCCAGCTCGTGCTGCAGGCGAAGGCCCCGGCTGAAGCGATCAAGGTCATCGACAAGGGCTACAAGGCCGGCGCCCTGGGCACCGGTCCGGATGCCGCCCGTCACCAGCGCCTGAAGGATCTGGCCGAGAAGAACCTGGCCGAGCAGAACAAGACCTTCGCCACCGACGAAGCCGAGCTGACCAAGGCCAACGACCAGGACGGCCTGGCCGCCCTCGGCTACTCGCTGGTCCAGTCGGGCCAGACCGACAAGGGCCTGAAGATGATGGAAGCCGCCATCAAGGCCGGCGGCCTGAAGTATCCGGAAGACGCCAAGCTGCACCTGGGCGAAGCCTACGCCGTGGCCGGCAAGAAGCAGCAGGCCATCAGCACGCTGAAAGGCGTGGGCGGCAAGGACGGCACCGCCGACCTGGCCCGTTACTACATCATGGCGATCAACAAGCCGGCGGCCTGAGCCTCCGCTGTTTGACGCTGTCACCGAAAAGCGCCGCCCTGCCCTGCAGGGGGCGCTTTTTTTGTTTCCTCCGGGTTGCCGTATAATCTGGTATTTCGCCTCGGAGCACGAATCATCCAATGAAGGTATTTCGCGGACTTCCCAACGACAGGGCGCGCGCCCCTTGCGCACTCACGATCGGCAACTTCGACGGTGTCCACCGCGGACACCAGGCCTTGTTGTCGCACGTGACCGCCAGCGCCCGGCGCCTCGGTCTGGAAGCCGCCGTGATGACCTTCGAACCGCATCCGCGCGAATACTTCGCCCAGCGCAGCGGCGACCTGTCGAAAGCCCCTGCCCGCATCGCCAACCTGCGCGACAAGCTGGCATCGCTGTCCCAGGCCGGCGTCGACCGCGTCATCGTCGAGCATTTCAACGAGCATTTCGCCTCGATGTCGCCGCAGGAATTCACCGAGAAAGTGCTGGTCGAGGGCCTGCACGTGAAATGGCTGATGGTCGGCGACGATTTCTGCTACGGCGCCCGGCGCGCCGGCAACGTCGCCCAGCTGCTTGAAGCCGGCAAGGAATACGGCTTCGAAGTCCACAGCCTGCCGGCCGTGCTGCACGACGCCACCCGCATCTCGTCCTCGGCCGTGCGCGCGGCGCTGGCGGCCGGCGATTTCGACGCCACCCACGCCCTGCTCGGCCACCCTTATTCGATGTCCGGCCACGTGATCCACGGCGCCAAGCTGGGCCGCACGCTGGGCTTCCCGACCCTGAACCTGCGTGTCGCCCACCGCCCGGCCGTGGCCGGCATCTTCGTGGTGCAGGTACACGGCCTGGCCGAGCGCCCGCTGCCGGCCGTCGCCAGCCTGGGCGTGCGCCCGACCGTCGAGGATGCGGGCCGCATGCTGCTCGAAGTGCACGTCTTCGACTGGGACCAGCCCTGCTACGGCAAGCTGGTGCGCGTCGAATTCCTGCACAAGCTGCGCGACGAAGAAAAATACGTCGACCTGCCCACCCTGACCGCCGCGATCGACCGCGATGCGCAGCAGGCGCGGGCCTGGTTCGCCCAGCGCAGGTCCGCCCTCACCGCGACCGACCGAATTTGATCGTGATCGTCCGCCCCGCCGACATGGCCGGGAACCATCATCACGCACAACAGCAGTCCACCTTAGAAAAATCCTATGTCCGATACCAGTAAAAAGGGCGGCAAGCCCGACAGCAAATACCCGGTCAACATGACCGACACCCCCTTCCCGATGCGCGGCGACCTCGCCAAGCGCGAACCGGGCTGGGTCAAGCAGTGGCAGGACAAGAAGATCTATGAGCGCGTCCGCAAGGCCGCCGCCGGCCGTCCGAAGTTCATCCTGCACGACGGTCCGCCCTATGCCAACGGCGACATCCACCTCGGCCACGCCGTCAACAAGATCCTGAAGGACATGGTCGTCAAGTCGCGCACCATGGCCGGCTTCGACGCGCCCTACGTGCCGGGCTGGGACTGCCACGGCATGCCGATCGAGATCCAGATCGAAAAGCAGTTCGGCAAGAACCTGCCGACCGCCGAAGTGCTGCAGAAAGCCCGCGCCTACGCCCTCGAGCAGATCGACCGCCAGCGCGCCGGCTTCATCCGCCTGGGCGTGCTGGGCGAATGGGACAACCCCTACATGACCATGGCCTACGGTAACGAGGCGGACGAGCTGCGCGCCCTCGGCACGCTGCTGGAAAAGGGTTATGTCTATCGCGGCCTGAAGCCGGTCAACTGGTGCTTCGACTGCGGCTCGGCACTGGCCGAGGCGGAAGTGGAATACCAGGACAAGCGCGACCCGGCGATCGACGTCGGCTTCCCGTTTGCCGAACCGGCAAAGCTGGCCGACGCCTTCGGCCTGGCCGAACTGCCGGCCGGCGACGGCTTCATCGTCATCTGGACCACCACCCCGTGGACCATCCCGTCGAACCAGGCGCTGAACGTGCACCCGGAAGTCACCTACGCGCTGGTGAAGACCGAAAAGGACGGCAAGCCGGTCCTGCTGATTGTCGCGAAGGACCTGGCCGAATCGGTCCTGGCGCGCTACAAGCTCGAAGGCGAAGTCGTCGCCACCACCACGGGCGAGAAGCTGGACGGCATCCGCTTCAAGCACCCGCTGCACGCCCAGGATCCGTTCTACGACCGCAGCTCGCCGGTCTACCTGGCCGACTACGTCACCACCGACAGCGGCACCGGCGTGGTCCACTCGGCGCCGGCCTATGGCCTCGAAGACTTCCAGTCCTGCAAGGCCCACGGCATGAAGGACGACGAGATCCTGAAACCGGTGATGGGCGATGGCCGCTTCGCCTCCACCCTGCCGCTGTTCGGCGGCATGACCATCTGGGAAGCGAGCAAGCCGATCTGCGCCGCGCTGACGGAAGCAGGCGCCCTGTTCGAACTCAAGATGTTCGACCACAGCTACATGCACTGCTGGCGTCATAAAACCCCGATCGTCTACCGCGCCACCAGCCAGTGGTTCGCCGGCATGGACATCACCCCGAAGGACGGCGGCCCGACCCTGCGCGAAACCGCGCTGGCCGGCATCGACGAAACGAAATTCTTCCCGGACTGGGGCCAGGCGCGCCTGCACGGCATGATCGCCAACCGTCCGGACTGGACCCTGTCGCGCCAGCGCCAGTGGGGCGTGCCGATGGCCTTCTTCATCCACAAGGAGACCGGCGAACTGCACCCGCGCACCCCGGAACTGCTGGAGCAGGTGGCCAGGCTGATCGAAGCGAACGGCATCGACGCCTGGCACGAGCTGGATCCGCGCGAGCTGCTGGGCGACGACGCCGCCATCTACGAGAAGAACCGCGACACCCTGGACGTCTGGTTCGACTCCGGCACCACCCACCAGACCGTGCTGCGCGGCTCGCACAAGGAACAATCCGCGTTCCCGGCCGACCTCTACCTGGAAGGCTCGGACCAGCACCGCGGCTGGTTCCACTCGTCGCTGCTGACCTCCTCGATGCTGAACGGCCGTCCGCCGTACAAAGCGCTGCTGACCCACGGCTTCACCGTCGACGAGAACGGCAAGAAGATGTCGAAGTCGCTGGGTAACACGCTGGCGCCGCAGAAGATCTCGGATACCCTGGGCGCCGACATCCTGCGCCTGTGGGTGGCCTCGACCGACTACACCGGCGAGCTGTCGATCGGCGAAGAGATCCTGAAGCGCGTGACGGAATCCTATCGCCGCATCCGCAACACCCTGCGCTTCCTGCTGGCGAACACCTCGGACTTCGACCCGGTAAAGAACGCCGTGCCGGTGGCCGAGATGCTCGAGATCGACCGCTACGCGCTGCTTGATGCCGCGCGCCTGCAGTCGGACATCGCCGCGCACTTCGAGCGCTACGAGTTCCACCCGGTGGTCGCGCGCCTGCAGAACTTCTGCTCCGAAGACCTGGGCGGCTTCTACCTCGACATCCTGAAGGACCGCCTGTATACCACCGGCGTCGACTCGCACGCCCGCCGCTCGGCCCAGACCGCGCTGTGGCACATCGCGCACAGCCTGCTGCGCGTGATGGCGCCGATCCTGTCCTTCACCGCCGAGGAAGCCTGGGCCGTGTTCTCGGGCCAGGAAGCCTTCGCAAACAGCGACGAAACCATCTTCACCCAGACGCTCTGGCAATTCCCCGAGGTCGCGGACGGCGAACAACTGCTGGCCAAGTACGCCCTGCTGCGCGCGGTGCGCGCCGACGTCACCAAGCAGCTCGAAGAAGTGCGTGCCTCCGGCGCGATCGGCTCCTCGCTGCAGGCGGAGCTGGCCGTCAAGGCCGCGGGCGAAAAGTACGCCGCGCTGGCGAGCCTGGACGACGACCTGAAGTTCGTCTTCATCACCTCGCAGGCGGCGGTCGAGAAGGTCGCCGATGCGGCCGCGGAAGCGGTGACGGTCACGCCGTCGGAAGCGGAAAAGTGCGAGCGCTGCTGGCATTACCGCCGCGACGTCGGCCATGATCCGGCCCATCCGGGCCTGTGCGCCCGCTGCACGAGCAATCTGTTCGGCAGCGGCGAAAAGCGCCGCTTCGCTTGATAAGGACCGAGATGGCAACCAAGAAGAAATCGTCGTTCACCGCCGTCAAATCCGGCGCCGGGGCCAGCCTGACGCCGTGGATGGGTATCGCCTTCATCGTGATCCTGCTCGACCAGATCAGCAAGATCACGATCACCCGCACCTTCGTGCATGGCGAAGAGAAGACCATTACCGGCTTCTTCAACCTGGTGCTGGCGTATAACCCGGGCGCGGCCTTCAGCTTCCTGTCGAACCAGGGCGGCTGGCAGAAGTACTTCTTTGCCGGCATCGCCATCGCCGCGGTGATCTTCATTATTTACCTGCTGCGCAAGCACGCGGGGCAGCGGATGTTCTGCTGGGCGCTTGCCCTGATCATGGGCGGCGCCCTGGGCAACCTGATCGACCGCCTGATGTACGGCCACGTGATCGACTTCCTCGACTTCCACCTGTCCGGCGTTGGCCACTTCCCGGCCTTTAACATCGCCGACACCGCGATCACCATCGGCGCGATCCTGTTCATCTTCGACGAACTGCGGCGTGTGAACAAGCATTGAGGAGGACCCCATGAGCATGGACCTGAAGGGCAAGAAGATCGTCCTCGGCCTGTCCGGCGGCGTGGCCTGCTACAAGGCCGCGGAGCTGTGCCGCGCCCTCGTCAAGGAGGGTGCGAGCGTGCAGGTCGTGATGACGGAAGCGGCCACCCACTTCATCGGCCCGGTGACGATGCAGGCGCTGTCCGGCCGCACCGTCTACACCGACCAGTGGGACGGCCGCATCCCCAACAACATGGCCCACATCGACCTGACGCGCGACGCCGATGCGATCCTGGTGGCGCCCTGCTCGGCCGACTTCCTGTTCAAGCTGGCCCACGGCGCCACCGACGACCTGTTGTCGACCCTGTGCCTGGCGCGCCCGCACCAGGTGCCGCTGCTGGTGGCGCCGGCGATGAACGTCGAGATGTGGGAAAAGCCGCCTACGCAACGCAATGTCGACCGCTTGCGCGAGGACGGCGTCTGCATCTTCGGCCCGGCCGCCGGTTCCCAGGCTTGCGGCGAGACCGGCATGGGCCGCATGCTGGAACCGAACGAGCTGCTCGAAGAACTGGTCGCCTCGTTCCAGGCCAAGCTCCTGGCCGGCAAGCGCGTGCTGATCACGGCCGGTCCGACCTACGAGGCGATCGACCCGGTGCGCGGCATCACCAATCTCTCGTCCGGCAAGATGGGCTATGCGGTGGCGCGCGCGGCGCGCGAAGCCGGCGCCGAGGTCACGCTGGTGTCCGGCCCCACCGCGCTCGCTACGCCGCATGGCGTGCGCCGCATCGACGTCCAGAGCGCGCAGCAGATGCTCGATGCGGTCATGGCGCATCTCAAGGGCCAGCACGTCTTCATCGGCGTGGCGGCCGTGGCCGACTGGCGCGTCGAGAATGCCAGCGCGCAGAAACTCAAGAAGGATGGCAGCGGCGCGCCGCAACTGCAGTTCGCGCAGAACCCGGACATCCTCGCGAGCGTCGCCGGCACCACCTCGATCAGCGGCTGGCCGTATTGCGTGGGCTTTGCCGCGGAGTCGGAAAACCTGATCGAATACGGCGCCGTCAAGCGCGAAAAGAAGGGTATCCCTTTGTTGGTCGGCAATATCGGCCACCATACCTTCGGGCAGGATGAGAATGCGATCGTGCTGTTCGACGACAGCGGCCACACCGTGCTGCCGCAGGCCGGCAAGCTGCAACTGGCGCGCCAGCTGGTTTCCGAAATCGCCAAGCGCCTCGAACAGCGGTCTTTACTGACCTGATCCATTCACCAACGCATCAACGCTGCACTCTCCATGAAACAAGTAGACCTCAAGATTCTCGACCCGCGCATGAAGGACTTCCTGCCCGCCTACGCCACCGGCGGCAGCGCGGGCCTGGACCTGCGCGCCTGCACCGACGCCCCGCTGACGATCGAACCCGGGCAGACCGTGCTGGTGCCGACCGGCCTCGCCATCCACATCGCCGATCCGGGCTACGCGGCCATGATCCTGCCGCGCAGTGGGCTCGGCCATAAGAACGGCATCGTTCTCGGCAATCTGGTAGGCTTGATCGACTCCGATTACCAGGGCCAGCTGATGGTCTCGACCTGGAACCGGGGCCAGTCCGCGTTCACGCTGCAGCCGATGGACAGGCTTGCGCAGCTGGTCGTGGTTCCCGTCGTTCAGGTTGGTTTCAACGTCGTGGAGGAATTCGCATCGAGCGACCGGGGCGCCGGAGGATTCGGCAGCACCGGCAAACAATAACAAAGGAGTGAGGAGCTTATGAGCGGCAATCGCTTTGCAGCTGCATTGACCATGTCCGTGGCTGCTGCCACGGTCCTGCTGACCGGCTGCGCCACCCAGGCGCCGCAGCAAACCGGCGCCGCGCCGCGCGTCATCGAACGCACGACCGAGGCGCCGGGAATGAACCCGCAGATGGCGGCCGCCGCCGACACGCTCACCAGGATGGCCGACCTGCAGAACCGCCTGTACAAGGTCGCCGCCCCGCTCCTCATCCACAACGCCGAGCTGTGCAAGGGCCAGGCGCGCAACCTGCTCGGTTTCACCGCCAAGAACCGCTGGTCCTACCCGGGCGACTACAACGAAGCCGCCCACCTGGCCTTCGGCATGGACGAACGCCTGCAGGTGACCAGCGTGCTGGCCGGCAGCGGCGCCGCCAAGGCCGGCCTGCAGACCGGCGACGTGCTGCTGGCCGCCGCCGGCAAGCCGCTGCCGACCGGCCAGCATGCGCTCAGCCAGGCCGGCGCCGTCTTCAACAAGATCGCCGCGTCGCAGGCTTCGCTGCCGCTGACGGTCGAGCGCCACAACAGCGAACGCCAGGTGGCGATTCCGGTCACCCGCGCCTGCGCCTTCCCGATCGAACTGGGCAACGCCGACAATGTCAACGCCTACGCCGACGGCTCGCGCGTGCTGGTCACGCGCGGCATGATCGCCTTCACCCGCAACGACGACGAACTGGCCTTCGTGCTGGCCAAGACGATGGCGCACAACATGCTCGGCCACGCCAGCGCCCAGCGCAGCAACGCCACCATCGGCAGCATCATCGACAACCTCAAGAGCGTCACGCCGGACACCTCGATGCTGATCGGCAGCGGCGGCATCAAGGCGATGCCGCCCGAAATGGACGCCGCCGCCGACCGCCTCAGCCTCTACCTGGCCGCCCGCGCCGGCTACGCGATCGACAACGCCGACAACTTCTGGAAGCGCCTGAACGAGACTTATCCGTCGACGGTACTGAACGGCTACAACGCCAACCACCCGGCGATCGCGGCCCGCCTCGCGGCGATCGAGAAGGCGCAGGGCGAGATCAAGGCGAAGAAGTCTTCGAAGAAGGCGCTGGTGCCTTGATCGGTACGCGCGTGACCGTCATTCGCTAGCTTGCACACGTCATTCCCGCGCAGGCGGGAATCCAGGTCCATCGCAGACCAGCGGTTTTCGCAGCGGCTGTTGACGCAAACTCGGGTCCCCGCCCAGCTCCCCTGATTCGGCAGCAAGAAACAGGAAGCAGCGCGTGTCCGCCTCAGGCCACAATCCCTGAAGCCTCACAACGAAGAACGCAATGAACACCGCCAACCTGCTGCGCCTCATCCTGCTTGCCGCCATCTGGGGCGGCTCCTTCCTCTTCATGCGCATCAGCGC
This sequence comes from uncultured Massilia sp., assembly GCA_913778765.1. Classification (GTDB taxonomy): domain Bacteria; phylum Pseudomonadota; class Gammaproteobacteria; order Burkholderiales; family Burkholderiaceae_D; genus Telluria. The sequence goes on along the minus strand of CAJYXO010000126.1, from coordinate 54,842 downwards.
GCCCGTGCTCGGGCCGGCGGTGCTGATCGAGTTCCGCGTGCTGTTCGCCGCGCTGTTCCTGGCCCTGGTCGGCTTCGTGCTCAAGAAACGCCTCGGCCTGCGCGCCCACTGGAAGCATTTCTTCATCCTCGGTTTCTTCAATTCGGCCTTGCCCTTCCTGTTGTTTGCGTTCGGGGCGCGCACGCTGTCGGCCTCGGTGCTGTCGGTGCTGAACGCCACCGCGCCGATGTGGGGCGCGCTGGTCGGCGCCGCCTGGACCCGCCAGGCGATCGGCCTGCGCACCGCGCTCGGGCTGCTGCTCGGCACCGCGGGCGTGGCCCTGCTGGTCGGCTTCGATCACGTGTCGAGCAAACCGGGCGCCGGCCTGGCCGTGGTGGCCGCGCTGGCCGCCGCCCTGAGCTACGGCATCGCCAGCCAGTACGCGCGCTCGGCGAAGAGCGTCGAACCCTTCGCGAATGCGCATGGCACCATGTGGACGTCAAGCCTCATGGTGCTGCCGGTGCTGCCTTTCTTCCCGATGACGGGCGCGCCGACGCCGGGCATCGTCGGCGCGGTGGTGGCGCTGGGCGTGCTGTGCAGCGGCATCGCCTACATCCTGTATTTCCGCCTGATCGAGGAAGTCGGCACCACCTCCGCCCTCACGGTCACCTTCCTGAACCCGGTATTCGGCATCCTGTGGGGCGCGCTCTTCCTCGGCGAGACCATCGGCTGGTACACCGTCGCCGGCTCGGCCATCACCCTGGTCGGCACCGCGCTGGTGACGGGCTTCGCGCCGCGTTTTGGCCGCCCGGCCGCCGCGGCCGTCGCCGGCAAATGAGCCGCGCCGAGATCCGCGTCGCGCTGCCGGCCGGCTACCGCCGCCGGGACGCCTTTAGCTTCCACGGCCGCGATGCCGAAGGGCTGGCCGAACGCATCGAGGGTGACTGCATCCGCAAGGGCGTGCTGGTGGACGGCCGGCCGGTGCTGATCGATGTCGACTTCGGCGCCGGGCCGGACCAGGCCCTGTGCCGCATCGATGCGGCCGGCGACGGCGCGCTGCCCGACGCGCAGATCCACGAGATCCTGCTCAACATGCTGGGCCTGCGCATTGCGCCCGAAGCCTTCGAAGCGGCGGCGGCGGCGGATCCGCTGTTCGCGCCGCTGGTGGCGCGCGAACGCGGCCTGCGCGTGATCCAGTCCGCCACCATCTTCGAAGCCCTGAGCTGGGCCATCATCGGCCAGCAGATCAACCTGCCCTTCGCGATTGCCCTGCGCCGCAGCTTCATCGGGCTGGCCGGCCGCGCCCACCCGGACGGCCTGTGGTGCTACCCGGATGCGGCCAGCGCCGCCCGCCTCGCCGTCGACGAGCTCACCAGCCGCAAGTTCTCGCGCGCCAAGGCCGAGACCCTGCTGCGCCTGGCGCGCCTGGCCGCCGACGGCGAGCTGGACCTGGGCCGCGATGCCGACCTGCACGCCGTCAGCGAGCGCCTGCTGGCGGTGAAAGGCATCGGTCCCTGGACCGTGAACTACGCCCTGCTGCGCGGCTATGGCTTTGCGGATTGCTCGCTCGAAGGCGACGTGGCCGTGCGCACCGCCATCGGGCGCCTGCTCGGCACGTCCGAGCGCCCCAATCTGCCGGAAGCCGCCGCCTTCCTGGCGAATTACCGCCCGCATCGCACCATGGCGGCGGCCCACCTGTGGGCCAGCCTGAGCTAGCACAATACAATCCCATCCCGCTTGGCGAGACTGATGACTTCGCTTGTCGAGGGAGCTTGTCATGACGCTAAAGGCATGGACGATCGCGACCTGTTCTTGATCGGCGTCCGCAAGCGCTTCTGATAGCGGACTCTGCACTGTCATGCGATTTTCATTACACTTCCGTTATGAAAATCGCACCGACCATCTTTTCCTGCCTGCTGCTGGCCTGCGCCGGCGCGGCGACCGCGCAGACAGCGCCCACCGACGTGACCGACGCGCCCGACGACCATGGCGCCTATCTGTCCGCGGTCTTCGGCAATGGCCGCATCCATGGCGGCAATGCCGAAGGCAACCGCTGGATGCGCGGCCGCACCTTCGAACTGCGGGCTGGCCGCCAGCAGCGCACCCTGTTCGGGTCGCCGCTGCCGGACAGCCTCAGCGAACGGATCGACTTCGTCCACTACAACGAAGGCCATCCGGACAACAACCACCGCGACGGCTTCGCCGTGCAATGGCTGATGGTGCGCCGGCTGGGCGCGGGCAGCGCCGTCGAATTCGGCGTCGGCCCTTACCTGAGCATGAACACCACCGTCATCGACGGCCGCCAGATCGACGACGCCAACGTCGGCGCGCTGGTCAGCCTGGGCCTGCGCCTGCCGCTCGGTTTCCTGCCGGCGGGCTCCCACCTGCGCATCGGCTACAACCACGTCCAGATGCGCAACGTGCACCGCTCGGATGCGCTGATGATCGGCATCGGCCGCCAGTTCGGGCGCTCCGAGCCCGATCCGGACACCGATCCCGCCGACGGCCAGACCTGGTTCGGCATTTCGGCCGGCAATTCGATCACCAACATGGCCGGCACCGACGGCGCGATGGGCGCCGTGCTGGAAGCGCGCCGTTACCTGGGCGAGCGCATGGAGCACTGGGCCGTGTCGGGCAAGTTCCTGTTCGAAGGCGACGATGGCGCCCGGGTCGACCGCCGCGGCCTGGCCGCCCAGCTGTTCTACGTGCAAAGGGTCACGCCGCGCTTCGCGATGAGCGCCGGGCTCGGTCCCTATGTCGCGCGTAACCGCCGCGCCGACAACGAGACGCACGGCAACCTGCTGATCACCTTCCAGGCCGAGCACGCCGTGACGCGCCACGCGCGCGTCTTCGCGAACTTCAACCGCGTAAAGACTTTCCGCCAGACCGACGACCGCGACCTGTTCCAGGTGGGCTTCCTGAAAGATTTCTAATCGCTCCAGCGCGGCAAGCCGTCGAACTGCTGCGCGCCCTCGCCGGCAAAGCGGATCAGTTCGGACAGGGGCACGGTGGCCAGGTTGTCCCGTCCGTAATGGCCGCCCAGCACGCTCGGAATCTTGAGGCAGTATTTGCGGCCCATGCTCAGCGGACCCAGCGTGGATTCGGCCAGCCGCACCTGTTCCGGCATGTACCACTCGTTCAGGAATTCCTGGTTGTACGACAGCGCATCGAGGGCGGCGCGGTCTTCGGCCACCGGTTCGCAGCACAGGTCCTGCGGCGCCAGGCGCCAGTAGCGGCCCTCGTCGTCGCGGATGATCAAGTTGCCGAAGGCGTTCTCGCCCAGCACCTCTTCCGCGTTCAAACCCACCCAGCCCCAGGCCTCGTTTATCTCGTCAACAGTGATCATCGATGGACTCCAGAATAGGAAGCACGATTCAGCCGATACTGCATTCGACCGGGCTGGGCCGCGACGGTTGCGGCGATGGGAAGGAGGATTGAGGCGCTTCAGGTGCGGCCGGGGCCGGCAGGAGAAATGAAAAGGCCGCTGATCCTGGACAGGATCAACGGCCTTGGAATCTGGTTGCGGGGACAGGATTTGAACCTGTGACCTTCGGGTTATGAGCCCGACGAGCTGCCAGACTGCTCCACCCCGCGTCTGATGGTTCGTATTATACGCAGCTTCGGCCGTTTGCGCAATGTCGGTCCGGTTTCGCCGTCCGATTGCGGCATAACATGCCGGATTCGAGGGATTTCATGGCGTACGGATTGCGGCACAGCCGGGCCGATACGGTGGTAAAGTAAGGGCAACGTCATTACCCACTTTTTTCATGAAATTCTGCTCCGAGTGCGCCCATCCGGTCACGGTGGCCATCCCCGAAGGCGACAACCGTCCGCGCTACGTGTGCACCCAATGCGGCACCATCCACTATCAGAATCCGAAGATGGTGATCGGGACCGTCCCGGTCTGGGAACAGGACGGCGAGCTCAAAGTGCTGCTGTGCAAGCGCGCGATCGAGCCGCGCCACGGCTACTGGACCCTGCCCGCCGGATTCATGGAAAACGAGGAAACCACCGGCCAGGCCGCGGTGCGCGAAACGGAGGAAGAAGCCGGCGCCAATGTCGAACTGGGCAACCTGTTCACCCTGCTGAACGTCGCCCATGTGCACCAGGTCCACCTGTTCTACCTGGCGCGCCTGCTCGACCTGGATTATGAAGCCGGGGTCGAAAGCCTGGACGTGCAGCTGTTCGCCGAGCACGAGATCCCCTGGGACGACCTGGCCTTCCCGACCATCCGCACCACGCTGGAGCTGTTCTTCGCCGACCGCCGCAAGGTGCTCGAAGGCGGCAGCTACGGCTTCCACAGCCGCGACATCACGCGGCCGATGCGGGCTCCCGTCGAACCTGACTGAATAACGCACCATGATTCCCTGGCTCGAAGCGAATACGCCGTTCCCTGACGTATCCGAGGCGCTGACCACGGATGCCCCCGGCCTGCTGGCGGCCGGCGCCGACCTCTCGCCCCAGCGCCTGCTGCAGGCCTACCGCAACGGCATCTTCCCCTGGTTTTCGGAAGGCCAGCCGATCCTGTGGTGGAGCACCGATCCGCGCATGGTGTTGTACACCGACCGCTTCAAGGTCAGCGACAGCCTGAAAAAGACCCTGCGCAAGATCGAGCGTTCGCGCGTCGAGGGCGGCCCCTGGGTGGTGCGCTTCGACAGCGCCTTCGAATCCGTGATGCGGGCCTGCGCCGCGCCGCGCAAGGACGGCCCGGGCACCTGGATCTCGGAAGACATCATCGACGGCTACACCGGCCTGCACCGGCTCGGCTACGCCCATTCCGCCGAAGTCTGGCTGGACGGCGAACTGGTCGGCGGCGCGTATGGCGTCTGCATCGGCCGCATGTTCTATGGCGAATCGATGTTCGCGCGGGTGTCGGACGCATCCAAGGTGGCGCTGGCCTACCTCGTGGCTTTTTTGCGCAGCCATGGCGTCCGCATGCTCGACTGCCAGCAGGAGACCGGCCACCTGGCGTCGCTGGGCGCCTGCCCGATCCCGCGCAAGGATTTTCTGGCGCATCTGCGGCAAGCCATTACCGAACCTGCAATCGAACGCTGGGAAGTCGCGCCACCGTTGACCACCTAACGGTGCGTTGCGCCGTCTTTGGCTACAATGGGCCAAACACGTCGTATCGAGAGCATTGCATGACGCACTTAAATGATCTGCCATTTTCCACGCTGCAGTTCTACACCACGGCGCCCTATCCCTGCAGCTACCTCGATGCGCGGCAGGCGCGTTCGCAGGTGGCCACGCCTTCGCACCTGATCAACGCGGACGTGTATTCCGAGCTGGTGCGCAACGGTTTCCGCCGCAGCGGGATCTTCACCTACCGTCCCTATTGCGACGGCTGCCGCGCCTGCATCCCGGTGCGCGTGGCGGTCAACGAGTTCGGCCCCAACCGCAGCCAGCGCCGCGCCTGGAAGCGCCATGACGACCTGACGGCGATGGTGGCCAACCTGTCGTTCTCGGACGAGCACTATGCGCTCTACCTGCGCTACCAGACCACCCGCCACGTCGGCGGCGGCATGGACCAGGACAGCCGCGACCAGTACGCCCAGTTCCTGCTGCAGAGCCGCGTCAACACGCGCCTGGTGGAATTCCGCGAACCGGACGGCCTGCTCCGCATGGTATCGATCATCGACGTGCTGTCGGACGGCCTGTCCTCGGTCTACACCTTCTTCGATCCCGACGTCGAAGGCGCCTCCTTCGGCACCTACAACGTGCTGTGGCAGATCGAGCAGGCGCGCGAGCTGGGCCTGCCCTACGTCTACCTCGGCTACTGGATCGAGCAGAGTCCGAAGATGGCGTACAAGATCAACTTCCGGCCGCTGGAGGCGCGGATCGACGGCGTGTGGGGCGTGCTGGAGCGTTGAGCGTCTTTACACGGCCCGGCAGTCGTACAGGGTAAAATGTCGCGAATTCATTTTCGAAGCCGCTGTTAGGCAATCCATGTCCGACAAACTCCTGTACGCCCTCGCCCGCCCGCTGCTGTTTTCCCTCGCCCCCGAAACGGCCCACAACCTGACCCTGCCCGCCCTGCGCGGCGCCAATGCGCTGGGCCTGGCAAGCCTGCGCCGCAAGCCGGCGCCCGATCCGCGCACCGTGATGGGCATCACCTTCCCGAACCCGGTCGGCCTCGCTGCCGGCCTCGACAAGGACGGCGCCTACATCGACGGCCTGGCCTCGCTGGGCTTCGGCTCGATCGAGGTCGGCACGGTGACGCCGCGTCCGCAGGCGGGCAATCCGAAGCCGCGCATCTTCCGCCTGCCGGCCGCGCGCGGCATCATCAACCGCATGGGTTTCAACAACGGCGGCGTCGACGCCTTCGTCGCCAACGTCCAGGCCTCGCGTTTCTACCAGGAAAAGCAAGGCGTACTCGGCCTGAACATCGGCAAGAACGCCGACACCCCGATCGAACGCGCCGCCGAGGATTACCTGCACTGCCTGCGCAAGGTCTATCCGTATGCGAGCTACGTGACGGTCAACATCTCGTCGCCGAACACCAAGAACCTGCGCCAGCTGCAGGGCGCCTCCGAACTCGACGCCCTGCTGGCCCAGCTGAAGGGCGAGCAGTCGCGCCTGGCCGACGAGCACGGCCGCTACGTGCCGCTGGCCCTGAAGATCGCGCCGGACGTCGACGCCGACCAGATCCGCGACATCGGCGCCGCCCTGCTGCGCCACGGCATCGACGGCGTGATCGCCACCAACACCACGCTGAGCCGCCGTGACGTCGAGAACATGCGCCATGCCAACGAACAGGGCGGGCTGTCCGGCGCACCGGTGTTCGACCTGTCCAACATCGTGATCCGGGCGCTCAAGAAGGAAGTCGGCGACGCCGTCCCGATCATCGGCGTGGGCGGCATCCTGAGCGGCCGCGACGCCAAGGCCAAGATCCAGGCCGGCGCGCAGCTGGTGCAGCTGTATAGCGGGCTGATCTATCGTGGGCCGGCGCTGGTGAAGGAGTGTGCGGACGCGCTGCGCGCCGCCTGACCGTCATTCCCGCGAAGGCGGGAACCCAAGTTGGACGAGTCGACGAAACGCTTGCAGAACCTGGGTCCCCGCCTTCGCGGGGACGACGTGTCAATTGACAAGGAAGTCCTTATGAAGAAGCAAACACTCGGCCGCACCGACCTCACCGTCTCCCGCGTCTGCCTCGGCACCATGACCTTCGGCGAGCAGAACACGGAAGCCGAGGCCCATAGCCAGCTCGACTACGCGCTCGAACGCGGCATCAACTTCATCGACACCGCCGAGATGTACCCGGTGCCGCCCAAGGCCGACACGCAAGGCGCGACCGAGCGCTTCATCGGCAGCTGGCTGAAGAAATCCGGTAAGCGCAGCGACATCGTGCTGGCGACCAAGGCCGCAGGCCCGAACGCGAACCAGACCTGGATCCGCGGCGGCAAGCACAACCTCGATGCGAAGAACATCCGCGCCGCCGTCGACGCCAGCCTGCAGCGCCTGCAGACCGACTACATCGACCTTTACCAGCTGCACTGGCCGAGCCGCAACGTGCCGATCTTCGGCGCCAACCAGTTCGAGCCGAAGAAGGAACGCGCCGGCGTCCCCATCGAGGACACCCTGGCCGTGCTGGGCGAGCTGATCGAGGCAGGCAAGATCCGCCACATCGGCGTGTCGAACGAAAGCCCGTGGGGCGTGTGCGAATACATCAAGCAGGCCGAGATGCGGGGCCTGCCGCGCATCGCCACCATCCAGAATCTGTACAACCTGACCGCGCGCGCCTTCGAGACCACGCTGCTGGACGAAGTCTGCTACCGCGAAGACGTCAGCCTGCTGGCCTACAGCCCCCTCGCCTTCGGCCAGCTGAGCGCCAAGTACATCGACGATCCCAAGGCGGTCGGCCGCCTGACGATCTACCCGCCGACCTGGAGCCCGCGTTATCTGCGCCCAAGCGTGTTTGCGGCGGTGAAGGAATATGCGGCGCTGGCGCGCGAGAATGCGATGTCGCCGGCGCAGATGTCGCTGGCGTGGTGTTATTCGCGCTGGTTCGTGGGGTCGACCATCATTGGGTCGACGTCGCTGGCGCAGTTGAAGGAGAACATCGATGCGGAGAGCATCGTGTTGCCGGTCGAGGTGATGAAGGCGATCGACGAGATTCACGCCCGGTACATGAATCCGGGCCAGTAACCCTGCACGGTGTAGACGTCATTCGACAGGCACCGGATGCAGCGCCCGCTCGATATCCGCCCGCGTAAACCCCTGGGCAAAGCGCTCGATGAAGTCGTAGGCATACGCCCGCAGATAAGCCCCCTTGCGCACCGCCAGCCTGGTCACGTTCGGCGCGAACAAATGCGAGGACTCGATCGCCCGCAAACCGCGGTCGCGCCCGTGATCGAAGGCCATCGAGGCCACGATCCCGACCCCCATCCCCAATGACACATACTGCTTGATCACGTCCGAATCCATGGCCGTCAGCACGATGTCCGGCTGCACGCCGGCGGCGGCAAAGGCGGCGTCGATGTGGCTGCGGCCGGTGAAGCCGACGTCGTAGGTGATCAGGGGATACTCGGCCAGGTCGGCCAGCTTGATCGGCGACTGCCCCAGCAGCGGATGGCCATCCGGCACCACCACCAGGTGGCTCCAGCGGTAGCAGGGGAAGGACACCAGGTCGGGGAAGGTCGACAGGCCCTCGGTGGCGATGCCGATGTCGGCGCGACCCGACAGCACCCATTCGGCGATGTGGTCCGGCGCGCTCTGCTGCAGGGCGATGCGCACTTCGGGGTAGCTGTTGCGGAAAGCCTGCACCACTTGCGGCAGCGCATAGCGGGCCTGGGTGTGGGTGACGGCCACCGTCAGCGTGCCGCTGTCCTGGGCCGCGTATTCGCTGCTGGCCTGCTGCAGGTTCTCGGCCTCGACCAGCAGGCGTTCGATGATCTTCAGGATGCCCTTGCCGGGATCGGTCATCCCGGTCAGGCGCTTGCCGTTGCGTTCGAAAATGACCACGCCCAGCTCGTCCTCGAGCTCGCGGATCTGGCGCGACACCCCCGGCTGCGACGTGAACAGCGCGTTCGCCACGTCGGTCAGGTTGTAATTGCGGCGCGCCGCTTCGCGTACCGAACGCAACTGCTGGAAGTTCATATCCCGTCCCCCTGGTCGACGAACACGTGCATGCGGCGCGGCTTGACCAGCAGGGTCTCGCCGTCGCGCAGATTGAGCGCGCGGTACTGCTCATTTGGTATCACCGCTTCGATCAATTGAGCATTGTCGGCGCGTTCCAGATCGAGCTGGGCCAGCGGGCCGATCGCATGGGCGCGGCGCAGCTTGACCGCCACGCCTTCCAGCCCCGGCGCATAGCGCTCGACGTCGAGGTCGTGCGGACGCACATAGGCGATGCCCTCGCCGTTCTGCACGCCGGCATACTGCGGCGCCGCGAATGTCGCTTCGCCGCTGGCCAGCACACCCTCGTGGACCCGCCCGTGGAACAAATTGACGTTGCCGAGGAAGCCGTAGACGAAGGGCGACGCGGGCTGGTTGTAGACGGCGTCCGGGGTGCCGAGCTGCTCGATGCGGCCCTTGTTCATCAGCACCACCTGGTCGGCCACTTCCAGCGCTTCTTCCTGGTCGTGGGTGACGAAGATCGAGGTCACGTGCAGCTCGTCGTGCAGCTGGCGCAGCCAGCGGCGCAGTTCCTTGCGCACCTTGGCGTCCAGCGCGCCGAAGGGTTCGTCGAGCAGCAGCACGCGCGGCTCCACCGCCAGGGCGCGCGCCAGGGCGATGCGCTGGCGCTGGCCGCCCGAGAGCTGCGGCGGATAGCGGTCGGCGATCCAGTCGAGCTGCACCAGCTCGAGCAGCTTCCTGACCTTCTCGCGGATCTGCGCTTCGCTCGGCCTTTCCTTGCGCGGTTTGACACGCAAGCCGAACGCCACGTTCTCGAACACGGTCATGTGCTTGAACAGCGCGTAATGCTGGAACACGAAGCCGACCTGGCGCTCGCGCACGTGGCTGCTCGATGCGTCGGCGCCGTCGAGCAGCACGCGGCCGGCGTCCGGGAACTCCAGGCCGGCGATGATGCGCAGCAGCGTGGTCTTGCCGCAGCCGGAAGGCCCGAGCAGCGCGGTCAGCTCGCCATCGGCGAACTGCAGCGAGACGTCATCCAGGGCCGTGAACTGGCCAAATTGCTTGCGGATGTGTTGGACTTCGATCGTCATGCTTCATTGCTCCGTGGTTTGCATTTGCACGGCAGCCTTGCGGTTCTGGTGCAGGCGCCATTCGATAAAGGATTTCACGGCCAGCGTGACCAGGGCCAGCAGGGCCAGCAGCGAGGCGATCGCGAACGCCGCCGTGAAGTTGTATTCGTTGTAGAGGATCTCGACCTGCAGCGGCATGGTGTTGGTCTCGCCGCGGATGTGGCCGGACACGACCGATACCGCGCCGAACTCGCCCATCGCCCGGGCATTGCACAGGATCACGCCGTACAGCAGGCCCCACTTGATGTTGGGAAGCGTCACGCGGCGGAAAGTGGCCCAGCCGGAGGCGCCCAGCACCAGCGCCGCCTCTTCTTCCTCGCTGCCCTGGGCCTGCATCAGCGGGATCAGCTCGCGCGCGACGAAGGGGAAGGTGATGAAGACCGTCGCCAGCACGATGCCCGGCACCGCGAACAGGATCTTGATGTCGTGGTCCATCAGCCAGGGACCGAACCAGCCCTGCGAGCCGAACATCAGCACGTAGATCAGGCCGGCGATCACCGGCGACACCGAGAACGGCAGGTCGATCAAGGTCATCAGGAGGCTCTTGCCGCGGAAGTCGAACTTGGCGATGGCCCAGGCGGCGGCGACGCCGAACACCAGGTTCAGCGGCACCGAGATGCCGGCCGCGATCAGGGTCAGCTTGATGGCGGCCAGCGCGTCCGGATCGAGGATCGCTTCCTTGTAGACGTCCCAGCCGTTCTTCAGCGCTTCGGCGAACACGGCCACCAGCGGCACGAACAGGAACAGGGTCAGGAACAGCAGCGCCACCGCGATCAGGGCGTAGCGCACCCAGCCCGGCTCCAGGGTATTGGTGGCCTTGCGCGGCGCCCGTGCGGCGGCTTCGGCGGGTTCGATTTTTTCGAGGACGGCACTCATGTTATTTCCCTGCCCGCTTGCGCGTCCACGCTTGCAGCAGGTTGATGGCCAGCAGCAGGATGAAGGAGACGATCAGCATGACCACGGCGATCGCGGTGGCGCCCGTGTAGTCGTACTGTTCCAGCTTGGTGATGATGAAGAGCGGCGTGATCTCCGACACCATCGGCATGTTGCCGGCGATGAAGACCACCGAGCCGTACTCGCCGGTCGCGCGCGCGAAGGCCAGCGCGAAGCCGGTCAGCAGGGCCGGCACGATGCCCGGCAGGATCACGCGGATGAAGGTCTGCCAGGGGCTGGCGCCCAGGCTGGCGGCGGCCTCTTCCAGTTCGCGCTCGGCGTCTTCCAGCACCGGCTGCACCGTGCGCACGACGAAGGGCAGCCCGATGAAGGTCAGCGCCACCACCACGCCCAGCGGCGTGAAGGCGACCTTGATGCCGAGCGGGTCCAGGTATTTGCCGATCCAGCCGTTGCTCGAATACAGCGCGGTCAGGGTAATGCCGGCGACCGCGGTGGGCAGCGCGAACGGCAGGTCGACCAGGGCGTCGATGAAGCGCTTGCCCGGAAACTGGTAGCGCACCAGCACCCAGGCGACGATGCCGCCGAACACGACGTTGATGACGGCGCCGATCAAGGCCGCGCCAAAGCTCAGGCGGTAGGAGGCCATCACCCGCTCCGAGGTGACGGCGTTCCAGAACGCGTCCCAGCTCATGGTGAAGGTTTTCAGGAAGATCGCCGACAGCGGGATCAGCACGATCAGCGCCAGATAGAAGATCGTGAAGCCGAGCGACAGCCCGAAGCCGGGGATCACCCGGTTCGCGCTGCTGCGGCTGGTCGCAAAGATCATAGGGGGCCTTATTACAAATTCTTCTAATAAGCCCACATAATCGCACTTGGGCCGCATATTACAAACGAAGCATTCCTCATTTGCATAGACGATCCAGCTATAAACAGCCTTTAATAAATGAGTTTCACCGCCACCCCGGCCAGGGTCATGGCCAGCAGGCCGCGCAGGAAACCGTCCGGCACCGCCTTGGCCGCCCAGGCGCCGAGCGTGATGCCCGGCACCGAACCGACCAGCAGGGTGACCAGCAGCAGCCAGTCGATCGAGCCCAGCCACCAGTGGCCGACGGCGGCGATCGCGGTGAGCGGCACGGCGTAGGCGATGTCGGTGCCGGCCACCTCGGCCGGACTCAGGGTCGGATACAGCATCACCAGCAAGGTCGCGCCGATCGCGCCCGCGCCGATCGACGACACGGTGACGAGCACGCCCAGCACGGCGCCGGCGGCGATCGTGGCCGCGGCAAGGCTTCTCCCCTGCAGCCGGCGGCGCTGACTGGCGTTGACCCAGGCCAGCATCTTCGCGCGGAACAGGATCGCGACCACGGTCAGCAGCACGGACACGGCGATCGAATAGCGGATGACCTGGCCGATGGCCGCATTCAGCGGACCGAAGTGCTGGAGGGCCAGGGTGGCGAGCAGCGCGGCGGGCAGCGCGCCCATGCACAGGCGGCCGACGATGTCCCACTGGACATTACCGCGCGAGCGGTGGGTGATGGTGCCGGCGCTCTTGGTGAGCGAGGCGAAGGCGAGATCGGTGCCGACCGCCACCGATGGCGTGACGCCGAACAGCAAGGTCAGCAGCGGCGTCATCAGCGAGCCGCCGCCGACGCCGGTCATGCCGACCAGCAAGCCGACGGCGAAGCCGGACAGGATATATGTGATGGACATCTTTACCCCCAGATTGGCTCCAAGCGTAAAGTGCCTCAGCCGTCAAGCCAACAACAGATTACTTCTTTGCTTATGCGTGGCGTAAAACAACGTCATTCCCGCGCAGGCGGGAATCCAAGGTGGTGGCGAACCACAAAAACCTGGGTCCCCGCCTGCGCGGGAACGACGCGGCAATTACTTGTTCGGCTGCGGCGTCAAACGCAGGTAGGGACGCGGCGCCGTATAACCCTTCGGATACTTCTGCTTCAGCTGCTCCGGATCCTGCACGGTCAGCGGGATGATGACGTCGTCGCCGTCCTTCCAGTTGCCCGGCGTCGCGACGGTGTAGCCGTCGGTCAGCTGCAGGGCGTCGATCACGCGCAGGACTTCGTCGAAGTTGCGGCCGGTGCTCATCGGGTAGGTGATCATCAGGCGCACTTTCTTGGCCGGGTCGATCACGAACAGCGAGCGCACGGTGGCGGTGGCCGAGGCGTTCGGGTGGATCATGTCGTACAGCTGGGACACCGATTTGTCCGCATCGGCGATGATCGGGAAGCCGACCACGGTCTGCTGGGTTTCCTCGATGTCCTTGATCCAGGCCTGGTGCTGCTCGGCCGGGTCGACCGACAGGGCGATCGCCTTGACGTTGCGCTTGTCGAATTCCGGCTTCAGTTTGGCGGTCAGGCCGAGTTCCGTGGTGCAGACCGGCGTGAAGTCGGCCGGGTGCGAGAACAGCACCACCCAGGAATCGCCCGCCCAGTCATGGAAGCGGATGCGGCCGATGGTGGAGTCCTGCTCGAAGTCGGGAGCGGTATCGCCCAGGCGTAAAGTCATTGCTGATCTCCTTGAGGTAATGGACCAAAAAACTGCGTCAGAAAAAACGGTTGTACAGGACGACGGCCCAGGTGGCCGCCGCCATGGCGATCGTCAGGGCCACCGCCGCGCTGCCCAGGTCCTTGGCGGCCTTCGACAGCGGATGGCGCTCCAGCGAGACGCGGTCGACGATGGCCTCGATGGCCGCATTCAGCAGCTCGACCAGCAGCACCAGCCCCAGCACGGCGATCAAGGCCAGCTTCTGGAAGGCGGATATCTTCAGTACCAGCGCCAGGATCGCGGCCGGCGCCGCCACCATCAGTTCCTGGCGGAAGGCATGCTCGTGCCGCCAGGCGTACTTGAAGCCGTCGATGGAATAGCGGGTGGCGGCGGCGATGCGCGCCAGGCCGCCCTTGCTCTTGAACTCGCTGCTGGGTTGATCCATGGATGTCGTGACTGCTGAATGGATCGTCATTATGCACGACACCGAAACGACTTGTTAAACACAGTTTTCACATTATGGTATAAAGTAGAGAAATATACCGCACCGCACCAACCACGATATGAAAATGGAAACCCTCGAACCGGCGAAAACTTCCATCCAGGTGATCGAGCGCATGGTGGCCCTGCTCGACGTGCTGGCCAGCTATTCCGATCCGGTGAGCCTGAAGGAATTGTCGAAGGTGTCCGGCCTGCATCCCTCGACCGCGCACCGGATCCTGAACGACATGGTGGTGACCCGCTTCGTCGACCGCGTCGAGCCCGGCACCTACCGGCTCGGCATGCGCCTGCTGGAGCTGGGGAATGTGGTGAAGAGCCGCCTGTCGGTGCGCGAAGCGGCGGTCGACCTGATGCGCGCCCTGCACAACAAGACCCGCCAGACCGTGAACCTGTCGGTGCGCCAGGGCGACGAAATCGTCTACATCGACCGCGCCTTCTCCGAGCGCTCGGGCATGCAGGTGGTGCGCGCGATCGGCGGCCGCGGTCCGCTGCACCTGACCTCGACCGGCAAGTTGTTCCTGTCGGTCGATGAAGCGAAGGCGATCCGCGCCTACGCCACCCGCACCGGCCTCGCCGGCCACAACAAGAATTCGATCACCGACCTCGGCCGCCTGGAGCGTGAACTCGCGCTGGTGCGCTCGCGCGGCTATGCGCGCGACAACGAGGAACTGGAACTGGGCGTGCGCTGCATGGCCGCCGGCATCCATGACGACAGCGGCAAGCTGGTGGCGGGATTGTCGATCTCGGCGCCGGCCGACAGGCTGCAGGAAGAGTGGCTGGAAGATCTGGTGAATACGGCGGCGCAGATTTCGGCGACGCTGGGGCACAGGATCGGCGCCGGCGTGTAGTCAGCCCGTCGTCCCCGCCTTCGCGGGGACGACGGCAGTTTTATTACTGCGCCGTCGTCCCAATCACCGGCGCAACCGTCGCCGCCGACACCGTCACCGGCACCCCGGCCGCCGCCGCCGCCGGAATCGCCGCCGGCTTCAGGGCTTCCAGCCATTTGCGCATCCGGCCCGCGTCCGCGGTCCGCGACTGCTTGCCTTTCGAATCCAGGAACACCATCACCACGTTGCGGCCCTGGATCATGGCCTGCATCACCAGGCAGCGCCCTGCTTCGTTGATGAAACCGGTCTTCTGCAGGCCGATATTCCAGTCCGGCCTGGCCACCAGGTAGTTGGTGTTGTGGTATTGCAGGGTCCTGCCGCCGGCTTGGACCGCATAGCCGGGATCGGTCGTGTACTGGCGCAGCAGCGGTTCCTGGTGCGCAATGATCGCCAGCTTGGCGAGATCACGCGCGCTCGAGACGTTCTGGCTCGACAGGCCGCTCGAATCCACATAATGCGTATCGTTCATGCCGAGTTCTTTTGCCTTGGCATTCATCGCCTCGACGAAGGCCGAGATACCGCCCGGATAGTTGCGGCCCAATGCGGCGGCGGCGCGGTTTTCCGAACTCATCAGGGCGATGTGCAGCAGGTTGCCGCGCGTCATGCGGGTGCCGACGGCGAGACGCGAGCTGGTGAACTTGTGCTTGTCGACGTCGGCGTCGGTGATGGTCAACACCTCGTCCAGGTTCTGCCGGGCCTGCACCACAAGCAGGCCCGTCATCAGCTTGGTGATCGAAGCGATCGGCAGAGAGACCGAGGAGTTCTTTTCGAACAGCACTTCCGAGCTGGTCTGGTCGAGCACGTAGGCGACCGAGGAACGCAGGTCGAGCGGGTCGTGGGTCTTGTTCAGGCCGACCAGGTCGCCGGCACTGAGGATGGCGATGGCCGGCGCGGCGCGGCGCACGCGCTGGTAGACCACCCGGCGCTTGCCGTGCACCATCTCGATCCGGCGCACCATGCGCTGGCGGTTGTCGTCGGCGATGACCTTTGCCAGATCGGTCCGCTTCGCGCGTTTGACACTGGTTTTCTTGACCGTGGCCGCATGCGCCTTGTGCTTGCTTCCAGCCGCCGCATGCGCAGGTTCAAGCAGGAACATCATGGAAACGGCCGCAGCCAACGCGAGCTTGAGCATCTGGAAATCCTTGAACGCGAACTGATGAGCACACATATGCAGTGTAGCGAAAGACGGGTGGAGCGCAAGGCAATGTAACATCTGCGCCCGCATTTTGCCACAACGCAAGCTTCCTCACGTTGTAGAAATCTCTTGATATTTCAACAGCTTGGCAGTTCAAGTATATCGAACAAGCTAGGCGACGAAGCGCACGAACCCCGCCACCGGTTCACGTTCCGTGACCAGGGTATTCTCGACCTTGTCCGGGTCGGCAAAGCCCAGCGCCATGCCGCAGACCAGCATCTCGTTGGCTGGCATTCCCAGCTGTTCGGCGATGATGCGGTGGAATTGCGTGAAGGCCGCTTGTGGGCAGGTATCGAGGCCGCGTCCGCGCGCCGCTACCATGATGTTCTGCAGGAACATGCCATAGTCGAGCCAGGAGCCCTGCTCCATCACCCGGTCGATGGTGAAGATCAGGCCGACGGGCGCGTCGAAGAAGCGGTAGTTGCGGCCATGCTGGGCCGCCATCCCCGCCTTGTTCTCGCGCGTCAGGCCCAGTAGCGCGTACAGGTCCCAGCCGACCTTGCGGCGCCGGTCGATGAAGGGCGACACCCATTCGCGCGGGTAGTAAGCGTATTCCTCGGTGTGTTCCTTGACCTGCTGCGGATCGCCGTAGGCCGCCAGGATCGCGGCGCTCAGCCGCTCCTTGGCCGCGCCGGTCAGCACGTAGACTTTCCACGGCTGGGTGTTGGTGCCGGACGGCGCGCGCGCCGCCACCTCGAGGATGGCTTCGATGTCCTCGCGCGGGACCGGGGTCGGCAGGTAGGCGCGGATCGAACGGCGGGTGGTGATGGCCGCGTCCACGGCCTGTTGCTGCTGGCTGGCGATCATGAATTCTCCTTTTGCATTATTTTTTGACGACGAAGGCGACGCCGGTCACGGCCACCGCCATGCCCGCCAGTCCCAGCGGACTCAGGGCTTCGCCGAACATCAGCCAGGCCATCACGGCCGTGGTCGGCGGAGTCAGGTACAGCAGGCTGGTGACCTTCGTGGCATCGTTGCGGCTGATCAGCCTGAACAACAGGAAGACGGCGCCGATCGACAGCGCCAGGATCGACCACAGCAGCGCGCCGATGAATTGCGGCGTCCATTGCATGTTCGACAGCGTCGGCCCGAAACCTTCGAGCGCAACGGCAAACGGCAGCATCAACAGCGCCGATGCCGTGAACTGGATCAAGGTACCGGTGCGCAGGTCGAACTGCGGGCAGAAGCGCTTCTGGTACAGGGTGCCGCTGGTAATCGACAGCAGCGCCAGCACGCAGAAGCCGATCGCGGCCGGCGCCAGCCCGTTCAGGCGGATCCTGGCCGCTACCACCAGCGCCACGCCGCCCAGGCCGAGCAGCAGGCCCAGCCACTGGCGCGGGGTGACGCGCTCGCCGATCCAGGGCGCGGCGAAGGCGGTGAGGATGGGCTGCAAGCCGACGATCAGGGCCGACAGCCCGGCCGGCATGCCGATCTTGATCGCGCTCCAGACCCCGCCCAGGTAGCCGGCCTGCAGCAGCAGACCGGCCACCGCCACGTGCAGGATGCGCCCGCGCGGCCAGGGCGCGCCGCCGGCCAGGACCAGCGGCAGCAGCACCAGCACCGCGCCCAGGCAGCGGACGACCAGGAAACTCAGGGGCGGCGCATACGGCAGTCCGTACTTGGCGGCGATGAAGCCGGTACTCCAGAGAAAGACGAAGAACAGCGGCACCGGCGCCAGCCAGCCGGCGCGCGGCGATGCGGACGCGGGCGCGGATGGCCGGGTGGTTTGCGCGGCGGAGGAATCGGAGGTGTCGGGGGTCATCGGATTGCCAGTCTAGCATGCTGCCTGGATGCTCGCCGGGCGCCCCTTGCCTGCCCAGTCTGTTGTATCCGTGCAAACGAAAAGGTCCGCAAACGATTGCACGCTTTGATATATCGCAAGACTAGCATTTTCTATTGTGCGTCGCATCAAAAGTGCTTGACGCATAATTCGAACGCTGTAAAATCTGTTCATGTTGCGGCGCACAAAATGCCGCGCACCTACCAGCAGCAGGGCCCGCAAGCAAGGTTGAAACATCACCGGGTCCACCAAGTTCACTATTTGTCCAAATACTGGAGAATTACATGTTTGCATTCCCCGAGCAATTTTCGAACGCGACCAAAGCCAACCTGGAATCCCAATTCGCCCTGCTGTCGGCCCTGACTTCGAAGACCTTCGAAGGCATGGAAAAGCTGGTGGATCTGAACATCAGCACCGCCAAGGCTTCGCTGGAAAATTCGTCGGCAACCGCACGTCAGCTGCTGGCCGTCAAAGATCCGCAGGAATTCTTCGCGGTGACCGCTTCGCAAGCCCAGCCGAGCGCCGAGAAAGCCCTGGCCTACGGCCGTCAGGTGGCATCGATCGCCGCCGACACCGGCGCCGAGTTCTCGCGCGCCGCCGAAAGCCAGTTCGCTGAAGTCAACCGCAAGGTGATCTCGCTGGTCGACGAAGTGACCAAGAACGCCCCGGCCGGTTCCGAGACCTATGTGTCGGCCCTGAAGACCGCCATCAGCAACGCCAACGCCGGCTACGAGCAGTTCAGCAAGACCACCAAGCAGGCCGCCGACGCCATCCAGTCGAACGTGAACGCCGCCGTGTCGCAGTTCACCGCTGCCGCGGGCAAAGCCGCCAACGGCGCTGCCAACGCTGCCTGAGTCGTTTTTCTCCTGCAAAGGAGAACGGCCCGGACTGCTTGCGCGGTCCGGGCCGTTGTTTTTTGTGCTGTGCGGGATTACTCGCCCAGATACGCCGCCTGCACGCGCGGGTCGTGCAGCATCTCCGCCGCATTCCCACTCATGGTAATGCTGCCCGACTCCATCACATAGGCCCGATGCGCCGCCTGCAGCGCCAGCCTGGCGTTCTGTTCCACGAGCAGCATCGTGATGCCCTGGCTTGAGACGTCGCGGATCACCTCGAAGATCTTCTCCACCATGATCGGCGACAGACCCATCGACGGCTCGTCCAGCAGCAGCAGGGTCGGGTGGCACATCAGGGCGCGCGCCATCGCCAGCATCTGCTGCTCGCCGCCGGACAGCGTCCCGGCCAGCTGCGCGGATCGCTCCTTCAGGCGCGGAAACACCGTGTACCACTTCTCGATGTCCGCATCGATGCCGGCCTGGTCGTTGCGCGTGTAGGCGCCCATCAGCAGGTTTTCGTGGATGCTCATGCGGGTGAACACGCCCCGCCCTTCCGGCACCATCGCCAGCTTGCCCTGCACCAGCTTGAACGATTTTGCATTGGCCAAGGGCTGGCCCAGGTAGGAGACGCTGCCTTCGACCTTGCAGGCCGGCAGGGTCCCGGTGATGGCTTTCAGGGTCGTGGTCTTGCCGGCGCCGTTGGCGCCGATCAGGGTCACCAGTTCGCCGCGGTTGACCTCCAGGTCGATGCCCTTGACGGCCTTGATGCCGCCGTAGGCGACCTTGAGGCCGCTGATCTTGAGAATGTTCTCGCTCATGTTTTAATGACTGCTCCCGGTACCGAGGTAGGCCTCGATCACCGCCTTGTTCTTCTGGATCTCGGCCGGCACGCCTTCCGCGATCAGCTTGCCGTATTCCAGCACCGAGATGCGGTCGCACAGGCCCATCATCAGCTTCACGTCGTGCTCGATCAGCAGGATGGTGATGCCGGCGCCCTGGATCTTCACCAGCAGCTCGCGCAGCGCCAGTTTTTCGGTGGCGTTCATGCCGGCCGCCGGCTCGTCCAGCGCCAGCAGCGCCGGCTCGGTGGCGAGCGCGCGCGCGATCTCGAGGCGGCGCTGGTCGCCGTAGGACAAATAGCGCGCGGTGCGGTCGGCAAACTGGCCGATGCCGACGAAGTCCAGCAGCGCCTGTGCCTTGGAACGGATCGCCGCTTCTTCAAGCCGTGCGGCGCGATGACGCAGGATCGCCCCGATCACGCCCTGGCGCGTGCGCACGTGGCGTCCGACCATCACGTTTTCCAGCGCCGTCATCTCGCCGAACAGGCGGATGTTCTGGAAGGTGCGGGCGATGCCGGCCTTCGCCACGGCGTGCGGCGCCGACGGCGAGTAGGTCTTGCCGGCCAGTTCGAAGCTGCCCGTGTCCGGCTGATACAGCCCGGTGATCACGTTGAAGAAGGTGGTCTTGCCGGCGCCGTTCGGGCCGATCAGGCCATAGATCTGGCCTTTCTCGATGCGAATGCCGACATCGGTCAGGGCCTGCAGGCCGCCGAAGCGCTTGTTGACGCCAGAAATACTCAAGAGAATGTTGCTCATGCCGCCTCCTCGGCTTCTTCCTTGGCAAGGGCCGCGGCCGGGCGGTCTTCCTTGCGCGGCGACGGCCACAAACCGGCTGGGCGGTACAGCATGATGACCACCATCGCCAGGCCGTACAGCAGCTGGCGCAGCACTTCGGCTTCGATCACGACCTTGCCGAACAGCGCCTGCTGGGCCGGCTCGACCACGTGGCGCAGCACTTCAGGCAAGGCCGCCAGCAGCACGCCGCCCATCACCACGCCGGGGATGTGGCCGATGCCGCCCAGCACCACCATCGCCAGCACGGCGATCGATTCCGTGAACGAGAAGGATTCCGGCGAGACGAAGCCCTGGAAGGCCGCGAACATGGCGCCGGCCACGCCGCCGAAGCAGGCGCCCATCGAGAACGCCAGCAATTTGACGTTGCGGGTATTGATGCCCATCGCCTTGGCCGCGATTTCGTCTTCGCGGATCGCCACCCAGGCGCGGCCCAGGCGCGAATGCTGCAGGCGGCTGGTCATGAAGATGGTCACGATGCACAGCAGCAGGAACAGGAAGTAATAGGCATTCACCGAGGGCATGCCGTGGCCGGCGACGTAGACGGTGGCGCGCGACCCCGCCTCCCCCGCCAGCGACACGCCGAACACGCGGATCGGGTCGATCAGATTGATGCCCTGCGGGCCGTTGGTGAAATTGATCGGATCGTTCAGGTTGTTCATGAAGATCCGGATGATCTCGCCGAAGCCCAGGGTCACGATGGCGAGGTAGTCGCCGCGCAGCTTCAGGGTCGGGGCGCCCAGCAGCGCGCCGAACAGCGCCGCCGTGACCGCCGCCAGCGGCACGATCGCCCACACCGACAGGTGGATGCCATTGGTGCGGATTTCCTCGCCGAACAAGGCGACCAGCGAATCGCCCAGCGCCGGCGAATAGTTCACCACCGATTCCAGCAATGCCGCGAACTGCGGCGAAGCCAGCAGCCCGGTCAGGTAGGCGCCGACCGCGAAGAAGGCGATGTAGCCGAGGTCGAGCAGGCCGGCAAAGCCGACCACGATGTTCAGGCCCAGCGCCAGCATGATGTACAGCAGGGCCATGTCGAGGATGCGCACCCAGGAGTTGCCGTACTGGGAGGCGAAGAAGGGGAAAGCCAGCATCACGGCCAGCAGCACCAGCATGCCGGCCCAGGCCTGGCGCGGTTTGTTGGCGGTGTCGAAGGTCAGGAGAGCCATGGTCGTTCTCTCCTCAGGCGCGGTCCGCCACGCGCTCGCCCATGATGCCGGACGGACGCACGGTCAGCACCAGGATCAGCACGACGAAGGCGAAGATGTCCTGGTAGTGGCTGCCGAGGAAGCCGCCGGTCAGGTCGCCGATATAGCCGGCGCCCAGGCTCTCGATGATGCCGAGCACGATCCCGCCGATCATCGCGCCGTAGATATTGCCGATGCCGCCCAGCACAGCGGCCGAGAAGGCCTTCATGCCCGGCACCGTGCCCATCGCGAACTGGATCGACGCGTAATTCGCGCCCCACATCACGCCTGCCACGGCGGCCAGCGCGGCGCCGATGGCGAACGTCGTCACCACCACCCGGTTCGCGTCGACGCCCATCAGGCCGGCCACGCGCGGATTCTCGGCGACGGCGCGCATGGCGCGGCCCATCCTGGTCTTTTCGACCAGGTACACCAGGCCCATCATCGCACAAGCGGCCAGCACCAGCAGCAGCACCTGGGTCTGCGAGATCACGGCGCCGCCGACGAAGATCGGCTCCGAGGACAGCAACTGCGGGAAAGGCAGCGGGCTGCGGCCCCAGATCATCATCGCGAAGGTCTGCAGCAGGATCGAGACGCCGATCGCGGTAATCAAGGGCGCGAGGCGCGGCGCGTTGCGCAGGCGGCGGTAGGCAATGCGCTCGATCAGCACGTTGACCAGCATCGCCACCGGCATCGCGCCGAGGATGGCGATCGCCAGCTGCAGCCAGCCGGACATGCCGGGGAAGGCGGCGTCGAGGCCTTTCAGGATGCTGAGGCCGACCATGGCGCCGATCATCAGCACGTCGCCGTGGGCGAAGTTGATCAGGTTGAGCACGCCGTACACCATGGTGTAGCCGAGCGCGATCAGCGCATACATGCTGCCCAGCACCAGTCCATTGAGGATCTGTTGGATGAAAGTTTCCATCTAATTAAGGTCTGGTTGAAAAAAAACGGCACCCGGGTTTCCGAAGTGCCGTGCATCATCATAACCGGTCATGCCGGCCCAGTCACACTTCTCGCAGCGTCATGACGGGCATCGTGAGTGCGCGCTTGTCCTTGAAGAAGCCGATGTCGAACAGCGCCGCCGCGCCCACGACCTCCTTGCCGATCCGGCGCAACAGGCTGGCCGCCGCCTCGATCGTGCCGCCGGTGGCCAGCACGTCGTCGACGATCAGGACCTTCTCACCCTTGATGCGGGCCGGCTGGATCTCGATGGTGGCGCTGCCGTATTCGCGCTGGTAGTCGATGCTGATCGATTCGCCGGGCAGCTTGCCGGGCTTGCGCGCCATGGCGAAGCCGATCGCACGTTTGTAGGCGAGCGCGCCGGCGATCATGAAACCGCGCGCGTCCATCGCCAGGATGAAGTCGAAGTGCAGGTGGGCGGTCTGCTCGTACAGCGTGTCGATCGCGATCTGCCAGTGGACCGGGTTGTCGAACACGCAGCCGACGTCGATGAAATTGACGCCGGGCTCGGGGTAGTCCTTGAAGAACGCCAGCGGGATCGCGTTGAAGGCCATCGTCCTGTCAGGCCGCCGCGGCGTCGCCGCTCAAGCCTTTCGGCAGCGGGAAGGTGACGTTCTCTTCCACGCCTTCGAGCGCGCGCACGCTGGCGGCGCCGAGCTCCTTCAGGCGTTCGATCACGGCCTGCACCAGCACTTCCGGGGCCGAGGCGCCGGCGGTCACGCCGATGCGTTTCTTGCCCGCGATCCAGCTCGGGTCGATGGCGGCGGCATTGTCGACCATATAGGCCGGGGTGCCCATCTTGTCGGCCACTTCGCGCAGGCGGTTCGAGTTCGAGCTGTTCGGGCTGCCGACCACGACCACCACCTCGACCTGGGGCGCCATGAACTTCACGGCTTCCTGGCGATTCGTGGTGGCGTAGCAGATGTCGCCCTTCTTCGGCTCGATGATGTTCGGGAAGCGCGCTTTCAGGGCGGCGATGATTTCCAGGGTGTCGTCCACCGACAGCGTGGTCTGCGACACATAGGCCAGGTTATCGGGATCGGCGACCTGCAGCCTGTTCACGTCCTCGACCGTCTCGACCAGGTGCATGCCCTCTTCCGCCTGGCCCATGGTGCCTTCGACTTCCGGGTGGCCGGCGTGGCCGATCATGATGATCTCGGCGCCCTGCTTGCGCATCTTGGCGACTTCGACGTGGACCTTGGTGACCAGCGGGCAGGTGGCGTCGTACACCTTCAGGCCGCGCGATTCGGCTTCCTCGCGCACGGCCTTCGACACGCCGTGGGCCGAGAACACCAGGGTATTGCCCGGCGGGACGTCGTCGAGGTCTTCGATGAAGATCGCGCCCTTGTCGCGCAGGTCGTTGACGACATAGGCGTTGTGCACGATTTCGTGACGCACGTAGATCGGCGCGCCGAACTGCTGCAGGGCGCGCTCGACGATCTCGATGGCGCGGTCGACGCCGGCGCAGAAGCCGCGCGGCTGGGCTAACAGGATTTCGTTTTCCATAGTCCTTGGTTTGTCCGTTTTACAATACGGAAATCAGGTTCACTTCAAACCTTAACGGCTGGCCGGCCAGCGGGTGGTTGAAGTCGAACAGGGCGTCATTCTCGCGCATCTGCAGCAGCACGCCGGCAAAGCGGCCGCCGCCCGGCGCCGCGAAATCGACCAGGTCGCCGACCTGGTAATCCGCGTCCGGCACCGAATTCTCTGCCAGCGTCTTCTTCGACACCGGCTGGATCAGCTCCGGGTTGCGCTCGCCGAATGCCTCCGCCGCGCTCAGCTCGAAGGTGAGGTGCTGGCCTTCCGCCATGCCCAGCAGGCGCTGCTCCAGGAAAGGCGCAAGCTGGCCCTGGCCCAGCATCAGGGTGGCCGGCGTGCTGCCAAAGGTTGTGACGAGATCAGTACCGTCCATGGTGGCAAGACGATAATGCAGAGTCAGGTAAGCCGATTCGGTGACGATGGGAGCGTTGGTGGCGGACATTGCGTGTTGGTGTTGACTTGACGTGCAAACCGCTATTGTAAGCCAGAGCCGGCCCACTGTCCCCGCCGCCATCCATTTTTGAATGAGGAAAGCATGGGCATCAACGACTGGTCGGAGGCCGAAAGGCCGCGCGAGCGCCTGGTGCGCGACGGAGCGCAAGCGCTCTCCAATTCCGAGCTGCTGGCCCTGCTGTTGCGGGTCGGCGTACGCGGCAAGAGCGCGGTCGAGCTGGGGCGCGACATGCTGCAGCACTTCGGCTCCCTGCACGGCCTGTTCGGCGCGACCCTGGCCGATTTTTCCGAAGTCCACGGACTCGGCATGGCCAAGTATGCGCAGATGCAGGCCGTGATGGAGCTGGCGCGCCGCGCCATCGCCGAGCAGATGCAGGCCGGCGACCTGCTGTCCTCGCCCGAGGCGGTGAAACGCTACCTGCGCATCCGGCTCGGCGGCCGTCCCCATGAATCCTTCCTGGTGTTGTTTGTCGACGTCAAGAACCGCCTCATCGCCGACACAGAGCTGTTCCGCGGCACCCTCACCCAGGCAAGCGAGAAATAACCTCGAAACAACTCCCACGGGCGAGGTAGTATCACCCGTCGTACAACCAAGTGTTGCGTAAGCAACTACAGCAGACCTTAGCGAACAGAAAATTTCCCAAACACATGCATGCGGGCGTAAGATATCCAAAACGCAACTTTCAATGCAAGGATATCTACGGTATGCATATTTCGAAGCTAAATCTAGTTAACTACCGAAACTTCAAGAATGCGACCGTATGGTTTAAGAAGGGAATAAATACGATTATTGGCGAAAATGGCTCTGGCAAAAGCAACCTTTTTCGCGCAATAAGATTGTTATTAGATGAAAATATGGTGAAAGCCGCCTTTCATCTTAATGAAGGAGACTTTCATCGCGGAATTGGCTCATGGAAAGGCCACTGGATAATTATTAGCCTCGAGTTCGATGATATATCTCACGACGAAGCAATCCAAGCACTCTTTCTGCACGGAACTGCTGTCATCGGACCACCAGTTGGGAAAGCAACCTATAACCTAATCTTCCGTCCTCGCAAAGAAATACGGCAAAAATTATCCGCACTAGCAGTCGGAGACAAGGTTGGCCTATCCGATATATTAAGCAAGCTAACCATCTCAGACTACGAAACCGTTTTTACTGGCCGTAGCACAATGGACTTTTCAAATCGTGCTGAGTACACAGCTATCGTCGGCGATTTTGAGAATGTAGTATTCCCCAAAGAAACGGAGTTCGCTGCAGTAGGATGCAAGACGCCCTCATACCTCTCATTGAACAGGGAGGTATGCTTCACCTACATTCAAGCATTGCGAGACGTTGTTTCGGAGTTCCACAACAACAGAACTAATCCGCTATTCAGTCTGTTAAAAAGCAAAAGCGGAGATGTTGACCCTACCGCCCTCGCTCCCATTGTCAAAATGGTAGGCGACCTAAATACTTCGATTGAGCAACTTGACGACGTAAAACATATTCGGTCCGACGTCTATAAAACAATCAAAGAAACAGCCGGCGAAACATACTCGCCGAGTCGCCTATCTATACGCTCCGATTTGTCGAGCGAAGCCGAAGAGCTGTTTCAGTCGCTGCGTTTATTTGTAGGCGAAGCCAACGACGGCCACGAAGGCACCATAAACGAGCTGAGCTTAGGTGGCGCAAATCTAATTTACTTAACATTAAAACTGCTAGCATTCAAATATCAAAAAGAGAAAAAAGTTCTCGCAAACTTTCTGATTGTGGAAGAGCCCGAGGCGCATATCCACACGCACATCCAGAAAACCCTTTTTGACAGGATGCAGTATAGCGAGACCCAAGTAATATATTCAACACACTCCACTCATATCTCCGAAGTGAGTGCAATCGAGAACGTCAATATCATTGGGCAATGCGGAAAAGAATCTGAGGTCTACCAACCTGCTACCGGTCTTACCGCACCTGAGATTGGAAATATTCAGCGCTACCTTGATGCAATTAGGAGCAACCTCCTCTTTGCACGTAGCGTCATGCTCGTCGAAGGTGACGCAGAAGAATTACTCATTCCGATTCTGGTAAAAAAAGTTTTTGGCGTGAGTCTGGATGAACTGGGCATCAGCCTAATTAACATTCGCAGCACGGGTTTCAAAAACGTCGCGCTATTATTCCACGATAAGAGAATACGAAAACAGTGCGCTATTGTCACGGATTTGGATTCCGCCATCATCGACACAACCCCTCTGGCAACTGATTTAGAGGCGACTAAAAAATACAAAGAAAAATGCGCAGCGTCTGAGAAATCGGGGCAGGAACGCAAAGCCATTCTTGAAGATTTCATTACCGGCAACAAGTGGGTTCGAACATACTATGCAACTCACACGTTCGAAGTCGACTTTATAGAATGTGGAAATGCCGGACTGGTATCGAATTTAGTAGATACGGTTTATACAGACCCGGCAACTCGCGTCACTGCAAAAGCCGACCTATTGTCAGGAGATAAATCCCTTTACGGAAAAAGAGTATTGACTATGGCCACTCAAGAAGGCAAGGGGTGGTTCGCGATTAAGCTTGGAGGGATAGTTGACTGGAAAACCCGCATCCCTCCCTATCTCATCCGAGCTTTAGTTTTGACGCATCGCGGTTATTCGATAGAAATCATCGCAAATATGATGAAATATCGATTAGAAAAATTTTCCGCCGAAAAGCCAGGAGACTTAGAAATCGCTTCGCTAGCGCTGCAAATTGAACAGTTTAGAAGCGGCGGGATTGACTTCGCTGGAATTAGAGCCCTGTACAAAAAAACATTTGCCGCAGATATCTTCAACGAATTTTTAGCGATGTGGCCATGACATTCGTATGGGACGACAAAGAACTTAATGCGGAGCAGGACAAGGCGGTTAAGACTCCTGGCAACGTATTTCTTGTTGCATGTCCAGGTAGCGGGAAAACCAAGACACTTACATACAAGATTGCGTATGAATTATCAAAGTTAACATCTCATCGTCAATTCGTATTAGCGATTACATATACCAATCGGGCCGCTGACGAAATACGTGAACGTGTCGAAAACCTAGGGGTGGACTCGACTCAGCTTTGGATTGGGACTATCCATGCTTTTTGTCTAGAATGGATTATAAAGCCGTATTCAATATACGAACCAGCCCTGTCAAAGGGATATTCAATTATCGACTTGCATGACAGGGAAAAACTCCTTGATGAGTTGTGCACGCCCTATAAAGCATCGAAAGTAAGTATTTACGATTGCGATTTCTACTTTACCAGTAAAGGACATCGCTCGGCGTGCAAAGACATACGAAAAAAAGCTGCTGTTGAGGCAGTTATTGTAGCCTATCTTGCTTACCTTAAAGAGTATAGGCTCATTGATTTTGAGTTGATGCTCTGGTATTCGTATCGTCTCATAATCAAAAATGAATCGATTTGCAAGTCTTTGTCTGGGATATTTAAAAACATACTTATTGATGAATATCAAGATACGAAAGAGCTGCAATACGAAATAATCTCCTCTATTCTACGTATAGCCAAGAACACATCGCTCTTTGTTGTTGGGGACCCCAATCAGGCGATATACGAATCGCTGGGAGGTTATCCAATCGCGATTGAGGAACTGAAGGCGCGAACTGGGAAGGAATTTAGCGAATTAGAGCTATCTAAAAATTACCGCTCCAGTGAAAGAATCATTTCATATTTCGAATATTTCAATTTAAACAAAACCAACATAGTACCGGCGTCTAAAGACAAAGACTATCAGAGTGTAATATCTTATAACACTACGGTCCTACGTGAAAACCTTGTAGATGAGATTATTCGAATTGTCCATCATAATGTTAAGGTATTAGGCTTCTCTCCAAACCAAATTTGTATTATTGCTCCATGGTGGGTTCACCTTGCCTCGACCTGTAGAAGACTGAGCAGTGCAATGCCAGAACATACGTTTGACGGTCCCGGCATGGTCCCTTTTGCGCGTGACTTTGAGAACTTTTGGTTCAAAGTCTCCCGTGTGGCGCTAACTGAGCCATCACCCGGGATGTATGTGCGAAGGATGAGATGGGCACGAGAGATATTAAATGACCTCCACCTGGCCGGTGTACATATCAATGAGCTTACAGACAAATCGATATTAAGGATTTGTAACTCAATCCAACTTGTTGAGCAAGACGGATTAGTTTACTTGCAAAACTTCTTCGTTAGACTATTTGAAGGTATAAATGTAGACCTTACTTATTTTCCCTCGTTAGCTCAGCAGAAGACTGCCTTTTTCGAAAGCTCGGAGAAGCAGATTGAGAAGTTAATGAAGGAAGGAATCCATGAAATTGGGGATATTAAATACTTTAAGAAATTGTTTGAGGCAAGAAAAGGAATAACTGTTTCAACTATTCATGGCGTTAAGGGTGCCGAATTTGACGTGGTTATCGCTTACGGGTTACTCGAAGGGATGGTTCCGCATTTCAGCGACGATAACGGGGACGAAAGCGCCCAAAAACTTCTCTACGTCATCGGCTCTAGAGCCAGGAAAAATCTTTTCTTAATCTCTGAATCGGGGCGAAAACGTTATAAAGATGTGTGTTACGAACCGACGAGCAGACTACAAAATTATGCATTCGATTACGATAATTTCTAGCATTGGTCAATCTGCTTGAAGCTATCCTTATCGCTTAATCCGCCATGGCACGCTACGCGCTCCATGGCGGATTCTTCAAAATAAGAAGATATTTCCTCAGAACTCCCCATCGATAAACGACCACGAGTATCCGTAGTGTTCGACAACCTTTTGCGGCAGGTCACCCCAGTCTCCCAAATTGTAGGCGTCGTCCACTTCCATTCGAGTATATTCCGTTCCTCGCCAGACAAAAGCACCCCGTGCAATACGAGCGGCTTCAATTTCTCTATCTTGCGCCTCAGCTTGAGCATTCGCCACTAGCTCCTGCTGTGCGAACTCTTGCTCCTGCGCAGAGCCACACTTTGCACTATATTCCGCATTGGATAGTTTGCGGTCGGTAACAACGCGTAAATCTCCTTCTTTATATTTAGGGATGGAAAGTCGATACAGATTAGTTTTACCATACCCTCGCTGCCCTAAGTTTTCTACGTATCCGAGTTCCACAAGACCTGGCCCGGTATCTTTTTTTGCCTCGCCGTTTTTCTTTGGCTTGTCGTGATTAGGATTGCTAATTAGGCGAGATACTAACCCGTCGTCAGGGCGAATCTCGCCACTCTTTTTATCCTTGATGTACCAGCCACAAGCTTCAGCCAACCCATCTTGACCTGGATAGCACTCTCCACTATCGTGATTGGCATGATGAGCGAGGAATAGCAAAACTTTGAGATGGCGTGGCCCAAGCCGAGAATCAAGCAATGCTTGAACATGAATAATCGCGAACTTATTGCCGTACCAGGCTTTTGATTGGCGTTTCGAGATTTTTTTAATGGCGGTCATTCTGCTCTCCTTGTTATTGTTGTGTACCTGCACCGAGGCGCAGTTTCGACAGCTTGCGGCGGACGTACTCACGCGCCTTTCGACGCCCATCAGTAGTAAGCAAGTCGTAACGGTGCAAGGAAAAATCACGGGGGGAGAGTAGAGGATGAATGGATACCTCGTCCGAATCGATGAGATATAACCCGTCCCCAAATGAGTCGGTGCCAAGCGATATAGCTTTAAACCCCGCTTCAAGATAGATGCACCGCACTGGCGCATAGCCATTGTCCCAGCGGACGGAATAAATTCTCAAACGCCGCAAATTGGCGAAGGCAGCCCCGACGGCGCTTAGGCGGGAAGCCCTGTCGAGGTCAATGGCTATGGTTTTGGTGCAATTGGTTGGCATTTGGATGCTCCTATCGTCTAAAATTGCTATGCGAAGCACAGCGGTTCAACTCACGAATTCGCGAGTTCCACTCCTATAACGAGTGGTTTTATATGGCAGGAGGGCCAAACGTCGTTATCCCCGAGCTCATCAAGCTTTCGCTTCTAGTCGAGGCGATTCACAGCTCGTCTTTGGCAAGTGCGCCGTAGGCGCAAGCCGCGAAGCGGCTCAGGCGCTAATCAAAGACTGCTATATGATGAGTAAGCCAAGCGCCTTGGTAAGCTGGATATCTAATGGTAAGTTGGGAGTTAGGTTATACCCAGCGTATTACCTAAGAAAAACACTCAGCGTATAACCATTTCGGATTGATGCTTATACTCTGCGTATAACTAGGCGGATAAAATAAAAAACCCCGGCGGGAGCTCCGGGGTTTTCTGCTCCTAGACACTTTCTAGCAGCTCTCCTTATTCAATTCATATAGCAACTGAAAAACAATTGCCTAGGGAGAGTAATCCACGGCTTAGTCGCCTGCTCTCTCTTGGGATGCATGAGGGGCGTAGCGTTGGAAAACTCAGAATCATGAGTTAGCGCATGTGAAACAGCGCCGCCTACGGCGCTGCAATCGTCCGCGGAAGCGGCGCGAACGACAATGAGCGGCCCCGGCCGACCGGGGCACGGCGGGGGGCCGCGTTGGGACGACATGCCGCCCCGGCGGCATTCGCCTCAAGGTGGGGCTGCAAGCCCGGGGACGCCCCGAGGGCGGGGGCCCCGGGGTCGTAGCGGGCTGACGAAAGTCGGCACTCGGAGAGCCTGGGGCCCCCCGCCGGAGGCCCCGCGCAGCGGGGTCGTAGGTGGGCCCCGCCAGGGGCAGGAAGGCGGCCCCTAGGCCGCCAGTGAGCGTGCGCCCCTAGGCGCCGAAGAGCGAACGGTCCTGCGCAGGCGCAAGCCTGCATAGCGAGCGTAGCGAGTTGTGAGCGCAGCGAACTGCTTTTAATCGGTGTAGCTATACGGTGTATCGAAGTTAATAGGGGATACACCAAGTGAACACCAACAAAATCAAAGCGGCGGAAAACGAAATGGAAGCGCTAAAAGCGCTAGCAAATTGCGGCTGGCTTACTACGCGGCTAATAGCGTTGTGGGTATGGACAGATAGTACTCCGCACGTCGCTCTCAACAAAGCGCAACTAGTACTAAAGCGATTGGCGAAAAAAAAGCAGATTCTAGAGCGAGAAACGCCAGTCGGCATGAAAGCTTGGGTGCTAACTGATACCGGTGCTGACCGAGTAAATGCAGTCCTGGAAGCGCAAGGATATAGCAGAGGCTGGGCACATCACGGATACGACTTATCCACCCTGCACTTTCAAAAGAAAATCACAGTTGTTGAGTATTTGATTCAACAGCGGAAAGCAGGACTTGCAGTAGTCGGAAAAGCTGGACTTCGGGCGGGGCTACTTCCAGAGAAATTCAAAGACTTCGACGCCGTAACCGTGAATTTCGACAGTGGCTATACTCAGGGAGTGCTCGTCATAGGAAACAGCAGCGAGGCCATGCAAGACCGCGTTGCGAGATGTGAAGGTATCTGCGACGTTACCATGATTGGCGACCCCATCATAATTCGCGGGTTGCGAAAAAAACTCAGGACACTTAACGCCTAGTCCAATTCAAAGCCCCGCTCACGCGGGGCTTTTCTTATGCTAGAATTGACTTGAATTACTTACGGAGGCCGTATGAGTTTATTCGACTTCATCGCAGACATTTTCAGCCCATCTGTTAACATCGACGGTACGCCCATGATATATGGTACCGGTTTAGATACACACGGAAATCCATTCGGGGTCAGTAACGACTGGCTCACCAACGACACGTCAAGCATGTTTGATAGCCTTAGTTCATCCAGTATCTTTGACAACTAAAAGCCCGCTAGAGCGGGCTTTTTCTTTACTGGCTGTTCACTGGAACTACCCTAAACTTAGTTTGATTCGGCCGTAGCCCAGTTGCAAATCCCTGGTTGGTAAGCCACACATCTAAACGCGTATTTTTTGACCAATCGAATGTGAACTGCGGCTGCTCCTGCGAAAAACCAGTGCACTCGATGCCATACCGTTTCAATGCCACAGAATAGCTGCCTTTATCCATGAAGCTGGACAGCAGAAAAGCTAAAGTTCGCTGGGCACCATCAAGCTGAATCGGGAAATTCAAAACAGTGTGCCAAAACTCGTCGGGGTGCATGACGATTACAGAATTTGCCACTTCAATACCTTTCTAAGATACATACTTCATTAAAATCTGGGGTACCGATTCCGGAGAAATCGGTACGCAAGCAAGCGGGGACGCCCGCGCGCCAAGGAAATCAGTTAGCCTTAGAGTATTTCTTGACGACATTCCTGCGTTGTGCAAGAGGAATGGTTAAAGTACCCATGAACATTTGCATGAAATATGGGCGATTCTCAGCCTTAGGTTTCGGCGGGCGATGGTGTTTCGAATCCGGCTCAACTCGAGTCGGCAATCGCTTGACAGGCAGCGGGACAGTCAAACGAACATTATCTTTAAACTGCACGATTGCAAGGTCATATCCCCACACCCAAATTGTGTCAACCAAACGAGCGATTTTTAAATGCAGTGAAGCTCGAACAATTTGGGATTCATCGCTAACCGTGTATAAGTGCGACAGAGCATGAGTAAGAAACTCATGCTCAAACGCGATGTCATTATCTGACAATGCAAGCTCTTGTTTTAACGCTTCGATTTGAGAACTTAACAACTGTAGCTCTTCGCTAATCTCTGTAAGCTTTTTAAGCAAAACATCGATTGTTCCGCCAGTACGAGCTATGGCATCTGCAATACGTTCACTTTCAGCCCTTTTCTCACCATGCTGAGTTTCTAATACCGCGAGCTTTTCTACGTTACCCTGTGATTTTCCAGACCCTAGAACGTCTGACGCTTTCAGGTAGATTTGCTGCAATAAAGTAGCATCCATTGCCGAGGCCGAAAATGTCGGACACTCAGTAATACCCGCCAGCCTATCAGCGCATGTTATTTGCGCCTTACTATTTCCTTTTTTTTCATTCTTACGCTGCAAAGGCGCACCGCAGTGACCACAAAACAGCAAGCCGGACCAAATATTATACCCGTGTGAATCGCGGCGCTTAGCTACGCTGCGAGTATCAATTGACGCACGGGAGCGATACCAGAGGTCATCAGAGACAATGCGCGGGTAATAGTCCAGAATTACAATGCCAGTACCTTTACCTCGCCAATGCTCGTCGTGAGCTTCGTGAGTGCGAATACGGTGCTCATGCTCTCCGAGCACCGCTCGATTCCGTAAAATCTGTCCCGGCATTTGTGCGTGCCAACGCCCATCTGTTACGTTGAGGCGAGTCGGTACCGGCCATTGCTTTGTATTTGCGATTTTCGCAATGGCTTTAGAACCGAGTCCAGCGGCGGATAACTCAAATACTTCGCGAACTATAGCGGCTTTAGCCTCATCAATGACCCACGGGGAAGTTTTGCTATCTCTAGTTAGCCACCCCGGGGCACTGCCGAATGCTTGAGCAGACTCTTTCTCACGAGCTTTTCGGAAAGTATCTCGCAAGCGCTTGGATTTTTGGTCCGACTCCTGGAGCCCTCGGTAAAGTGTCAAAACAGAGAGCATGAATGCTTCGAGGCTGACTAGAGTTTCCCGATTCCAAACTTTGCCATCTGTCAGGGTCACGATGGTCAACCCGTTATTGATAAGCGACAGCAACAGTTCCTGGGCTTCTGGCAGCGGAAGGCGAGTAAGTCTGTCGAGTGCCTCGATGAGTAGAATCGTGCCCGGTTCAAGGCGCTGTTCGAGACACATCAGCTGTAGCGCGCGCAAGGCGCCTCTACGCGCGTTTGCGCCGGAGAAGCCTGATACCCCCAGGTCTTCCAGCCGTAGGTCTGTATCGAGCTCTAGACCGTGGGCAAGGCACCAGCGCAGCGCCATCTCTGTTTGGCGTCTGTAGGAATCTCCCCTCGCTTGCTTAGGAGATGAAAACCGAGTGTAAGAGATAACACGAACTGCCATAGTTGTGGGTGTGAGTTGATTCGCGGTTATTTTACACTGATGAAAACAAGAATCATTCGAAGAAGCCCCAAAAAATCCCATTTGGATGATTCGATTGACTGCGTCCCTCGAGAAGCCATGCACCAAAAGCAAGTTAGGAGAAAAAAACAACAAATTTTTATCTAATGTACATCTTCGCCCGCCCCTTAGATATTTAATATTATTATAATTGTCATGGTTGAAAGAGAAGAGGTTTTCAAGACCATCCAATATACATAAGTTATGTTTTTATTTGAGCTGAGGCAAGAATGAAACGAAGACTATATGCTATCTACATGCTGCTTTTCTCGGTATGTGCGCATGCGCAAACTCCTGAGCAAAACCTAAGGAAATGCATGCTAACTGAAATCGAAAAGTTCCAACCAATCAATAAATATGCAGAAGAGTTTAATTGCTCAGTAGGAAACAAAAAACCTTTCAAGTCCACGCCAAGTAACGGCCCTAATCCCGTGCAGATTAGTAGAGCTGGCTATATATTTTTAACCGCAGCAGCGCGTGAAACTTTTAAGATTAGCGATGGAGGCTACACAGAGCCTTATATTAGCCCGACCCGAGAGTCCGTGAGCTCTACCATATGGTGTCGCGCGGAAGACAAACTTTATGGCAAAAGCGGGAAGTTTAGCTTTGTAATAGAAGGTGAACAGCAAAGAGTCGCGACCTCTTTAGAGCAGAGAAAAGCATTGCAAACGTGTACTACGCAAGTTGAGGGATTGTGGAGCGCGCCAAGCGCAGAGGAGAAAAAACAATGAGCTTCTTTTTCAAATTCATTTGCGCGTTCGTTATTTCAATTGCTTTCGCAAACATCGACGCCTTTGCCGAAGTAGTTCAATATCATCCAAACTCCCCCATATATATTGGTGGAAACTACGACCCAACATACCCTGGACGGGCTTATCCGGAGTGCCTTGAGCGTACATTCGTGCGAGGTGAATCTCTACTTCCGGGTCAAAAACCAGGCACCGCAACGGCAACAGAATTCTTCATTAAGACGGTAAAAAGCCGTAAGGAGCTTTACCGCATGCTAAATGTCTCACTGTCCGCATCGGGAAGTTATGGGCTATTTTCGGCAGATTTCAAAGGCAGCCTAGAACAAGAAAACACGTTCGACGAGAGTTCTTATACCTGGGTAATATATGGGTATTCAAATTATGGAAAATTTGTACTTGACAATATAAAATTAAACAGGGAGGCTCTGGCATTAACGTCGAACCCTATTGGTTTCAGAAATCGATGCGGAACTGATTACGCACAAATCGAGTTAAGAGCGGTACAAGCTTCAGCTGTTTTCTCGATACACAATTTATCGGAAAGCGAAAGACGAGTACTGGAAGCTTCATTTAGTGCTAGTTACGGCGCCGGAGGTGGACCATTAAGCATTGGCGCGGACGCCAAATATGGAGAATTCGTCAAAAAGGCCGCGAGTTATGGGCAAATTCAGGTTGGCGTTTACGCAATTGGAGGCCCTGGCATAACTGCTTTGAGCCCAATAATCACTAACGTCGAGGACCCGAAAACCGTCTTAGAAACGATAAAAAATTACTTCGCCACGCTCACCCTTGAGCAGTCGGCGGCTATTTCATACAACACAGGGTCACTACAGTCGCTAATCAACCGACCCAGTATTGATACCGATATTTATAATAAGTTTATTGCCGACCAGTTCATCTATTACGAAGACTTGTCTTCCGAACAAGCTAGATTGAATAAGCTGTTCGCGTCGAAAGACGACTTGGCTTTAACCACTATTCAGACAGATTTGCTAGTAAAACAAATAAACAACCTAGGCCAACGCAAACAGGCAACCCTAAATGCCGCATTAAAGTGCAAGGAGAGCTTTAATAGTACAAACACTCAACCGGAGACTAGAAGGAGATATTGCACATCGAATGAAGCGTCGTTTGCTCCGATACAGAGAATTTTCCCCAATCTGTCGCCGAACCCCTACTATTTGCGATATTTCGTGTCAAATGAGCTAATCCCAAATGAAGAGGTACTTAACTTCAGCATACGGGGCCCCAAACTTAAAAATGTTTTAATTGTAAAAAAATTAAACATCACCTCACAAACTTTCGAATCTATCAATTCCGTCCAAATACATACTGATGCCGACGGAAATATGAGCGGAGGAACGTCAATAATTATGAAGTCCCTTTTAGATACTGAGCTTCCAATCGGCCTAAGAATTGAAACGGATTCAGGCAGGGTATATTTCGAGCAATTCTCATATTCAAGGGCGCCATCCACGATGCACATCTTTAGCACAACTACTAAAGATAAATCTTTGGGACCCAAGGTTAGCGAGGATGAAATTATAAAAGCACACAAAGCTGGAGGACTGCCAGACGCATGGAAAGAGCAATACAAGTAAATATTCGCGAAATATTGCCAGCAATCCCTTAGTTATTGGGGCTGGTGTGGAGGCGTCGAGCAATTAAATTAAAATCCGCGCGTCTTTAATAGTTTAAGACGCACGGATTGAATAATTCGTATAGTTAATAAAATAATACGTTCCTATCCCTACACAAAAATGAGGTACACTGGAGTTGTTTCGAAGATACGCTGCACTAACCCACGCCAGCGTACACCCGCGCGAAGTGGTCAAGGAAGCACTGGCTTGCAATGCCGCCAACGTCCTGCTGGCGCACAACCACCCGTCCGGCGCGCCGGAGCCGAGCGAGGCCGACCTGCGCCTCACCCACACGCTGAGCCAGGCGCTGGCCCTGGTCGATATCCGCGTGCTCGATCATTTCGTGGTGGCCGGGCCCCTGGTGCACTCGTTTGCCGAGCACGGGCAGCTCTAGGCCTTGTCAGGGCTCGGCGCAGGCCACCATGAAGCCCATCCGCCTGCCGCTGCCGTCTTCGACCGCCGGCGCCAGCGCCAGCGGCGGCCCCAGGCTTGCGCCCGGCCACATACCGTGGAAGGTCTTCAGCGACTCGGCAGCAGCGCCGGCATGCGTCACCAGCGCAACCGGCCCCGGCAAGGGCGGCCGCTCGCGCTGCGCATCCTCCAGCAGCACGGCCGCCATCGCGGGCCGGGCGAAGCGCAGGTTGCCGGCCGAGAGCAGGCTTTCGGTGACGATCGTGCGCGCCGCCGGACAGCGCTGCGCCACGGCCGCCGACAGTGCGGCGTAGGGATGGTGGCGCGTCATGTCCTTGCCGAAGCTCGGCCCCAGCCAGGTCCGCAGCGGCAGCATGGCCAGCAGTCCCAGCGCGAATACGCCGGCGACGCGCGTGAGGTCGCGATACACCGCGTCCCGGCCCAGCGCCGGAAACATGACGAACAGGCCCAGCGGCAGGGAAAAGAACAGCGGGATCATCCAGCGTTCCTTGATGGTGCCGACCTCCCCCGTCAACGCCAGCGCCGCCAGCAGCAGCCCGCACAGGCCGTACAGGCAGGCGAAGAAGCGGCTGTCCGGCGACACGCGGTCGAAGGCCGCCTGCCCCCGCCACAATGCGCGCCGGCGCCAGCACACCGCCGCCATCGCCGCGGCCGGCAAGGCGGCGAAGGAGGCGAAGGCTTTCAGCACGCCCAGCAGGCCGTGGATGGCGCGCACCGCATAATGCGCGTCGGCCACGCCGTCTTCCTGCATCTTGCGCACCGTGCCAGCAAAGGCGAGGTCGGCGTGGGTGGCGATCCAGGCCGCATGCGGCAGCACCAGCAGCACGGCCGGCAGCACCGCGATCCAGGCCTTGCGCGTCCACAGGACGTCGCGGTGGGCGCGCACCAGCAGGCTGGCGCCCAGCACGCAGGCCAGGAACACCCCGTAATTGTATTTGGTCTGCAGACCCAGGCCGCACAGCACGCCGAAGCCGGCGTAGCGCAGCAGCGTCGGCCGCCGCAGCAGCGCGAAGTACAGGGCCAGGGTGGCGCAGGCGAAGGCCGTCAGCAGCACCGAGTGGGTCTGGATGCGCAGCGCCTCCCAGCCGACCTGCAGGAACAGCGCCAGCGACACGGTGGCGGCCATGGCGCCGCGCCGGCCCAGCAGTCCGCGCGACACCTGGAACATGGCGGCGCAGGTCGAGGCGAGAACCAGGGTCTTGAGGATCAGCAGGCTGAAGCGGCCGATGCCGAAGGCCTCGAAGAACAGCCACTGCAGCCAGGCGTACAGGGGCGGCTGGGTGCCGTAGCCGAGCCGCAGGTGCTGGGTCAGGTAGACGATCTCGGCTTCGTCGCGCTCGAGCGTGCCGTGTTCGAGCAGGCGGATCGCGAGAAAGGCCAGGCACCAGCCGAGCAGGATCGTCAGCGCGTGCGGCGCCGGCCTTGCCTGCGGTTCCGCTGCCGGCGCCGCCATGTGGGCGCCGGCAGGCTGTGCCGTTTCTGCCAGGGGATCGTCGTGCATGTCAGCCTCGTGTCATGATCTCCCCACATTGAAGCATGCGGCGGGAATGGGCTTAAGCTGCGACAAACGTGCCGGGCTTCGTTGCTGCACTATGCATTTTCCCGATTACGCAACACCTCGTCCGCGCCCGATAACAGTGTGAAAACAGGCGCTTACAGCGCAATACTTGCGTGAATTTACGATTGTTAAATCTATGAACTAACGCAAGAAACAATTTTTTTCCGCAAGTTGTTGATTACGCGGCTGTTTTCACGCTATACTCTCGTTTTTCCAATTGTGGAAGTTTACTCAAGGAGTGCGCTATGGCACGTGTTTGCCAAGTTACTGGCAAGGGCCCGATGGTTGGCAACAACGTCTCCCACGCCAACAACAAAACCAAGCGTCGTTTTCTGCCGAACCTGCAGAACCGCCGCATCTTCGTAGAATCCGAAAACCGCTGGGTCTCCCTGCGTATTTCGAATGCCGGCCTGCGCGTCATCGACAAGCTGGGCATCGACGCTGTGCTGGCCGATATGCGCGCCCGCGGCGAGAAAATCTAAATAGGGAGCTATCATGGCAAAAACTGGCCGCGACAAGATCAAACTGGAATCGACCGCAGGTACCGGTCACTTCTACACCACGACCAAGAACAAGCGCACGATGCCGGCGAAGATGGAAATCACCAAATTCGACCCGAAAGCACGCAAGCACGTGATCTACAAAGAAACCAAGATCAAGTAATCTTCGTTTCTGGTCCAAAAAAGCCGCCCACTTCGCAGTGCGCGGCTTTTTTGTTGCCCTTGACTCGGATCAGCCCGCCATCGAATTGCCCTGCCGCCCACCCCAAGCCTCGCTATAGTCGAGCCCGTCTGCCGACCGCTCCGGCCGGCGCCTCTGGGGAGAATACGATGCGGCACACATCCCGGTTCCTGCTGACCCTGCTCATCCCCGGCCTGCTGGCCGCCTGCTCCACGCCCTACCGTCCGCCCGTCGTCGTGCGCGACAGCACGCCCTTCCCCGGCATCGTCAACCTGGTCCAGACCGGCAGCGGGCGAGCGCTCGACGTGATCCTGGTGCACGGCATGTGCACCCATGACGCCGCCTGGGCCAACCACGGCATCGACCGCATCGCCGGGGTGGTGTCGGCAAATGTTCCCGAGGAGACGGCGCTGGCCGGCGACGGCATCCAGCTGGTCGAGCGCAGCCAGCAGATCGGCGCCACGCCAGTGCGCTTCCACGCCCTGATCTGGTCGCCGATGACCGCCGCGCTCAAGCGCCAGCTCGACGACGACAACACCGGCACGCCGACCGATTGCTCGGACAAGGGCAACGGCGAATGCAAGCCGCGGCGCGCCGCGTTGAATGGCTACGTGAAGGACCAGTTGCTGAACGACTGCCTGTCCGACGCCGTGATCTACGAAGGCCGGAGCCACGACGCGATCCGCGACGCCATGGTCGAATCGATCTCGCGCATCGTCGAACGCAATCCGAACGGCGACCGCACCCTGGCCGTGGTCGCGGAAAGCCTGGGCAGCAAGATCCTGTTCGACGCCCTCAGCAGCATGCTCGAGTCAACCCAGCCGCGCACCCGCGAGCTGGGCCAGCAAGCCTCGCGCCGCCTGGGCCTGTTGTTCATGGCCGGCAACCAGCTGCCCATCCTCGGCCTGGCCGAGCAGGACGTCAACCGCCGGCCGGATACGCGCACCGCCACGGCGCCCGACTCGCTGCAGCGCTTCCTAGAACTGCGGCGCCGCCAGGCGGGCATCCCGCGCGCGGAATCGGTCGCGCGCCTGGCCGTGGTGGCCTTCACGGATCCGAACGACCTGCTGTCCTACCGCCTCCTGCCGGCACGTTATGCGGCGCCCGACATGCGCGTAGGCGACGTGGCGGTGGCGGACGTGCTGGTGTCGAATGCGCGCACCTGGCTGGGGCTGATCGAGAACCCGGTGGCGGCGCACCTGGACTATCTGGAGAACCCGGGCGTGGGCGACCTGATTGCCTGCGGGTGGCCGCGGTTTTCGGGTTGCCGATAGCCAGCAAAAAAAACGGCTCCCGCAGGAGCCGTTCTTCATGAAGCCATCACGCCATCAGGCATAGCTGCGCAGACGCAGCGAAAACTCCTGCAGCGCCTTGATGCCCGAGGCCTCGGCGCGCACGCACCAGTCCTGCAGTTGCTGCAGCAGCTGGTCGCGGGTCGAGTGCGAGCGTTCCCAGATCGCGCCCAGTTCCACGCGCATCTGGTGCATGGTTTCCAGCACCTTGCTGTGCTCGAACAGTTCGCTCAGCTGGGCCTGCTGCGGGGCCTGCAGCTTGGCCGGCTCGCGCTGCATCAACTTGCGCGAGGATTTCAGGAAACGCTTTTCCAGCTCGGCCTTGTGCTTCAGGTGCTCGATTTCTTCGCGGAAAGCGGCCTTGACCGACTTGGCGTACTTGGCCATCACGTCGTAGCGGTTGGTGATGACGGACTGCAGCGTGTCGAGGTCGGCTTCCAGCTTGTTCTTGGCGAGCTTCGGCTTCGGAATGGTCTTCTTGACCTTGGCCAGGCCGACCATTTCCATCAGGCGGATGTAGGCATAGCCGATGTCGAATTCGTACCACTTGCTCGACAGCTTGGCCGAGGTGGCGAAGGTATGGTGGTTGTTGTGCAGCTCTTCGCCGCCGATCAGGATGCCCCAGGGGATCAGGTTGCACGCTGCATCGTTGCAGTCGTAGTTGCGGTAGCCGGTCCAGTGGCCCAGGCCGTTGATGATGCCGGCCGCGGTGATCGGGATCCACAGCATCTGGACGGCCCAGATGGTGATGCCGGCCACGCCGAACAGCGCCACGTTCAGCGGCAGCAGCGCGGACACGCCCAGCCAGCTGTACTTGGTGTACAGCTTGTTTTCGATCCAGTCGTTCGGGCAGCCGTGGCCGTACTTTTCCAGGGTTTCCAGGTTCTTCGTCTCGGCGCGGTACAGCTCGGCGCCTTCCAGCAGCACTTTCTTGATGCCGCGGGTCACCGGGCTATGCGGATCCTCGGGGGTTTCGCACTTCGCGTGGTGCTTGCGGTGCACGGCAGCCCATTCCTTGGTGACCTGGCCGGTGGTCAGCCACAGCCAGAAGCGGAAGAAATGGCTGACGATCGGGTGCAGGTCCAGCGCGCGGTGGGCCTGGTGGCGGTGCAGGTAAATCGTGACGCCGGCAATCGTGATATGGGTCACGACCAGCGTGTACGCGACCATTTCCCAACCCGACAGGTCGATCAAGCCACCGTCCAGGAAGGACAGGACAGCCTCGAAGATGTTGCTCAGAAAATTCATTAAGTCTCCAGATGGATGGCTTTGCTTCGCCGAAGGTCATACATCACGCATGACGACAATACGCATTTTACGCGCATCTAGTGACGGGCGGCACCTCAAGGCGTAATCAGTGCCGCCTTGATTATGGATTCGACAGCGAATCCCGGCCGGGCTGCGTGATTCGCGCCACAACCGATGCGATATGCGCATCGAGCAGTCGGGTATCAAGTGCCGGGATGCCAAGTTTGATGTCCCCGGCTTGCACCAGGGCATAGATTTTCTTGTTGATTTCGGCGCCGACGCCGCCGGTGCCGTTCTCCGGATCGCCGATCCAGAAGCCCAGGTCGAGCTCATAGCCTTCCGGCGCGAAACGGCTCAGCGACACGCCCGGCGCCGGCGTTGCCAGCACCCGCGGCGTGCCGACGGCCTGGGCCGCCAGCAGCGGCATCACCTGGTCGAGGTCGGAGCCGTAGGCCACCGTCAGCCTGGTCGAGGCCCGCACCGCGCGCATGCTGAGGGTCTGGTTCAGCACCGGCCCCGAGATCAGCATCTCGTTCGGCAGCACGGTCTCGACGCCGTCCAGGCCCTGCAGCACCGTGTAGCGGGTGTTGATCTGGGTGACCTTGCCGGTGTACTTGTCGACCGAGATCATGTCGCCGATCGACAGGCTGCGCTCGAGCAGGATGATGAAGCCGGACACGTAATTGCTGGCGATCCGCTGCAGGCCCAGGCCGAGACCGACGCCGAGCGCGCCGCCGAACACGGACAGGACCGTCAGGTCGAGGCCGGCCTGGCTCAGGCTGACCAGCACCGCGCCGACGATCAGCACCGCGCGGCTGACCCGCGCCAGCGCCACGCGCAGCGAGCTGTGCAGGGCCTGCACGCCCATCAGGCGCTCTTCCAGCGCCGCGCCGGCCCACAGCGCCAGGATCATCAGCACCGCAATCGACACGATCGCCTGCAGGACGTCGCCGAGCAGGACCTTGCTGCCCCTCTTGGGACCGTAGTGCAGTTCGGTGGTGTCGAGGAAGTGGAAGATGTCCGGCCACTGGCCGGTGATGTACAGCGCCACCGCGGCCCACACGACCAGCGCGAAGATCTTCTCGAAAGTGACGAAGGCTTCGCCCAGCTGGCCATGGCGCGCGAACACCCGCCGCAGCAGGAAGAAGGCGGCGCGGATCACCACCAGCGACCAGAACACCGGAATCGCCACCCTCACGATATTCGTGTGGAAGCGGTTCAGCGCCAGCAGCCAGGTCGACAGGTAGAGCAGGCCGACCACCAGCAGCGGCGCCAGCACGCGGGTCAGGCTGGCCACGCCTTCGTGCTGGCCGATGCCGCGCGCCGTGCGGCTGCGGCGCCACCAGAACTGCAGCAGCCCCGCGCACAGCCAGCCGGTCACGATGCTGGCGGCGATCGCCCCGACCTGCCATGGCATGCCGGGACGGCTGAGATCATCGAGCAGGTCGTCGATCAGGCTGGTGATCTGCAGCGGCGCCAAGGTGCTTACTCGTCCGTGCCGGCGTCGGCCGCGTCGGCTGCCTTGGCAGGCTTGGCGGGCTTGTCAGCGGCCTTGCGCTCGAACACGGCGGCAAAGAAGCCGTCGGTGCCGTGCTTGTGCGGCAGCATCTTCAGATAATCGCCCATCTCCAGCGGGATGCGCTGTTCAAGCAGGACCTTGTTCATCGGCACCAGCTCGAAGTCCGGGTGGCTGGCCAGGAATTGCGCGACGATGCCGTCGTTTTCCTCGTCCAGCAGGCTGCAGGTGGCGTACACCAGGCGGCCGCCGAACTTGACCAGGCGCGAGGCGCCGTCCAGGATCGAGATCTGCTTTTCGGTCAGCTCGGCGATGCCTTCCGGCTGCTGGCGCCATTTCACGTCCGGATTGCGACGCAGCGTACCCATGCCCGAGCACGGCGCGTCGACCAGCACGCGGTCGATCTTGCCGGCCAGGCGTTTTACTTTGGCGTCGCGCTCGTGGGCGATGACGACCGGGTGCACGTTCGACAGGCCGCTGCGCGCCAGGCGCGGCTTCAGCTTGGTCAGGCGCTTTTCGGAGACGTCGAAGGCGTACAGGCGGCCGGTGCTGCGCATGATCGCGCCGATGGCCAGGGTCTTGCCGCCGGCGCCGGCGCAGAAG
Organism: uncultured Massilia sp.; assembly: GCA_913778765.1. Lineage (GTDB taxonomy): Bacteria > Pseudomonadota > Gammaproteobacteria > Burkholderiales > Burkholderiaceae_D > Telluria. The sequence continues at coordinate 10,658 of CAJYXO010000126.1, read as the reverse complement.
TCGACCACCATCTCGCCGCGGCGCGCGCCCAGCAGCTGGGCCAGCACCTGGCTGCCCTCGTCCTGGACTTCGATCGCGCCTTCCTTGAACAGCGGCAGGTTCTGCAGGGCCGGCTTCTTCATGATGCGCAGGCCGGTCGGCGCGTAGGGCGTCGGCTCGGCGACGATCGGCGCGGTGGCCAGTTCGGCGACGACCTTTTCGCGGTCCGCCTTGAGGGTGTTGACGCGCAGGTCGAGCGGCGCCGGCGTGTTCAGGACCGCTGCCAGCTGCTGGGTTTCCTCTTCGCCGTACTGGGCGACGAACTTGTCGTACAGCCAGTCGGGCAGGTTGCTGCGCTGCTTGGCCGGCAGCAGCGAACGGTCGATTTCCTTGATACGGGCAAGGAAGGCGGTCTCGTCTTCGCTCAAACCGCCCAGCGATTCGACGCCGACCGCTTCGGCCATGCCCAGCAACACCAGGCGGCGCATGGTGGCGCTGGTGCCCGTGCCGAAGCCGCCGAAGTCGGTATAGAAGTTCTTGTTGCGCAGGACCGAATAAACGCACTCGGCGATGGCGCCGCGCTCGCGGCCGCCCAGGCGGGGATGGTCCTTGAAGTAGCGCGACAGGGTGACGTCGGCCGGTGACATAAAGCGCAGGATCTCGCGCAACACTTCTTCAGCATTGCCGAGAATCGCGGGTGGCAATCTCATGTAATTCCTTGAATTTTAAAAACTGGTGGTCTCGGCGATGCGGACTTCGCCGTCGACGATGCTGAGCCTGTCTTCGACGAACAGGCGCACCGCTTGCGGATAAATGACGTGTTCCTCGGCCAGCAGACGTTCCGCCAGGCTGTCTTCCGTGTCGCCCGGCAGCACCGGGATGCGCGCCTGCAGCACGCCCGGACCGTGGTCCAGCTCGGCGGTGACGAAGTGCACGGTCGCGCCATGCTCCGCCACGCCCGCCGCCAGCGCCTGCCGGTGCGTGTGCAGTCCGGGAAACAGCGGCAGCAGCGACGGGTGGATGTTCAGCATGCGCCCGGCGTAATGCGCGACGAAGCCGCAGGTCAGGATGCGCATGAACCCGGCCAGCACCACCAGGTCGGGCTGGTACCCGTCGATGGCCTGCTGCAGCGCCGCGTCGAAGGCTTCGCGCGATGCGAAGGCCTTGTGGTCGACCACGGCGGTCGGAATGCCGTGCGCCTTGGCGAATTCGAGACCTTTGGCGTCCGGCTTATTGCTGATCACGGCGGCAATCCGGGCCGGCCACTGCTGCGCTGCACGCGCCCGCACGATGGCTTCCATATTGCTGCCGCGGCCAGAAATAAGGATCACGATATTTTTCATAAGCGCGCATTGTACCGCGCCAACGCGCCTGCGTCGTCCCCGCGAAGGCGGGAACGACGTGCAGAGCTTATCGCTTACTCGAACGGCCGCGCACCAACCCAACCCACCGACTGCGGCGATTGCGGCTCTTCAAAAGAATAAAACACCCGGAACGGCACCTTTTTCTCGGCCCAGAATTCGGCGGCATCACGGAACACGTCGAGCAGGGTTTCGCGCGCTTCCTTGTCGAATTTTTGCGAATTCGGCAATTGGTCGAGCACGGCGATGAATCCCGGCTGCGGACCGGATTCAGCGATCACGGTAGTGATGCAATTACGCAACGCTTCGAAATTCTTGCTGCACTGGCGGGGGAAGGTGAACTGCTCGCCGATGCGAGCGCAGACTTGCTGTTTGGTGAGAGCGTGGGCGCAATGAGCGTACAGGAAGTGATGGCCAAGGCGGCCTGCTTCCCTCTGCAGTTCCGCGGCGCGGTAGGCCCGGATCGACTGCACAAGATTAGGCGGCACTCTCATCAACAAACTCATTTTCCCCTCAAGTTTCCCACCGTTAAAACCCTTAGTCCCGTAAGGGTAACGTTTTGTGGTATTCGAATCAACCCGAATATTGACGAGCTGGGCGGATTTTGTAAGATTTGCCGGGCTATTTCAGCCTCAATTAAGCACTTTTTACTCCTTTTTACGCTTCGATGACAGATCGGCATCTCTGCTTCTGCCTGTTACATTTTGTTGCCACGCGGATCGCCTCGAATTGACAACTAGCGGTAACATCCAATCGTGGCAGTAAATGTCCCACCGTTTAGATAGAACACAGCACACATCACGAGGTAATGAACATGAACGTCAAAGCCAAACTGCTTCTCTCCGCCCTCGGCGTTTGCGCCCTGCCGCTGGCCCAGGCCCAGGCTGGCGATTTCGAGGATTTCGGCCAGGTCGTGCGTGTGCAGCCGCGCATCGAGCAGATCCGCACCCCGCGCCGCGAATGCCGTACCGATTATGTCCAGGCCCAGGTCCAGCCGCAGCGCGGCCAGGGCGGCTCGGTGGTCGGCGGTATCGCCGGCGCCCTGCTGGGCAGCCAGGTCGGCGGCGGCAACGGTAAAGTGGCCGCCGCGGCAGCCGGCGCCATCGCCGGTGCGATGGTCGGCGACCGCGTCGAGAACGACGGCCGCAACTACGCCCCGAGCACCCAGGAACAGGCCGTGCAGCGCTGCCGTACCGTGGAATCCGTCGAACAGCGCACCAACGGCTACGACGTGACCTACGACTACCGCGGCCACACCTACACCACCGTAATGAACCGCGACCCGGGCAACCGCATCCGCGTGCGCGTCTCGGTGGAACCGGAACAGTATTAATCGGCTCCCTCCGCAGCACTAGCCCTGCTGCACCCCTTCCGCGGTGCTTGCACCGTGGAAGGACCTCCCCCGATAATAGGATGTTCCCTTCAGGTCGTCCTATGCTCATCAAACGCAAATCCATCGAACTGGCCGAATCCTCGCGCCGTCCCGCCTCCGCCCCTGCCGCCGCGCCGAAGCCTGCGCGCAAACCGAAGTTCGCTCCCGTGACCCTGTCCGAACAGGACGGCGTGCGCTATCTGCACTTCGGCACCGAATGGGTGCAGGGCGCCATGCGCATCCGCAAGCCCGACTGGCCCGAACTCGAATACGCGCAGCAGATGATGGCCTGGATGCTGTTCCTCGAACAGCCGCGCGCCATCGCCCAGTTGGGCCTGGGCGCCGCCACCCTCACCAAGTTCTGCTACCGCCAGTTCCCGCAGGCCCTGGTCACCGCCGTCGAACTGAACCCCTCGGTGATCGCGATCTGCGCGTCGATGTTCAAGCTGCCGCCCGACGACGAGCACCTGCAGGTGCTGGAGATGGACGCGATGGACTTCGTGCTGGACGAAGACAATCACGCGGCCTGGGACGTGCTGCAGGTCGACCTCTACGACGCCACCGCGCGCGGTCCGGTGCTCGACACGCCCGAGTTCTACCAGGCCTGCAACGCCTGCCTGGCGGACGGCGGCGTCATGACCGTCAACCTGTTCGGCGACCACCCGAGCTTCAGGAAGAACATCAAGGCGATGCGCTTCGCCTTCGACACCGTGATCTGCCTGCCCGAGGTCCACGAGGGCAACGTGGTCGCGCTGTGCTTCAGGAACGCGCCCGATCTCGATCCCGAGCGCCTGGCCGCGCGCGCCGCGCAGATCGTCGCCGCCACCAAGCTGCCGGCCAAGTCCTGGGTGAAGGGCATCCAGGCCGGCGCCGCCGCCAAATAACGCCTCGATACGAACCGCGGACCCGCCATGAACGCTCCCGCCTCCAGCACGCCATCCAGCAAGGCTTCCCGGCCCGAGCGTCCCAGGGCGCTCGACCTGCAGACCATCTTCTCCTGGCTGCTGGCCGACGGCATCGTCGAGAAGTCCACCGTCAAGCCGCACTTCGCGCAGGCCCAGGGCATCCTCAAGAGCGCGGCCGGCTCCATGCATCCGCTGACCGCCATCGCCCAGTGCAAGATCGTGCAAGCCAGGGCGCCGCACAAGCTGCTGACCCTGGACGTGCTGAGCGAATGGGCGGCGGCCAAGGTCGGCATCCCTTTTCTCCGCATCGATCCTTTGAAGATCGACTTCACCCGGGTCGCGGACGTGATGTCGGCCACCTATGCCGCGCGCTTCAACATCCTGCCGGTCGAACTGAAGGGCGACACCCTGGTGGTGGCGACCGCCGATCCCTTCCACACCGAATGGCAGGACGAGATCGCGCGCATCTCGCGCAAGCGCATCGAGCTGGTGCTCGCCAATCCGCTCGACATCGCCCAGTACATCTCGCAGTTCTTCAGCCTCGCCAAGTCGATCCGCGACGCCAACAAGTCGAGCGGCCAGGACCTGGCGATGCGCAACAACTTCGAGCAGCTGGTCGAACTGGGCAAGTCGAACAAGCAGGTCGACGCCAACGACCAGCACGTCGTCAACATCGTCGACTGGCTGTGGAGCTACGCCTTCGACCAGCGCGCCTCGGACATCCACCTGGAACCGAAGCGCGAATTCGGCGTGATCCGCTTCCGCATCGACGGCGTGCTGCACCAGGTCTACCAGGTGCCGGCCGTGGTCCTGATCGCGATGACCGCGCGCATCAAGCTGCTGGGACGGATGGACGTCATCGAAAAACGCCGCCCGCAGGATGGCCGCATCAAGACCAAGACGACGGGTGGACAGGAAGTCGAACTGCGCCTGTCGACGATGCCGACCGCCTTCGGCGAAAAGCTCGTGATGCGTATCTTCGACCCGGAAGTGGTCGTGAAGACCCTGCCGGAACTGGGCTTCCCGCCCGACGACGCCGCGCGCTGGGACGCGCTGACCAAGCGCCCGCACGGCATCGTCCTCGTCACCGGGCCGACCGGCTCGGGCAAGACCACGACCCTGTACACGACGCTGAAGGCCCTCGCCACCAGCGAAGTGAACGTCTGCACGGTCGAGGACCCGATCGAGATGGTCGAAGCGTCGTTCAACCAGATGCAGGTGCAGCCGGGCATCGACCTGTCCTTCGCGGACGGCGTGCGCGCGCTGATGCGCCAGGACCCGGACATCATCATGGTCGGCGAGATCCGCGACCTGGAAACGGCCGAGATGGCGATCCAGGCCGCCCTGACCGGCCACCTGGTGCTGTCGACCCTGCACACCAACGATGCGCCCTCGAGCGTGATGCGCCTGCTGGAACTGGGCGTGCCCTGGTACCTGCTCGGTTCGACCCTGGGCGGCATCATGGCCCAGCGCCTGGTGCGCACCCTGTGCCCGCATTGCAAGAGCCCGGACGGCGAACTCAGCGACGAAGTCTGGCACAGCGTCGGCGGCGCCTGGCAGATCCCGAAGCCGGCGACGGTGTACCGCCCGGTCGGCTGCCCGGAATGCCGCCAGACCGGCTTCCGCGGCCGCACCGGCATCTACGAACTGGCGACCGTGACGGACAGCTTCAGCCACCTGATCCAGGAAGTGACCGATCTGGCGGCGCTGCGCCAGCAGAGCGTGCTTGACGGCATGAAGCCGCTGCGGATTGCCGGGGCATACAAGGTGGTGGAAGGGGTAACGACGGCCGAGGAAGTGTTGAAGGTCACCTCTGCCTTGTCATAATTTCGCACGTAGCTCTGGCGTAAATCAAAACGGCCCGCTATAATGCGTGCCTTCTTCGGGTCGTTAGCTCAGTTGGTAGAGCAGCGGACTTTTAATCCGTTGGTCGCTGGTTCGAGCCCAGCACGGCCTACCAAAGATTCAAGCGAAAACGCCAGCCTTCGGGTTGGCGTTTTTGTTTTTGCTTGTCGGCATTTAAAGTTGCCATCAATCAACACCCGGAGCGCCCGCTTCCCTAGACTGTGCTGACGGATTTCACTTCCCTTCACCACCCACCCGGAGCGACCATGCGAACCCTGTTGACCCTTCTTGTTTCCTGCACCTTCGTCGCCGCCAGCGCCGGCGCCGCGCCCATTGCCACCGCCGACGCCCCCCGGGCGACCGCACAGCAAATGGCCACAGTTGCCGGCACGTACAGGCTCGACGACGGCCGCCGTGCCGACCTCTTCGTGCTGAACAGCCAGCTCTACGTGAGAATCGGGCGCACCGAGAAGGAACTCGTGCTGGCGGGCGACAACCGCTTCGCCTCGCGCGACGGCAGCATCGCGATCCAGTTTGGCGCCGGTTTCGACAACGAACACATCGTGCTCGAGCACAATCGCGGCCCCGGCCAGTTCGACAACATCCGCCTGGCCGCGAACGAGCGCCCGGGCCGCGGCGGCGCCGACTGAGCGTCTGCGGCCCGAAGGGGCTTGGCAAATCCTGCCGAGCCGTTATAATGCCGCCCTTCGGGTCGTTAGCTCAGTTGGTAGAGCAGCGGACTTTTAATCCGTTGGTCGCTGGTTCGAGCCCAGCACGGCCTACCAGATACATACAGGAAGCCCACGAATTTCGGTTCGTGGGCTTTTTGTTTTCTGGTCTCTCTCTGGTCGCTTCGGAGGCACCCGTCCAGCCCTGCCTAGCCAACGGACTCGGGCGTTTTCGCTGACTAGGCGGGTCCAAATCGGGCTTGGCACGGAAAAAATGACCTACTTTGACGAGCTAATCAAGTGCTCTGAAGGGTCCCCTATGATCTCTTTGCGCTTTCCCTCGTCTTTTCCCGGCTAGAACCGCTAAAACGCATTTAAGCTTCTGGTCAGGGCTTTTCACTCAACACTGTCAACTTCCCATCCTGACTGACATCCCTGCCACGCTCTGGTAGCAACTCTGCTTACCTTACAAGCAACTATTCTCATACACTGAGCCATGTTGAACTTCCGAGTTCAGCCAAGAGCAGACCCTTAACTCATCGCTAAAAGGCATCTCTTACGCGTCTTTCAACATACCAAACGGCGGCAAGTCAAATTTCGTGATACCTTGATACAAACCTCCTTCCTATCCGATTTAGGATAGCCCTCTGCCTTGCGCCGAACCTTGGTCCGCCGCTCCAATAGGACCGCAAGAAATGCCTTTTCTGCCCATTGGGCGCGTCCTCGTTGTCGACGACAACGAGGATTTGGCGCTTTTGTTTTCGAGCCTGATAGACTTCATGGGGTATGAGGCTCGCGCTGTATTCTCAGCGAAAGCTGCGCTGGATGTTTTATCAATATTTTCTCCGCATGTCATCATTTCCGACATCGGAATGTCTGAGTTGTCCGGTTTTGATCTTGCCCGAGAAGTAAAGCGCACGATTTCAGCTCCACCATTACTTATTTCGGTGAGCGGATGGGGCGATCAGAAGACGGTCTACGAATCGCTCAATGCAGGCTTTTCTGTTCATCTAGTTAAGCCGGTCTCCTTCGACCGAATCGTTCAATTGCTCTCTGATTATTTTCGAATGAATGGAATCGGCGTCAGACTTCCAGAATGATAAAAATCATATATATTTGATATCAACTGCGCTCATTGATCGTCTGCTTTTGGGTCGTAAGCGAACGCTACAATAGTCTACAATCGGCCATAAGCGGTCGTTCCTGCCAGGTAAGCGCACGACGTACCTGGCAATGGCGCATACAGACAGTCACAACAAAGATCGTTAAATGCGTCGTAATCAAGGCGACTTGCCGATTGCGTCATCCCAGCACGCCACTGGTCACCCACTCTAGGAGAGGGTTCGACATGTTTTCTATGCGAAGTTTCCCCTGCGTTATTGCTACGCGGTTAGCCGACGCACAACCTAGCAGTCTGTTCAGACCATACCTGCAGCCTCAGAAAAGCTGGGCGAAAAAACTGGCGCCCTGCCGACACGGCGCGTATGATCGCTTGGAACGACATATGTCGTGGTTACGTAAAGTGACCCCGACTCTTAGCGCTGACAGCCGCCGCCTGTCACGGAGGGCCAATGCACAGCAACGAGCGCCAACGACGTAGCGACGGGTCGTCAGCGAACGCCGTCGCACGTGGACTCAACATCTTGTCAGTGCGCGATGCTGGACTTGCCGAGCGCTACATGCGGTACAAGGGAGTGCCTGACCACGTGATTGCCCGCGTCCTCGGCCATCCTGACTTGCGCCGCCGGGAGAGTGCCGATCAATCGGTTTCGGAAGCGATCATACCTTCTGCTCCGAACGATTAAGGACGTCGCAAGTACTTCAGTGCGAATCGTTAGCGGAGAGCTGTCAGTGATGCGGAACACCGAATCGAAAGCTGAAATTCAGCAATTACAGGCTTTACTCACTGTGTCGCGCGAACTGATGCAGGTCGACGACTTCCCTACCGCACTAGCATTGACTGGGCGTGCAATGGCCGAACTGACTCAAGTCGACAATGCTTTGCTAATGGTGCGTGGCGAGGTCAACGAGTCTATCAGCTTCGACAGCGACGGCCGGCCATGGCGGGCCGACCACAACCACGACTGGCATCGTATAGCTCTGGCGCGAATGGAAAGCCGCGTTAGTGACGGTGCCATACCGGATTCGCGCATGATGCTGGTCGGCGTGCCAAGCCAGCGCACCATGGCCGTACTTGTTGCCGGCTGGATGCAAGACCTTGCACCCGAAGCATGGGTCACACGGCGCCGATTACTCGAGACAATCCTCGAGCTGGCGGTCGCTACCCTGAGCAGGATTTCGGCCCGTAGCTCACTAGAAGACCTGGTATCGACCCAGTATGAACAGATGGCGGGCACGGCCCGCGAGCATGCTGACGAGCTGGCCCGGCGGGACCAAGTCGAAGGCGAAATGCGCGCCCTCGCGCTGACCGACATACTGACTGGGCTCAACAACCGGCGCGGATTTTTCATCCAGGCCGAGCACATGTTCAAACTAGCGCGACGCAGGCACGCCGGCTGCGCGGTGATCTATGCCGACATTGATGGCCTGAAATTGGTGAATGACCAACTCGGCCACGAAGCTGGGGACCAGCTGATCAGGGACGCCGCCGCCGTGTTACGCGAATCCGTGCGCGACACCGACGTCCTGGCTCGCGTAGGAGGCGACGAGTTCGTCGCTTTCGCGCTCGACGATGCCCATCCTCGCGTGATTCTGTCCAGATTGAGGGAAAACCTTCACGCGTTTGCCCTGATGCAGGAGCGGCCCTACCACCTGTCCATCAGCGCGGGCGCCGTACAATGTAGCCCACATGGCGATAAGCCGCTGCTCGACTATGTACAGCAAGCGGACCGGGAAATGTACGTGCAAAAACGAAGCCGCCTGCACTGATGTGCGCCGAAAAAGACGTCACATTGTTTCGTTATTCTGTTCGATCCCCTGACGATACTTTCCATTGCCCTCCCACCCAAGCGATAAGGCCAATGTCTTTTAGTGCCTGCAGCCGCGTTTCGAGAACATGCTTTGCGGAAATCGTACCATGCCATGGATCACTGACCCGGTAAGGCTGCGCGAGCGCTAGCAAACCACTCTCCTTTCCGCAAAGCTGATAGTATCTTCCCCGCCCATGTTTTATTTGCGTAAGTAAAGAGTTGTCAAAGTTTGAGTAATCTTGGCCAGTCATGATGGTCCCCGGCGGTGGCAAAGAATCCGACCATACTCTCTAATAGGCTTGGATGGCTTTCGTTACCGGTAATCATCAATTCCTCGAATCTTTTCACTAGTTACGGCGACTTGTAGAATGCAAAACTCTATAGGCTAGATCTGAAGGCATTCCAACCGACCGAAGATATTCGTTTGCATCATCAAAGCCCAACATTTCAAGGTAGACAATTGGCCTTCCCCCATCGTCACGGACACTTCCGCTAGGCGCATTTTAGATTTTCAAACTGTACCGGGCTAATGTAGCCGAGCGTGGAATGACGCCGGCGTGGATTGTAGAACCTTTCAATGTAGTCGAACACATCAGCGCGTAAATCATCTCTGGTTCGGTAATGCTTTTTGCTCAAGCGCTCGGTCTTAAGCGTCGAGAAGAAGCTTTCCATTGCAGCGTTGTCCCAGCAGTTACCGCGACGGCTCATGCTGCAAACGATGCCATGGGACTCAAGCAGACGCTGGAAGTCCTCGCTCGTATATTGCGAGCCCTGGTCGGAGTGATGCAGCACTGCACGAGGACGACCGCGACGGAAAATTGCCATCAGTAGAGCATCCATTACCAGCTGAGCCGTCATCGTCGGCTGCATCGACCAGCCCACTACACGCCGCGAGTACAGGTCCAGGACGACAGCGACAAACAGCCAGCCTTCACCGGTCCATACGTAAGTGAAGTCGGCCGCCCATTTCTGGTTCGGGCCTGTCGCTTCAAACTGCCGGTCCAGCAGGTTTGGCGCGATGGCATGGATTGGTGATTCCACCTGGCCTGGCGTCCGGCGTCGCTTGTGACGGGCCTTGATGCCGGCTGCTTTCGCTGGCTTCGTGGCTGTGCTTAATTGCCTTGAGGAGCTCGGCATTCTCGCGTTCGTGAGCACTCGCCGGCCGTCCAAGCCAATCATAAAAGCCGCTGCTCGATACGCCGAGTGGACGGCACATCGTTCGTGTTGGCCAGATGGTTCGATATTTGGCGATAAAGCCGTACTTCACTTGAGGTCGGCTGCGAAGTAGCCGAGCGCCTTTTTTAATATGTCGCGCTCCGTTTTGACCTTCGCCAGCTCGCGCCGCATGCGCTCATACTCCTGGGCTGAGACCTTCTCGCGCCCGACTGCAACCTCAGCATCGACGTTGGCGTCTCTACACCACCGCCCTAGCAAATTGGCACCGATGCCAAGGTCGCGGGCTATTGCTGCCTTGCTCGCGCCAGGCTGGCCTACCAGCTTGACTGCTTCGCGCTTAAACTCTTCTGAAAATACCCGTCTTTCACGTGCCATGTAATACCTCCGATAGGGACATCATACCTATCGAAAGTGTCCGTCGT
>CAJYXO010000125.1 GCA_913778765.1 uncultured Massilia sp. | reverse complement strand
CCGACCAGCAGCAGCTGCGCCACCATCCGCACGGCGGCGACCAGGATCTGGCGGTGCACGCCGAGCTTCAGGACCAGCGACAGCGCCGCGTCGAGCAGGATCAGCAGCGCGGCCGCGACCAGGTCCCAGGCGCCGAGGTGGATCGCCGTCATGCCTGGGTTCCATCGCCGAGTTTGCCCTGGTCGAGCCGGAAGATGCGCCGGGCCAGGCGCTGCGCCTGTTCGCCTGAATGGGTCACGATCAGCAGCGCCATGCCGTCGGCGAGGGCGGTGCGCAGCAGGACTTCGGCCTTCGCCACCGATTCGGGATCGAGGGCGGCGGTCGGTTCGTCGAGCAGCAGCACGGCGGGCTTGCGCGCCAGCGAGCGCACCAGGGCCAGGCGCTGGCGCTCGCCGGTCGACAGGCGCTCGACGTCGCTGTCGAGGACGGCCGCGTCCAGGCCCAGCGCCGCCAGCGTGGCGTCGACGAAGCCGCGGTCGGCGTCGCTGAAATGCGCGCCGGCGGTCGGCTCCCACCACGCCGGCTCGGCGGCCTGGTAGACCACCTGGGCGCGCCAGTCCGGCGCCGGCATGGCGGTGCTGCCGCGGCCGTTGAGCATGGCCTCGCCCTCGTGCGGATCGAGGTCGGCCAGCATGCGCAGGAGGACGCTCTTGCCGGCGCCGGATGGACCCTGCACGGCGACGCATTCGCCGGCGTGCAGGTCGAAGCTGAACGGGCCGCCGAAGCGCGAGCGCAGCCCGCGCGCCGACAGGCGTACCGGGGCAGTCCCGCTCAACGCAGCCACGCGCGCAGCAGGTCCGCGCTCTGGTCCATGCCCGATGTCAGGCGGCGCTCGACCCGCGCCGCGTCCATGTTCCCCAGCTTCAGCATCCAAAGTCCTCCAGTTTGCCCGACCCTGCCGTTTTATCACAGGCAGGCGCGGCGCACCGTTCGCCAGGTGCTCACGACCAGCGCCGCCAACGGACTTCGCGCCCGCACAGCACGATGGTCAGCGCCGCCGCGGCGGCCCACAGGCACCATGCCGCCTGCACCGCCGCCATCGGGCTCGGCGGCAGTCCGGCCAGCGCCGGCCCGGCCCCGGCGCCGGCCGTCACCGCGAGGAAGGACAGGAACAGATGCTGCTGGTGGGCGCGGACGGCGGTCCAGGGCGTGACGCAGCACAGGGCCACCGGCACGGCCATGAACCCGATGGAAGCGGCGCAGGCCGCGATACCGAACAGGGCGCCGACGGCCGCCAGCAGGATCGGGACCAGCACCCCGGTGGCGGCGGACCCCGGCCGCGCGGCGACGCGCAGGTAGCGCGGACAGGCCGCGTGGAAGCGCCGCAGGGCGCAGAACAGGACCGGCGCGCAGGCCACGGCGGTGACGAGATGGGGCAGCGGGCCGGTGCGGGCGCCGACGATCCAGCGTTCCAGGATGGCCCAGCCGAGGAAGGTCAGCAGCAGGGCGCTGAAGGCGAGGTTGGTCTGGGACTGCTTCGCCGCCGGATACGCCGGTATCGCTTTCGGTCTCATGTCAGCCGCCTCCGGTATTGACGCAGCCTTCAGGATGCGCCAACAATTTCTTCTGGCAACTGACTTATGTCAATTTTCAGGCGGGCGCGCGACCGGCAGGTGCCAGTCGTAGCGGATCGCCGCCATGCGCAGGAAAAAGCACAGGCCCGCGCCGGCGCTGGCCATCGGGGCCGAGGGCAGGCCAACGACATGGCCGACCACCACCACGCCGGCGCCGGCCAGCGCCGCCACCGCATACACGTCGGCGCGCAGCACGGCCGGCACTTCGGACAGCAGCACGTCGCGCGCGACGCCGCCGCCGACTCCGGTCAGCATGCCGAGCAGGGCGGCCATCCACGGCTGCAGTCCGAACACCAGCGCCTTCTGGGCGCCGGCCACGCAGAACAGGGCCAGCCCGGCGGCGTCGAACACCAGCACCGGACTTTTCAGATGGCGCAGCTTCGGATACCGGAAGAAGATCAGCAGGCCGGCCAGCACCGACACCGCCAGGTAGCGCCAGTCGCTGATCGCCGCCGGCGGGGTCGCGCCGATCAGCAGGTCGCGCACGATGCCGCCGGAATTCGCGGCCACGAAGGACAACACCAGCACCCCGAAGATATCCAGCCTGCGCTTGACGCCGGCGCTGGCGCCGCTGAGGGCGAACACGAAGGTGCCGATCAGGTCGAGGGTGAGGACCAGCGTCTTGAGGGCCGCCGCCACGTCGAGGGATACTGCCGGGAACATCCTCGCACACTATAGTATCGTGGCAAGGAAATCAAGCGCCTGGCATGCCCATACGGCCGCGTTTCGTCGTACACTGGGACGAACACTGGACATTCCGACAAGCGCACCCCAAGCGATGATTATCTCCTCCGCCACCGATTTCCGCGAAGCCGCCCGGCGCAAGCTGCCGCCTTTCCTATTCCACTATCTCGACGGCGGCGCCGGCGCCGAGCAGACCCTGCGCGCCAACGTCGACGACCTGCAGGCCGTCAAGCTGCGCCAGCGCGTGCTGCGCGGCGCCGAATCGCTCGATCTCGCCACCCACTGGTTCGGCCAGCAGCACGCGCTGCCGGTGGCGCTAGCGCCGGTCGGCCTGGCCGGCATGTATGCGCGCCGCGGCGAGGTGCAGGCGG
>CAJYXO010000124.1 GCA_913778765.1 uncultured Massilia sp. | reverse complement strand
TCGACGATCTCGAGCACGCGGTCGAGCCCGGCGGCAGACTGCAGCAAGGCCAGCAAGCGCCCGCGTTGCCGGCGTGTCAGGCTGGAAAGGCGTTGGAGAAATTGCTCGAACTGCCGCGCTTGCATGGTGCCTCCGTCAACGGTTCAGGTCGACGTTGGACTGGGCGCCAGGCCAAAAGATTCAACACTTAATGCGAACAGCGCCTTTAAAATTTTTGACGTTGCGCAGGTGCAAGAAGCACAGCCCGAAGCCCCAGTTGCGCTGGTTGTTCGTCAGCCGTACCAACCAGTCAGCTATCGCGTCGTTTTCCTCGTTCAGCTTGGCCTTGTAGCGGTAGCAGGTCTGACTGATGCCAAACGCCCGGCACGCCAGGTTAATCGTGGCTGACCGCAGTGCCACGGCCCACTGCGCCATCTCTCGCCGCTGAGATGGCGCTACCACTTTTTTGTCAGCGCCTCGGCGACGATCTCGGCCTTCAGATGCTCCTCGGCATACATCTTCTTTAGTCGCCTGTTCTCGTCTTCGAGTTCCTTCATGCGTGCCATCAGCGACGCATCCATCCCGCCGTATTTGGCGCGCCACTTGTAGAACGTGGCGTTGCTGATGCCGTGCTCGCGACACAGCTCCGCTACAGGACTGCCGGCTTCGGCTTGCTTGAGGATGGCGATGATCTGGCTGTCGGTAAAGCGGGACGTCCTCATGTAGAGCTTTCTGTCTTAAGTAGAAAATTCTACTTCTGAACGCGCTCTTTTTGTGGTGGGATTACCGTCCGGCTCCAGCAAAGCCCTGGTTGCATCGCGATCCAGCAAGAGCAAGCTGGCGTTAGCGTGCATCGGCGGCCACCCTCACTGGCAAGGCGCCGGGCTGGATGCTACCGGACACATTCTGATGAGACATGTTTCGATTCCTCCGTTTGATCAGTATCCCATAAGCCCGAGTGCGCGCTCCCATAGTCTGTCCGCATTGTCAGGATCGATCGCGTAGGGCGCGAGTCCGCCGCTGTAATCCGTCGGGCGGCTTTGCACGATCCGTGCCTCGTTACAGTCTTCAAAATAGCGTCCGCTGACGCCGGCCAGCAGCGGGGAGGCAGCCAGCAAAACAGAGGTGGCCGCACCTTGCTGGACGTCCTTTTGCAACTGGACAGGTGTCTTCAGCCCCCCGGTATGCTTTTGCAGACCGGTCGCGATCGCGCCTGGATTGAGCGCGTTCGAGCAAATCCCATCGCCGGCCCATCGGTTGCAGATACCCACCGACAACAGCACTGCCGCGGTTTTTGACTGGCCGTAGGCGCCGAACGGGGTATAGGGAATGAAGTCGTAGTTGAGGTCATCGAAGACGACTGGCGAGAACAGGTGGCCGGAGGAGCTCAAGGAAACAACCCTTGCCCCTTCGGCGGCACACAAGGCACTGTATAGCGACGTCACCAGCGCGAAATGTCCCAGATAGTTGGTCGCAAACTGCAGCTCCACCCCTTGCGCCGTCAAGCGGCGTTCCGGGACAGCCATGATGCCGGCATTATTCACGAGAATGTGAAGTGCACCGGTCCAGTCTGCCGCAAAGCGCTTTACCGAATCCGGGTCGGCCAGGTCCAGGTGCGCAACCGAGATGCCGGGATTTTCCGTCTCGCGGCACAGGCTCTCGATCACTGGTGCCGCATCGCCTGGCCTGCGAACCGCAACGACGACGGATGCGCCGGCATTGGCAAGCGCGCGTGTCGTTTCCAGGCCGATGCCCGAAGCGCCGCCAGTCACGATGGCGCGCTTGCCGCTCAAGTCGACGCCACGTAATACCTCGTCCGCCGTCGAGGAAAAGCCAAACGGCGTCACGATCCTTTGCACATGATGAGACATGATTCGCGCTCCAATCCCGGACTTCAGCCGTTGAGTTCCATCGCCGTCACGGCGTGGGCATATCTGTCAGTGGTCAAGGCGGCTGCCGCGGGCGTTCCAAGCCATTTTTCGAAGGTTGCTGTGCCGGTGAAATCCGAAAAAGCCGGCGCGATCGAATGTCGCTGTACTCTTCCGCCGAAGTATGTCGCCTTTTCATCCGTCACAACGCGCCGCCGATCGCCGGTTACCATCAAAAACCGTTGTAGCCATGCCGCGAACTGTGCGATCTCCGGGCCGGCAAGGCTTGCTGCGTTATCGATTGGATCGTGATGTGCCAGGTTGGCGAGTGTCGTGGCAACGTCTGCCGCGGCGACAGGGCTGAACACGGCATTCGGGAGGCGAATGACATTATCCACCGTCAGCCCTGACGCGATCGTCGGCAGGAATTCGTAGAACTGCGTGGAGCGCAGGATCGTGTATGGAACATAGGATGCCCGTACCATGTCTTCCTGCATCAGCTTGGCGTCGAAATAGGGATTGCCACGGACCTGGTCGACGCCAAAGATCGACAGCATGATGTGATGCCGAATGCCTGCTTTTCTTTCGGCGGCAAAGATTTTTTCGCCAGAAGTCCGGAAGAAGGTCTTCAGTGTGTCGGGGTCGAAGTTCGGCACATCGGAAGTATCGATCACGGTATCGGCGCCGGCGAGCGCTTCGTCCAATCCTTCACCGGTCAGGATGTTCACCTTGGTTCGCCTCGAGGCGGATACCACCTCGACACCAGCGCTAGCCAATGCGGAAACGACGAGCGATCCGATCATTCCGCTGCCGCCCAGGACGACAACCTTTTTAATTTCTGTCATTTCATTTCTCCAAATCGGCTACCCGGCATGCTCATGCTTTCGCCCGGGGCTTCAAGCGGAAGCTGATTCCCATGCGATTGATGGCATTCATGGCGGCGATTACGATCGTCAGTTCGACCAGATCCTTTTCACCGAATGCCGCCAGGGCCTCGGCGTAGGCTGCGTCGGAAGCATGCGTTTCGCTGACGCGCGTGACTTCCTCCGACCAGGCCAGGGCCGCGCGTTCTTGATCGGAGAACAGATAGGCGGCTTCCTCCCATACCGGAACCAGCGCGATCTTGTCGATCGACATGCCATGTCTGATGAGGTCGCGCGTATGGATATCGATGCAGTGCGCGCAGCCGTTCAGCTGCGACACCCGGAGGAATACGAGGTGGATCAGGCCTGCGTCCAGGTTGGTGCCGGTCGTGGCGTAATGATGCAGTGCTCCCATCGCCTTGGCGCCTTCGGTCGATACTTGAAACCAGTTTGCACGGTCCATTGGGTCTTTCCTTTCTCGTCAGGTTGTTATGCGGTGCTGCGAATTGCAGCTCCCACAACTCATTAGACGGACGACATGGCAGCGCTGTGACAGCACATGCACGCATCGGTTGGGAAAAATGATTCATGCAGATTCTGCATAGTTCAATTGATTTTCGCGTCATGGCCTGCGTGGCCGATGCGGCCTAAGCTTCTGGCCATCAACTCACTGCGGAGGCAGAGGATGCACGAATCAGAATTCAGGTCTGCCCCAAGCGCTGCGGACAGCGTCGCCATCCTGCTGACGCGCGCCGGGCAGCGGGTCATGCGCGCCGTAGACGCGGAGCTCGCGCCATTTCACATCTCGGTGACACAATACCTTGTCCTGTCGCAGGCGGCCCGCTACCAGCGGCCAAGCGCAGGCGCGCTGGCCCGCTATGCCGACCTGGACTCCGGCGCCATGACACGCATGCTGGACCGCCTCGCGGAAATGGGCCTCCTGGAGCGCCTGCACGATCCGGTCGACCGTCGCATGGTGCGCCTGCGCATCACGGAACACGGCCGGCGCACTCTCGTCGATCTCGACGGCGCGATCGTCCGCGCCCAAGAGACGATCGAGCGCATTCACGGCGCCGCAGACCTGGACCGCTTCCGCGCCTGCCTGCAAGACATCATCGGCGACACCGCCGTGCGGAAGGAACGAGCATGAAACCACGTCTCCCGCTACTCGCGCTAGCCTTGTTGCTGGGCGGTTGTGCTTCGATGGGACCGCAAAGTGAGAACGAGCCGATTCGCGGTCCCGAAGCGGTGCCGGTCCAAGGCGCAATCGCTGCGCTGCAACCGGTGCGCGCCGGATGGCCCGGGCAGGACTGGTGGCGAAGCTATGGCGATCCCCAGCTGATCGCACTGGTCGAGCGCGCCCGCGCCAACAGCCCGACGCTGGCAGCGGCACAGGCCCGCGTGCGCGCCGCTGCGGCGATCGAGGGCGTCGCAGCGGCTGCCCTCGGACCGCAGGCCAACTTCGCCGCGCGCAGTACGCGCACCCATTTCAGCGCCAACAGCAATATTCCAAAGCCGCTGGCCGGCAACTGGGCGTGGTTCAGCGATGCCAGCCTGGGGCTCAGCTACGAGGTCGATTTCTGGGGCAAGAATGGCGCGGCCGTGCGCGCCGCGGCTGGCCGCCTCAATGCGCAGGAGGCGGAGGCGCAAGCGGCCGCGCTGGCCGTCACCGTCGCCCTGGTGCAGGCCTACTGCCGCCTTGACCAGCTTTACGTGCAGCGCGACCTCGCCGAGGCGGCGCTGCGCCAGCGCGAACAGATCCAGATGCTGGTGGCGCAGCGCGTCGACGCGCAGCTGGACAGCCGCGCGGAGCTGAAGCAGGCCGAAATCGCCGTTCCGCTGGCGCGCGCCCAACTCGCTGCGCTCGACGAGACCCTCGCGCTCCAGCGCGGCCAGATCGCCGCGTTGGCCGGACAGGGCCCCGATGCCGCGGCCGCCATTACCCGGCCGCATATCGTTCTGAGGCGCCAGGCCGGAGTACCGGACGACCTGCCGGCTGCGCTTCTGGGCCGGCGCCCGGAACTGGTCGCCCTTCGCTGGCGTGTCGAGGCGGCCAGTGGCGACACCGAGGTCGCGAGAGCCCAGTTCTATCCCACCCTGAACCTGAGCGCACTGGTCGGACTGCAAAGCCTCGGTTTCAGCCACCTCCTCGAAGGCGGCAGCCGCACCGTGGCAGCCGGGCCCGTATTCACGCTGCCGCTACTGGATGGCGGGCGCCTGCGCGGCAATCTGGGGCTACGCAAGGCTGAGTACGACTTCGCCGTCGACCAGTATAACGGCGCCGTCGTCGAGGCAATGCGCGACGTGGTCGCACAGCTGACGTCCCTGCATTGGCTCGCGGAGCGGATGCGCGAGGAGGACGCGGCGCTGGACGCGGCCGAGCAGGCCTACCGCCTGGCCGAGCAGCGCTACCGTTCGGGGCTGGGCAACTTCCTGCAGGTGCTGCTGGCCGACACCCAGGTCATAGCGCAGCGCCGGAACCGTGCCGAACTGGCTGCGCGGGCCCAGGAGCTCGACCTGAACCTGATACGCGCGCTCGGAGGCGGCTATGCGCAGGCCTCGGCACCCGCAACACCTACACGATGATTCGAGGAGCTTGACATGGAAGTGAAAGCAGAGCAGGGCACGACGCCGGCACGGCGCTTCCTGCGCACCGCGCTGAAAGTCGCGATCCCGCTTGCCGTGGTCTGCATCGCCCTGAGTGCGTCAGGCTTGCTGCATTACCAGCCGCATGCCGAGAGCACCGAGGATGCGTACGTCGAAGGGAACCTCGTGCAGGTGACGCCACAGCTCGGCGGCACCGTCACGCGGATTACGGCCGATAACACGGATTTCGTGCATGCCGGCGACAAGCTCGTCGAGCTCAATCCTCTCGATGCGCGTCTCGCGCTGGAGCGTGCCGAAGCCGCGCTGTCGAAGGCGGCGCGCCAGGTGCGCGCGCAGTTCGCGAACGCCAGGCAGCTGCGTGCCAACGTAAGACTGCGTGAAGCCGACCTGGCGAAGGCCGAAAGCGACCTTGCGCGGCGCCGTAGCCTGGTGGACAGCGGGGCGGTTTCGGGCGAGGACCTGCGTCATGCGAACGACGCGGCAGCGGTCGCGCGCGCCGCCCTCGAGGCCGCGCGCCAGCAGGCCCAGGCGGCCGAGGTGCTGGTCGAAGGAACCTCGGTAGAGAGCCACCCGGACGTCGCCGCCGCGATCGCCCAGGTACGCGACGCCGCGGTGGCGCTGTCGCGCACTACGCTGGCGGCGCCAGTAGGCGGGATAGTCGCGCGTCGCAACGTGCAGATCGGCCAGCGCGTTGCCCAGGGCAGCGCCCTGATGGCGATCGTGCCGCTCGACCAGATGTGGGTCACGGCGAACCTCAAGGAAGACCAGCTCACCGACGTGCGGATCGGCCAGCCGGTCAGTCTGACGACCGAGGTGTACGGCGCGAAGGTGGTGTTCCACGGCCGCGTCGCAGGTCAGGAGGCCGGCACCGGCAGCGCGTTCGCGGCCGTGCCGGCGCAGAACGCGACCGGCAACTGGATCAAGGTGGTCCAGCGCGTACCTGTACGGATCGCGCTCGACCCGGCCGAGGTCGGGCGCCATCCGCTGCGCCTCGGGCTGTCGATGCGCGCCGATATCGATACGCGCGACCAGCGCGGTGTACTGCTCATGCAGGCCGGCATGCCGCGGCAGCAATACGCGACCACGGTATTCGAACGTGAGGAAGCCGACGTACAGCCCATCATCGACCGCGCTCTGGGTGCCTCGCGCACGCTGGTTTCGCGCTGAAAGGAGGCGTCGTGAGACCGATCCCGCGGCCCGCGCTGCTGGCCACCATCTTCGTCTTCAACCTGATCGAATTCCTGCAGTCCGGGATGATCGTGTTCGCTTCGGCGCCGACCATGGGACGCATCGGCGCCTCGCCCGAGCAGTACAGCCTCGTTACGGCCTTGTACGCGGCGGTCGCCGTATTGTCGATCTCCCAGATCACGGTCCTCGTCCAGCGTTTCGGCTGGCGCGATTTCCTGCTGGGCGCGGTCCTGGTGTTCCTGGGCGGGAGCTGGTTGTGCGCAGGCGCGACCTCGGTCGGCGCCTTCGCCACCGGCCGGATACTGATGGCGGCCGGCGGCGGGGTGTTCATGACGGCGGCGCGCATGATGGTGAACCTGATCCCGCCCTCTCCACAACGGATCCAAGGCATCGCCGCATTCGGCGGGGCGCTGGCGTCCGGCATGGCGGTGGCGCCGGTAACCGCGGCTTCCCTCGTCGACGCTGACGCATGGAGCGGTATCTTCCTGCTGCTGGCGCTGCTGGGCGCGATCGCGGGCGCCGCCACGCTGCTGTGGATGCCGGCGGACGCCGTGACGCTGGACGGGACCCGAAGCGGCTTCGACCCTGGCGACGGGATGCTGCTGGGTGGCGGTGCTTTCCTGCTGTTGTTCGCGCTGCAGCGTCTGAGCTACGATTGGCATGGCGAGCGGGCGCTGGTCGCCGGCTTGCTGGCGGCCGGCGCAGGACTGCTCGCCTGGTTCGTGCTGTCGCACCGCCGTCACGGCCAGCCTTTCGTGCGCCTGGAGATGCTGCGCAGCCGGCGCTACCTGACCGGACTTGCCATTTTCTCCGTTTGTTATGGCCTTCTGGGGACATTCAACGGCTTGATGCCGCACCTCGTGCAGCGCGTGCTCGGCGTGGCGTACCGGCAGGCGGGGGAGTTGCAATCGGCCGGCCTGTCGGCCGCCGTACCGACCTTCGTCGTCATGCTGCTGCTCGTGAAAAGGCGGCCGCACCCGACCAAGTTCTATGTCACGGCCTTCATGCTGCTCGCCGCATTCGGCTGGCACTTCGCACACCTCGATCCGGCGACGCCGGCGTGGCGCGGCGTCGCCCCCTGGATCGGCCTGTTCGGCGCTTTCGTGGTGCCGGGCATGGCGGTCACCGCGCTCCATTCATTCAAGGATCTCCAGCACGACAATGTCCTGTTCTCGAATGCGCAGCAGCTCAAGAACATGCTGGGACAGTTCGGACTTGCGCTCGGCTCGGGCTGCGCCGCGATCCTGCTCCAGCAACGCGGCGCGCTGCACGGTGCCCGTCTCGCCGAGAACGCCGCCGCGGCGCCCGCCATCCTCGCTCAGCAAGGGGCGCTCCTGGCCGGCATCGATGCATTCTGGGCGCTGGTCTGGATCGGCGTGGCCGGCGCCGCCGTCCTGGCCTTCCAGCGCCGTTTCGCTTGAGCGAGCCGTGCGCCGCGCCTCTCTCCAAAGCGGCATGACAAACCTGCCGGCGAACGGCAGCATGGCACCCGGCGCGCTCGCCCGGCAGCGCGATGCTATGATCATGAGTAAGGAGAGCACCGGAATGAAGCCAAAAGCCCGCGTCGTCCGCACGCCTGGGGAAGGTCCTTGACGATCGACCTGCTGCAATTGCAGGTGCTCGACAGTCTTCTGCGTGAGGGAAGCCTGACCCGCACCGCCGACCAGCTCGGCCTGGCGCAGCCAACCGTCAGCCGCGTGCTCGCGCGTCTGCGCCGGCATTTTGGCGATCCTTTGTTCGTACGGGCAGGGCAGCGCATGGAACCGACCGCACGTGCGCTCGAGCTCAGCGAACCCCTTGCCGGCGTGCTGGCTGGTGTACGCAGCATGGAAGGCGGATCGGCCAACTTCGATCCCGGCAAGGACGAGCGTTGCTTTCGGCTGTACATGGTGGATGGCGGCGTGGTCCACGTCCTGCCCCGCCTGCTGCGTGGGCTCGGCGACGCGGCGCCGCACGTATCGGTGCGTTCGGTGCAATGCGACCCGCGTGAACTCGAGGGCCAGCTGGAGCAAGGCCGGATCGATCTGGCGCTGGGATCGTTCCCCCAGCTGGCGAACCACATTCACAAGCGGCCATTGTGGCTGGAGCGCTATGCGACGGTCATGCGCGCCGGCCATCCTTGCGCTACGGGATTGGACCGCGCCACGTTCGTGCGCCAGCGGCACGTCCTGGTTGCGCTGGGCGATACCCATCACGAATACGGCGTGGCCGCGCGCGCGCTCGCGGACTTGCTCCCGCCCGCAGCGATCCTTTGCCACGTCCCGGGCTTCACGGCGGCGGCCCACATCGTGCGGCACACGGATGCGCTGGCGACGCTGCCGCGGCGGCTGGCGCATGCGCTGGCCGCGGACCTGGACCTGCGGGTCGTCGATACGCCGCTGGCGTTGCCCACGCTGCAGCTGTCGCTGTACTGGCACGAACGCACGCATCGGGATGCGGCCAATGCCTGGCTGCGCGAGCGGGTGCGCCAGGTGCTCGGCGCATCGGCAGGCTAGCGTGGCGCCTTACATGCCCGGCGGCGGGTTCTCCGGCAACTGGTTGCGCAAGCCAAGATTGATCACGTTCCAGGCGCGGATCGTGGTGACTGCATACGTCAGCTCGGCGATCTCGTTCTCGCCGAACTGTTCGCGCAGCTCGGCATAGGCGGCATCGGTATCGTCCCGGCCCGGCAGGGCGTTCAGGGCATCGGCCCAGCGCAGCGCGGCACGCTCGCGGGCGTCGAAGAAGGGCGCCTCGCGCCAGCCGGCGATGGCGTTCAAGTGGCGCGGATCCGCGCCTTGCTTGATCAGGTCGCGCCAATGCATGTCGACGCAGACGCCGCAGCCGTTGACCTGGGAAACGCGCAAGTTGACCAGCTCGACCAGGCGCGGACCGAGTGAACTTTGCTTGACGGCGCCTGACAGGTTGATCATGGCTTTCAGAATGACGGGGGCCTGGGTGAACAGGCTCAGACGTGCTTTTTGCATGGTGATCCTTTCGCTATTCGTGCGCTGCCGGCGGCATGCGTTTAAGGAGGGACGGTATGGTCGTTGCCGGAATATTGTGACGTACCGGATCGGGCCGCGCTTCTCCCTTAGGTGAGAAGGCTAGCCGCGCAGCGCGGCCCGGAAGCGCCGCGCGCCGGATTCGATCGCAGCTTCGTCGAACGGCGCGAAGCCCAAGACCAGGCCCGGGGCATGCGCCAGGCCGGCCGTCTCGCGCGCATGGTAGTTCGCCAGCGGAAAGGCGGAGAGGCCGGCAGGGCCCAGGCGCGCCAGCGCGCTGGTCTCGTCCATGCCGACGAGACGGGCGACGATATCCAGCCCGGCGGCCGGTTCCGGAACCTCGAGCAGTCCGCGCCAGTGACGCTGCGCAGCCTCGGCGAAGGCTTCCGCGCGGCGCGCGTACAGGCGCCGCATGCGTCTGACATGGCGGTCGAAATGGCCTTCCGCGAAGAAGTCGGCGAGCACCGCCTGGGTCAGGCCGTTGCCGCTGCGGCTCGTCAGCGAAAACGCGTGCGTGAAGGGATCGACCAGGTGGCGCGGCAGCAGCACGAAGGCCAGCCGGATGCCGGGGAACAGCAGCTTGCTGAAGGTGCCGGCCAGGATCACATTGTGCTCGCTGCCCGGATGGCTGCGCAGGGCGGGGATCGGCCGCGCGACGAAGCGGTATTCGCTGTCGTAATCGTCCTCGAACACGTAGGCGCCGTCCGTGATGGCCCAGTCGAGCAGCGCCAGGCGCCGCTGCGGCGACAAGGCCACCGACAAAGGCGCCTGGCGGGCCGGCGTGACGTAAGCGAGGCGGGCATGCGGCGCACGCGCGATGCCGTCCTCGACCCGCACGCCCTCGGAGTCGACCGCGATGTCGGCCACCGCCGCGCCGTGCGCCAGCATGGCCTGGCGCGCGCCTGGATAGCCCGGGTTTTCCATCCACACGCTGTCGCCGGGGGCGACCAGCAGGCGCAGGCAGATGTCGAGCGCCTGCTGCACGCTGTTGAGGATCACGATCTGTTCCGGCGCGGCATGCACCCCGCGCGCCACATGCAGGTGCCGCGCGATCTCGGTGCGCAGGCGTTCCAGTCCAAGGGCGCCAGGGTCGGCAAACGCATCGGGACGCGAGGCGCGCAGGCAACGCAGGTGCAGTGTGCGCCAGACGTCGAAAGGAAAGGCGGAGACGTCGCAGCGGTGCGGCTGGAAGGTCGTGGGCACCGCACTGGCCGGCTGCAGAGGGAAGGGGCTGCCCAGGCCGGCCGTGCGCTCGATCCATAGCCGCGGACTCGATGGCGGCGCCGCGCCGGCGATGGGTGCGGGACCGGCCGCAGGCGCGATCGTCTGCAAGGTCCTTTCCGGCAGCGCGGGAGACACGCGGGTGGCGCTGCCGCGCGTGGCGACGAGGTAAGCCTCGGACAGCAGCTGGTCGAACGCGGCCTGGACCGTGCCGCGCGCCAATCCGTGCTGGGCGGCGAGCGCGCGCGTGCCGGGCAGCGCCTGACCGGGCGCCAGGCGGCCGTCCAGGATGGCCTGGCGAAGGCTACGGTAAAGCCACCCATGCAGGGTTTCACCGGCGGCGGGCGCGCCGAGCGGCAAGGACAGGATGGCGCTGGCGGTGCTTCGAATGCGGCTCATCTGGGCGAAGTGGACCAGTCAAATATTGAAAAAGAGGATCAAGACTTGAATCCAGTTTATCCCGAGAATGTATTCATCGACAACCGGGACATTCGGTCAACCCATCCGATGTCCGCATTCAAGGAGAACCCCATGCAACAGCAGATCGTCATCGCCGGCAGTGGCTTCGCCGGCACCTGGGCCGCGCTATCGGCCGCGCGCGCCGTCGCCCTGGCGGGCAAGGAAGGGGAAGTCGCCGTGATCGTGGTTTCACCGGAACCGGCGCTGCACATGCGGCCGCGCCTTTATGAAACCACCCTCGAGGGCATGGCGCCGGACCTGCAGGCGCTGTTCGATGCGGTCGGTGTGCGCCATGTGGCGGGCTGGGTGGAGTCGATCGACGCCGCCACCCGCGAAGTGGAGGTGCGCGGCGTCGACGGCCGCCGGCGCACCATCGTCTACGACCGGTTCGTGCTCGCAACCGGCAGCCGCGTGGTGCGGCCGGCCCTGCCCGGGCTTGCCGAGTACGCCTTCGACGTCGACCAGCTGGACAGCGCGCGCGCCCTGGATGCCCATCTCGCGAGCCTGGCGCACCGTCCGGAGAGCCGCGCCCGTAATACGGTCGTGGTGGCGGGCGGCGGCTTCACCGGCATCGAGGCGGCGACCGAAATGCCGGCGCGCCTTCGCAAGGTGCTCGGGCTGGACGCCGATATCCGCGTGGTGCTGCTCGAACAGGCCCCGGAAGTCGGACCCGATCTCGGGCCGGTACCGCGCCCGCTGATCCAGGAAGCGCTGGCCGCGAATGGCGTCGAGGTGCTCACCTCGGCCACGGTCACGGGCGTCGATCCTGGCGGTGTGACGATTGCGGACGGGCGCCGGATCGAGGCCTCCACGGTCGTGTGGACGGCGGGCGTGCGTGCCAATCGCCTTGCGCAAATGATTGGCGCCGAACACGACCGCTTCGGCCGCGTGCCCGCCGATCCCTACCTGCGCCCGCGCGATGTGCCCGGCGTGTTCGTGAGCGGCGACGTGGCGCGCGCCGCGACAGACGACGTCGGCAACGTCGCGGCGATGTCGTGCCAGCATGCGCTGAGCCTCGGCCGGGTCGCCGGACACAACGCGGCGGCCGAGCTGCTCGGTCTGGCACTGCATCCCTACAGCCAGCCGAAATACGTGACTTGCCTCGATCTCGGCGCCTGGGGCGCGCTCTACACCGAGGGCTGGGACAGACAGGTGCACCTGACGGGCGCAGAAGCAAAGGCGCTCAAGCAACAGATCAACACGCAATGGATCTATCCGCCGCAAGCCGATCGCGAGGCCGTGTTCGCTGTAGCCAATCCGGACTACGTCATCGTGCCCTGAAGCGCACTGCCAAAGAAGGACATCTCATGAACATCCTCCACATCAGCGCCAGTCCGCGAGGCTTCGACAGCGACAGTTATCGCCTCTCCGGCCATGTTCTTGCGCATCTCCGTACCCGCCATCCACAGGCGCGGGTGGCCGAGCGGCCGCTGTGGTCCACGCCGCTGACCCAGGTCGACGAGGCCTATGCCGTCGCGCTGGCCGGTGGGCCCGCCGGAGCGGACGTCGCGACGGGGCCGGGTACGCTGGCGCGCTCGGACGAGCTGATCGAAGAGCTCCAGAAGGCGGACCTGCTGGTGATCGGCACGCCGGTCCACAACCTGACCGTGCCCGCTTCGCTCAAGGCCTGGATCGACCACGTGGTGCGCGTGCACCGCACGGTCCGTCCGACCCCGCAAGGCAAGGTCGGCATGCTGCCCGACCGTCCGGTATACGTCGCGGTCACGAGCGGCGGCTGGCGCACCGGGCCGAGGGCGCGCAATCCGGACTTTTTCGAACCCTATTTGCGCGCCGTACTCGGCATGGTCGGCCTGCGCGAGCTGGTGTTCTTCTCGATGGAAGGCATGGCGCTGGGCGAGGAACGCATCGCACAGGCCCGGCACGACGCCCACGCCGAAGTGGACCGCCATTTCGATGTGCGCGAAGTCGACGACTGAGGATGTGGCCATGCGCGACGACCTCCATACCATCCATGTACAGCACGCCGACCCGGCCATGAGCATTGGACTGCATGCAATCCTGTCGGCCCATGGCCAGTGGCGCGTTACGCTCGAGTCGCGGGATCCCGGGGCGGGCGGCGGCGCTGCCGTGCTGGTGGCCGATTACGCCGCCGGCGTCGAGCTGGCGCGGCGTCCAGATACGGCTGCGCGGGTGCTCATCGTGACGCAGCTTGACAAGGAATCCCAGGTGCGCAAGGCCCTTGCCGACGGCGTGGCCGGTTACGTGCTGCAGTCCTGCAGCCCCGACGAACTGGTGGAGGCAGTGCGCCGTTTGTCAGCTGGCCGCGCTTACCTTGGCAAGGCCATCGCATCTTATGCCGCCGATGGACGCAACAGGATCGCCCTGACCGGCCGCGAGACCGAGGTACTGCAGTTGCTCGCGGAAGGATGTTGCAACAAGTCGATCGCGCGCCGCCTGGGGATTGGTGTCGGCACCGTCAAGACGCACATGAAGGGCTTGATGCACAAGCTGGACGCCACCGCCCGCATCCATGTGGTGGCCGTGGCGGCGCGCCGTGGCCTGATCATGCCGGGCGAGGGCATCAGGCTATGAACCGCGCGCGATGCTCGTTCGTGATTGCCTGGATCCACCCCGGATACGAAGGCGGCAAGGCGCTGGCCTGTTCGAGCAGCGCAAAGTCCTCTCCCGACAGCGCAAGATCCAGGCTGCGCAGATTGTCCTGCAATTGCTCGACCCGGCGCGCACCGAAGATTGCGGCAGTGACGCCCGGCTGGGCCAACAGCCAGGCCAGCGCGACCTGTGCGCCGCTGACACCGTGACGAGCCGCGACGACGTCGAGTGCATCGATGACGCGGTGGCCGTGTTCCTGGGCCATGGGCGGAAAATCGATGTGGGTCCGGCGGCTGGCGTCGCCGGCGTGGCGGCTGCGGCCAAATTTGCCGGACAACAGCCCTCCAGCGAGCGGGCTCCAGGCAAGCATGCCCAAGCCGTGGTCGATCGCCATCGGCAGGATCTCGCGTTCGACGTCGCGGACGGCCAGGGAATAGCATGCCTGCACACAGACGAATGCATGCCAGTCGTGCAGGGCCGAGATCCCGAGCGCCTTGGCGACCTGCCATGCGGCGAGGTTGGAGCAGCCGATATAGCGGAGTTTGCCCGCGCTGACGGCGTCGTCCAGCGCGCGCAGGGTTTCCTCCATGGGCGTCAGGTCGTCGAAGTTATGGATCTGGTAAAGATCGATATGGTCGGTGCGCAGCCGCCGCAGGCTGCCTTCGATCGACCGCATGATGTGCAGGCGCGACTGCCCGGCGTCGTTCGGCCCCTTGCCCATGGGTGCGTGGAACTTGGTGGCCACGATTACCTCGTCGCGGCGTCCCTGGAGCGCGGCGCCGAGCAGCGTTTCCGATTCGCCGGCAGCATAGACGTCAGCCGTGTCGATAAAATTGATGCCGGCGTCGAGCGCGGCGCCAACCAGGCCTTCGGTCTCGGCCAGCGACAGGCCGCCGACCTTGTCGTAGGGCGGTGTGGTCGCACCGCCGAAGGTCATGGCGCCGAGACAGATGCGCGAAACGATGATGCCGGTTTTCCCGAGCAGTCGGTATTGCATGCTTGCTCCTTCAGATTCGAAACCTGAAGTCTAATAACTTGATCACGCCCCGAACATGCTCGACGATCCACACTTCTTGCTTGCGCATCCATATCGAAACCCCTTCGTGCCAGACCCCGCTTGCGCCGACGGCGACCCCTTGTCGGACATCCTGGCGCTGTTGCAGGTGCGTAGCGGTCAATCCCTGCGTATCGCAGCGGGCGGGGCATGGGCTTTGCGTTTTCCGGAATATGATTACCTGAAATTCATTGCCCAGGTCCAGGGATGCCAATGGATCAGCGTCGACGGCTCGGCGAACGCCATTCGGCTCGACGAAGGCGACTGCCTGGTCATGCACGGCGGCCTGCCTTTCGTTGTGGCGAGCGACTTGTCGGCGCCGGTGCGCGATGGCGTCGAGCATTTCAGGCGCCACGCCGATCCGGCTACGGGCGCCGTGCAATGGGGCGGCGCCGAGGAAGTGGTGGCGGTCGCGGGCAGGTTCGACATCGATCCGGCGCAGCGCGACCTGCTGGCGGCGCTTTTGCCGCCGGTCCTGCATATCCGGTCGGCGTCGGCGGCCGCGCCGGCGCTGCGGATGTTGCTGGACATGTATCGGCGCGAAGATGGCGCCGCACCCGGCCAGCGGCTTGTCAGGGATGGCCTGGCACGCATTGCGCTCGTCGAGGCTTTGCGCGCGCAAGGCGCAGCGGGAACGCGTGGCTGGCTGGAGGCGATTGCCGATCCGAAGATCGGCGCTGTGCTTCGGCGTCTGCACGCCGAGCCATGGCGCCATTGGAGCCTGCCAGCCCTTGCACGGATCGCCAACATGTCGCGGTCAGCGCTGGCGCTGCGCTTCAAGACTCTGGTCGGCATTGCACCCTTGCAGTACCTCCAGCGCTGGCGCATGCAACTGTCCTGTCACGCGCTTCGGCACGGCGACGAGCCGGTGGCCACGCTGGCCTATCGCCTGGGCTATGCCTCGGAAAGCGCGTTCAGTGCGGCGTTCAAGCGCCACACCGGCTCGGCGCCCGGACAGTTCAGGCGCTCGTTCCGGCATGCGTCTTCATAAATCGATGGCGGCGGAAGCTTCAGCAGCTTGCGCAAAGAAACTCCCTGGAGAATGTCACAGCTGACGAGTTCAAGTCGTCTAAGATTCAGTGCCACCCTGCAAGGACCAAGGAAAGTCATGACCGATCACGTTCATACAGACCCGGAAGCCATCTTCAATGCGCTCCGTCCACGGCTGTTTTCGATTGCCTACCGTATGCTCGGTATCCGTGCGGACGCCGAGGATGTAGTACAGGATGCATGGATACGCTGGCATGACACGCCCAAGGACCAAATCGTCTCCAAAGATGCATGGCTGGTGAGCGTTACCACGCGACTCTCGATTGACCGTCTGCGGACGGCCAGGGTTAATCGCGAGGCCTATATTGGCTGGTGGCTGCCGGAACCGATAGTGGAAGTCGATGAGAGCACGCCGGAGAGTACGCTTGAACTGGACGACGACGTTTCGGTTGCATTCATGTGGCTGTTGGAGCGGTTATCCGCCGAAGAACGCGCCGCATTTCTGATGAGGCAGGTGTTCGATGCCGACTACGCCGAGATTGCTGAGGTAGTAAGGAAATCCGAACCGGCTTGCCGACAGCTTGTACATCGCGCAACCGTGCGCATTCAGCACGACAGGCCGCGTTTTGACGTCCCCAGGGATAAACACCGGGAACTGCTAGGCCGCTTCATCGAAGCCGCAAAGGAAGGAAACCTCGCGAACATGCGCGCCTTGATGTCCGACGATGTGCAGCTGGTAAGTGACGGTGGGGGTAAGGCCAAGTCATTTATGCATATTCTCAAGGGGGCAGGGCGGGTAGCAGGCGTATTCTGGACACTCGAGCACAGGTATCCTGCGGAAGTGTTTTATAAGATTGCGCTTGTGAATGGCGAGCCAGGTTTGCTGCGTTACGTGCGCGGTACACTGGAATCCGTACAGTCGTTTATCGTCGATGACGGCCGGATTGTGGCCGCTTTTATCATGCGTAATCCGGATAAGCTGGTGTCGGTTCCCCAGTCGATATAGCTTCCATTACAAGCCGGGCAGGAGGTGCGCATCTCGGCAATGGAAGCGCGTCACTTCTCTTCCGCAGTGGTGAAACGTAGCGCGAGCGGCAGTAATCCTTCGCGAAAATAGAAACGCTGGGCGAGCACGTTGGCGAGGCCGGTGTCCAGAACAAGCCGTCGGCAATGTTCCGCGGAGGCCAT
Organism: uncultured Massilia sp.; assembly: GCA_913778765.1. GTDB lineage: Bacteria > Pseudomonadota > Gammaproteobacteria > Burkholderiales > Burkholderiaceae_D > Telluria. The sequence continues at coordinate 31,239 of CAJYXO010000124.1, read as the reverse complement.
CGTCTTGAGGGCGCCGAGCATACGAGCGCCCCAACGTTGACCGCGGGCCGTGTCCAAGGTCACGAGATCGTCCACATAGAGAAAGCGGCCGAACAGCAGATTTTCCTGGATGCGGTAACCAGCGACCGCCATGACAAGACCTTCGTCGCGCGCCGCCAGCAGGCGATAGCCTTCCGGCTGCATTCGCCGGCAGGCAGCGACGAAAGCATCCGCGTCGCCCAGGGAAGGGCGCAGAATCCGCATGACAGGCCAACAGCGGCGAACCTCTTCATCGCTCTGGGCATGCAGCAGCGCGGTATCATGATGGGTCCGATGCATTGTGTTCTCCAAAAAAGTGTGACATGCGACAGCAGGATGCCAAGCATGCCGAGGGAGGCAAGCCACGCCGGCCTCGTTTTCTCTTAAACTTTCGCTCGGCCTGCCTCAATCGCGGGGTAGAACTCGGTGTCTTCGCGTTTCATCCGGTCGAACAGCGTATGCAAGACGCGATTGGCGTCGGCGCGGAAGCCTTCGGGCTCGTCGCGCAGGCGCGAGGCCAGATTCCAGCGGCTGGCGAAGGCAAAATACTCGGTGGCGATGCCATTCATTTCGCTCTGATAGCTGTCGCCGAGGTGGGCAAGCTTCAGATCGCCGCTGCGCGCGACCGCGGGGTACAAGATGGAGTCCTCCACTGCCAGATGCAGCTTCACCACGCTGCTCATCTTGACGACCTGGGCGGCGATTTCCTCGGCATTTTCCGAGATGCCGGCTCGCGCTGCCGCGCGCAGGCGTTCGATGGCGTCGAGGATGGCGATGTGCTGGCGTTTGAACTTATCGATATTCATATGTGTGAATCCCGTTGGCTGGGTGCGGTAAAGGACCGTCAGTGGCAGGACGGACGCCGCCCGCGTTGCCTGGTGTGCGAGCAGCCCGGGCAAGTTGCCATCCGCTGCCCGATCGTCATCGCGATGCGGAGTGCGAGTAGAAGCAGCGCATTGGCGAGGCCCATTGTTGTGGCGGAGGCCAGCCAGGCTCCCCATTCGGAAGCAAGCGCGGCCAATCTTCGAGCGCGCAGCGCCGCGCCTGGGAGCAGTGACGTGCTGACATGATGTGTGAACGACATGATTTTTCCCTGAATGTAGATCCACTGTAGGTTGAACCGCGCCGGTCAGACACCTGCCGGGTGACCGTTGGAGCCATTTTCTGGCCAAAGTGGCTGGATGTCTTGATCCGCTTTTTCGGTATTCGTATGGTCCACTTTGGTCGGCCGCACATGATGTCGGTCTCAAGGCAACGCCAGATTGATTGCGTAACATCGGCGCGATCTGGATTGCGTTTATGCGACGCGCAACCCGGAGCGGATTGCGGCAATGAGGGATCTGGCTCTGCTGTTCTTCGTGTTATGCCCGTAGAACTGCAAGGACGTTCAAAAGCCTTGGCCAGGCGGCCTGAGCATGTAGATTGGTGATGGCGAGGATGGATAGTATATGCATGGTCATCCACAGCGCTTTCGCTATAAACTATTGGGTTGCGTCAGTTGCTAGGCATTTGAAATCGAAGAAAATATGAAATATCGCAAACGAAGGCTGAGTGTTGCCCCCATGAAGAACAGGGGCGTCACCTCGCCGCCCTTGAACCCCGAGCCCAGCGAGACGACGGTGAAGACCAACTTGCCGACGAAGTCGCTTGCCGGGAGTTGGTGCGCGAAGGATTCGAGGATCACCGGAATACCGAGACCGATGTAACGCTGCGTGCCCAGCACGCTGACCGCCAGCGCGACCAGCAGGCCTCCAAGAAACGGGCGTATAGGTGCGTAGCGCACGCGCGCCTTCACGACATCGGACAACTTGTGGGTGGCGTTGGCGAACACCATGCCGGCCAGTCCGAAAACCACGCCTGCGCACAGCGTCGCAAGCAATCCGGCGCCGGTCAATGGCGGAATGACCCCGGCCGCATAGTGGGTGTGACGTACGCCCCACCACAAGCCAACCTGGTCGGCGAGCACGGCTGCGACGACACACGGCAGGATGGCGTCGTAGCGCATCCTGCCGATGGCGAGGACCTCCAGCCCGAAGATGGCCCCGGCCAGGGGCGTGCCGAACACCGAGGCGAAGCCGGCGCTGATGCCGGCCATGATCAGCACGCGCCGGGTCTGGGCATCCACCTTGAAGTGGTGCGCAAGCTGGTCGGCCAGCGAGCCGCCCATCTGGACCGCGGTACCTTCGCGGCCGACTGACGCACCGAACAGGTGGGACATGACTGTGCCTCCGAGCACGAGCGGCGTCATGCGAAACGGTATGGTGTTTTTCGGGTCGTGGATCTCGTCGATAAGCAGGTTGTTACCTGCTTCGACGCGCTTGCCGAAGGCGTGGTAAGCCAGTCCGACCGCGAAGCCGGCGAGCGGCAGCAGCCAGATGAGCCACGGATGTGTCTCGCGAATGAAGGTTGCGCGTTCGAGCGCGAACAGGAAGAAGGCAGATGCGGAACCGGTCAGGGCCGCCACCAGTAGCGCAAGCGCCAGCCATTTGCCCATGTAGGGCAGCAGATCGATTTGTTCGGGTTGTCGGAATTTCTTCATGTGAGCCGGAAATCAGGTGAATGAACCTGGCCAGGCATGAAGGCACGCGCCTACTTCTTCCTGACCAGGAATAAGTAGGCATCATCAGCTCGGGGTGAGCGGTTACGGGAGGAATGCCATCTCCAAAAGCAGAGGTCGATGATAGCACCAATTTTCCCAAGCGGCGCAGAACCATGGATCGCAACGACGAACAAGTCCTGATCCTCTCGCGTTCCGTGTTGTCCGGTATCGCAGCCGGACGCGGCCGCCAGCGCGCATGCAGCCGCATCATGGCAAGGGGCTTACTGCGACAGCACGTAGCGCGCCAGGCTGCGCGCCTGCTCCTCGCTCAGTTGCCCGTAAGGTGGCATCGGCACCGGGCCCCACTTGCCGGCGCCGCCGGCGCGGATGTTCTTCGCCACCGTCGCTTCGGCATCCGGCGCGTGCGCATATTTTGCCGCGACCGCCTTGTAGGCAGGGCCGACGACGGTCTTGTCGACCGCGTGGCAAGACAAGCAGTTGTTGGCGGCGAGCAGCGCTTTGGCATCGGGCAAAGCGCCGCCCGTTTTCGCGGGTACGGGAGCGGATGCCGGGCGCGCCGTCGCAGGATTGTTCGCCACTGCGGGCACGATGGCCGCTGCGCCTGCGCTGCCCTGTTCGGCACCGTAGGTCTTGGTCAGGTAGTCCACCATGGCGGGGATGTCAGCATCGTCGAACTGCGCGCCGTAGGGGTGCTTCATCTTCTTGACCGTCGCTTCCCAGTAACTGCGCGGCGAAGTCGGCGGCTGGGTCTGCGGATAGTCTACCGAGTGGCAGGTCATACAGTTGCGCTGCACCAGCGCGTAGCCTGGCAGGGTGCTGGGCTTGAACTGGGCCGTTTCCGGCGGCAGCTGGATCTCGGTGGCGAGTGCGGGAACGGTGGCCACCAGCAAGGAGAGCAGGAATGCTTTCATGGACTGGCTCCTCATACTGCGACGACGCGCACGGATTCGACGACATTGCGCATGTAGCCCGGCGGATTCCAGAGGGCGGTCGACGGCTGGCCCTGGCCGATCCGGTTGGTGGCGCGCACCAGCAACAGGTGCTCCCCTTTGCGTGACGGGGTGAAGGTCGTGCTCCATTCGCGGAACGAGAAGCGTCCCAGGTCCTTGCCCAGTTGGGCCGCCTGCCAGGTCTTGCCGCCATCGCTGGAGAAGGCGACCTCGGTGATGCCGTAGCCGCCGTCGAAGGCGATGCCGCGTACGACGGTCCGGCGCCCGCGCGCTAGCTGGGCGCCGTCGGCCAGGCTGGTGATAAAGGAGCGCACGTTGAAGCGACCGATCGGCACCGTCTTCGCGGCCGGCTTGCCGGGCTCGGTGCAGGCGCAGGCGTTGGCCGGGATGCGATAGGCAGTGCTCATCCAGAAGCCGTCGAACACTTTGTCCATCACGGTAATGTCGGACAGGTGCTTGACCCAGTAGGTGCCGTAGTAGCCGGGCACAATCAGGCGCAGCGGGTAGCCGTTCAGGACCGGCAGGTCGGCGCCGTTCATCTGCCAGGCAAGCATGACTTCACCGTCGAGAGCATGGTCGATGTCGAGCGCCTTCATGAAGTCCGGACCGTCGCCAACTGGCGGCTTGTCCAGGCCATTGAAGGCCACCTGGACGGACCCGGCCTTGACGCCGGCTTTTTCCAGCACCTTGCTCAAGGGGACACCGGCCCAGCGCGCATTGCCCATCGCGCCATTGGCCAACTGGCCACCGTTCACGCGCGGCGTCGAGAACCCCCGGCTATTGCCCGAACATTGGTTCACGGCGACCAGTTCGACGCCGTCGGCCAGCTGCTTCAGGTCGGCCAGCGACAGTTCGAGCGGCGTGTTGACGTTGCCGCCGACGCGCAGGCGATAGGTCTGCAGATCGATCGAGGTGGGGATCCCGGCCCAGTGGTAGCGTACGAAGAAGGCGTCGTTCGGTGTGATCACGCTATCGTTGAAGACGCCAAACGGCGTTTCGAGCTGGGGCGGACGGGCCGTCAGCAGGATCAGTGGGCGCTTTTGCGGGTAGGCAACCAGCGAGCGCGCGCCGTTGGCGAAGGGCAGAGTCACGTGGCCGGGTTCGGCCGCCAGTGCGTTCAGTACCGGGTTGCCGAAGGCGCCGGCGGCGCCGAGCGCGCCGGCCTGACGCAGGAAGGTTCGACGCGCCGGCGCCGGGGGAAGCTTTATCATGCTGGTCTCCGTTCTTATGGTTGGACTACCTGAGGCACGGGCTTGCTGGGTTATTGTACGCTCGTCAACACCGCTTTGGCAGGATCCGCGGGTGCATCACCCTCCATGACGAGGATGCGGCTGGCTGCGGCCTGCTTGTCCGACAGGCTGCCCGCCACTTTGCGCATGGGGCCGATGGCGGTGCCGTTGGCCATGCCCTTGGAGTTGGTCTTGAAGCTGGCGACCGGCGCCGCCTGGCCGCTGGCGTACACGCTGTACACCGTGTCCGGCTTCAGCTTGTAGAGCGATACCTCGAGCGCATCGGTCAGGCCGAGGTTGCGCGCCACAACGAAGCCCTTGGCCTCGCCGGCGGCCGGCTTGAGGGCGATGTTGATCGGCTCGGTGTTGGCGCGCGGGACCAGGTTGGCGCCGCCGCCGGACGGCGCGGCATGCGACACGTAGACCAGAGCCTGCGGCGCCTGTCCAACCGGTGCATGGGCCACGACCTTGTTGGCGGCGGTGTCGATGACGTCCACACCATCGCCGTTCTCCAGACCGACGTAGACGCGGCTGCCGTCGTCCGAACTCCACACGCCGTGCGGCAGTGCACCGGTCGGAATGCTTGCCACCAGCGCCGGCGCATCGCCGGTACTGTAGACCTTGACCAGGTTCTCGCCGCCGATGGTCACATAGGCGCGCACGCCGCCAGCGGTCTTCGCGAAGGCCAGGTGGTTGGTGATGAAGCCGGTGTCGATCACGCCCTTCACCGCCAGCGTCGCCGTATCGATGCGGGTGACCTTGCCCACGTCCTTGTGGGTCATCCACACTTCCTTGAAGTCCGGCGTGAATTGCAGGAAGGGCGAAAACGGGCTGGTCACCGGAATGTGCTTGACGACCTTGTGCGACTTGACGTCGACGACGTCGACGGTCGGGTTGAAGCTCGACACCACGAAGGCGAGCTTGCCGTTCGGGTGGAACATCACCATGCCGGGTCCACCGGTGGTCTGGACGCGGCGCTTTTCCTTGAAAGTGGCCGGGTCGATCACCGAGATGTAGTCTTCGCCGCGCACCACCACCCAGACCTCGCGCCCGTCGGCCGTGAAGAAGCCCTCGTGCGGCGAGCGGCCGATGTAGGTCACGCCCTTGACCTTGTTGGTGGCGGTGTCGATGAAAGTGACCGAATTCGAGCCGTTCGATACTGCGATCAGGGTCTTGTGATCGGGCGAGAAGCCCAGGCCGTGCACGTTCACCTCGCCTTTGTAGAGCGGCGAGAGCACGTCCGGGCGCTGGTTGCCGAGGCGGATCTGGCCCAGCAGGGTATTCGTGGACGGATCGATGACCGAGACGGTGTTGCTGTTCTGGTCGGCGGTATAGACGCGGTCCTGCGCGCCAGGGAGGGCGTGGGCGGGCGCAAAGGTGGCACAGAGGGCAGCTGCGAGAGCAATGCCGCAGAGGGATTTAGTGGTGTGCATGGGTGTCCTTGTCGGTGCTCGTGAGTGGGGCTGTGCTGCCCTGGTGGCGTTGCAGCCAGGCACGCATCACGTTGATTTCATTCTGCTGCTCGGCGATGATGCCCTGCGCCAGGTTGCGCAGTTCGGGGTCGGTGCTGTGCACGAGGATGGCCTTGGCCATGTCGATGGCGCCCTGGTGGTGCGGGATCATCATGGTGACGAAGTCGTGTCCAGGCTCCCCGGTCATGGGTGCGCGCCGCATGCCGTCGTCCATGACGGCCATCGCGTCCGCGGCCAGCGCGGCATACGGTTTGGCGCTGCTGGCGAGGAATGCCGCGGGCGGCGCGCTGCCCGCAGGTAAATGCTGGTGCGCATGCGGCATGTCCTGTGCGGCGCAGGCGGCGCTCAAGAAGCAGGCCGCAATCAAATACAGGTTTTTCAAACCGGTCCCTCCAGTTGTTCGTAGACGGCGGTAGCGACGCGCGCCAGTTGACTCTTGTCGATGCCGGCCGAGAGCGCATAGCCGAACTTCCCGTCGATCCAGTAAAAGACATTCACGGGGCCTTCCTTCGCAAAGCGGAAGCCCGTGTCCTTGTTGTGTGCCTGCTCTGTTGACACGTACAGGGTCAGGCGCTGGCCGGCACTGTCGTGGTACATGAATTGCGCCACTGGGCCGCTTGCGCCGGGCAGCAGGCGCCCGCCGATCAATTCATAGCCAAGCTTGCCCAGGCGCGGCGGATGGATCTTGCTGCCGAGACGCTTGGATAACCAGGCCACCAGCTGGTCTTCCTGGTCAGCGCCGACTTCGACCGGCCGCCGCACCTCCGGGCTGTAGACCACGTGCGCGACCGCGGCCTGGTGCGCAAGCCCGGAGGCTGCCTGTTGTGGATAGGCAAGGCGCGCGGTGGACTGCGCAAGGCGCAGGTCGTGGTCGGCGGCGCCGCGCAGGCCCCAGCCGGCGCCACCGCTGACGAGGGCGATCGCGAGGCCGGCGGCCATGCTCCACTGCCACCCGTCGCGCCAGCCGGCACGCAAGCGCGGCGACATCGCCAGCTGCGGCGGCACCGGCTCGTCGAGCACGGCATCGAACAAGGCGTGCAGGCCATCGTTCTGGGCAGCGTAGGCCTGCAGCCGCGCTGCTTCTTCCGGACGGGCGGCCAGATAAGCTTCGACTTCGGCGCGCCTGGCTAACGGCAGCCTGCCGTCGACATAGGCGTGCAGGTCGGCTTCGGTAATGGGCAGGGTGTTCATTTGACGGCTTTCAATGGGAGGACCGAGGCGCGGCCCTCCATCAGCGCACGCAGCTTTTCGCGTGCGCGCGACAGGCGCGACATCACGGTTCCGACAGGTATCCCCAACAGGCTCGCGACGTCCTCGTAGCGCATTTCCTCGAGCCCGACCAGAAGCAGGATGGCGCGCTGTTCCTCTGGCAGCAGACGCAGGGCTGTGTCGAGGTCGCGTAGTTCGAGCCCGATCGAGATGTGCCCGGAGGTGGCCGGCAGCGGCGTCTCGTCGTCCAGCGGCTCGGTCTGCAGCGTCCCGCGACGGCCCTGGTCGACCCGCAGGTTGTGCATGATCGAAAATAGCCAGGCGCGCATGTCGGTGCCGCGCTGCCAGCTCCGCAAGCCGCCCCAGCCGCGTTCGACCGTGTCCTGGACCAGGTCCTCGGCGGCGGCGCGGTCGCCGACCAGTGCACGCGCATAGCGGCGCAGGCGCGGCACGCAGGCCAGCAGGTGGTGGGCGGCATCGTCAGGCACGGAGCTCATCGTCGCTCAGTTTCAGTAAGCGCCGGCGGCCAGCTTGGGATCGACCTGCCAGGTCTCATTGACCAGCTTGCCGTCACGATAGGTCAGCAGATAGCGCACCTTGACCTGAGCCTTGCCTTCGAAATGGACGGCCGCCACCACGGTTGCTCCTTTCGGATTGGCCGACTCGGCGGCGCCGACGATGTTGACGCGCGCCGGTCCGGCGGCAGCGGCGAACTTGTCCCATACCGCGCCGATGGCCGCCGGCCCGTCGTAGCTGCCGTCGAGCGGACCGCCGACCCAGGTGAGGCGGGCGTTGTCGGCATAGTCGCGCAGGATGGCCGCACGATCCCCTGCGCCAATGGCGGCGAAATGGGCCTGGGCCGCGTCCAGGGCCGGGCCGGCCAGGACGTTCGTGGTAACGCCGGCGCTGCAAGCCAGCAGAAAAATAAGGTGCTTGATATTCATGACAGCTCCCGGGTAGGACATCGTGGAAAAAGTGTTCTTACCTGGGTGAACGCATCTGGCTGTGCTTTATTCCGTGTGGACGCAATTATTTTTTGTTCAAGCGCGCACCAACTCCTCGAACGCGGCGGCTGCGCGGCTGCGGTGGCGCTCCGCGTGGCGCAGCATCGAAAAGCTGCGCGCCGGCAGGTCGAAGCTCGCCTGCGCCAAGAGGCCGGCCTGCAGGTGCGAAGCCACCACCAGCTCGGACACGGCAGTAGCGTACGGGCCGGCCATCACCGCGCTGCGTACCGCCTCGTTCGAAGGCAGCCCGATGGCGACCTGCAGGCTGCCCGCCGGGATGCCTAACGCGTCGAGTGCCGCCTCGAAGGCCGAGCGTGTGCCGGAACCGGCTTCGCGCAGGATCCATTGCGCACCCAGCAGGTCGGCCGCTTCCAGTCGCTGCCCGCGCGCCCAAGGGTGGGCGGGCGCCACCACGACGACCATGCGGTCGTCGCCAACCACCTCTTTCGTCAGTGCTGGTTCGTCGATCGCGCCTTCGACGAAGCCAAGGTCGGCCACGCCCTGCAGCACCGCCCGTGCCACGCTTTCCGTGTTGTCGACCTCCAGCCGCAGATCGATCGCTGGATAGGCCTGGCGAAAACGCACCAGCAGCGCCGGCAGCCAGTAGCTGGCGATGGTCTGGCTGGCGTGGATGGACAGCGACCCGCGGCGTAGCTCACCCAGCTCGGCGAGCGTGGCCTCGGCCATGCGGGCGCTTGCCAGCGTACGTCTTGCCTCATCCAGGAAGATGCGGCCGGCCTCGCTGGTCTCGATGCGCCGACCAATGCGGTGGAAGAGAGCGGTGCCGTAACGGTCTTCGAGTGCCTTGATCGAGGCGCTCACCGCCGAGGGCGTCAGGTGCAGGGCGGCGGCGGCCTGCGTCAAGTGCTGGCGCTGTGCGACCTCCACAAAGACGCGGAGCTGTTCCAAGGTCATTGTTCATCCAATTCGAATGGTTTGTACCAAATTATAAGATGGACCGAATGATTTCGTTGGCTGAGAATTACTCGGTCAGCGCATATAGATATGAGAAAAAATCATGAAGAATAAATTGCACTCTTTTGTTTCCGTTGTCCCCGGCCTGCTGTTGTGCGGCGCGGTAACGCTTGCAGCCTATGCACTCGAGGCTGCTGAAACCCGGGTTTTCGGCCGGGCCTGGCTCGAAAGCCTGGTGCTAGCGATCCTGCTCGGCACCGGCGTGCGCACCCTGCATCGGCTGCACCAACGCTTCGAGCCAGGCATTCACGTCGGCGCCAAGCTGTTGCTGGAGATTGCGGTGGTCCTGCTGGGCGCCTCGGTCAGCGCTGGTGCGCTGCTGGAAAACGGTCTCGGCTTGATAGCCGGTATTGCCGGCGTGGTCGTGGTCGCCATCCTGCTCAGCTATTTCATCGGGCGCGGCCTCGGTTTGCCGAAGAAGATGGCAATGTTGATCGCCTGCGGCAATTCTATTTGCGGCAATTCCGCGATTGCGGCTGTGGCCCCGGTGATCGACGCCGATGGCAAGGACGTAGCGGCGTCGATCGCCTTCACGGCGGTGCTGGGCGTGGTGGTGGTGCTGGGCTTGCCGCTGCTGGTCGGCTTGCTGTCCTTCACACCGGTCGAGTACGGCGTGTTCGCCGGCCTGACGGTGTATGCCGTGCCGCAGGTGCTGGCGGCAACCGCCTCGGTGTCGGCCGCGAGCGTGCACATCGGGACCCTGGTCAAGCTGGTGCGCGTCCTGATGCTGGGCCCGGTGGTGCTGGTGCTGTCGATCGTCGGGCGGGGTAGCGGCAGGGCGCGTCCGAGCCTGTCGCACCTGGTGCCCTGGTTCATCGTCGGCTTCCTGCTGCTGCTGGCTGCACGTTCGGCAGGCTGGATTCCGCAGGCCGCCCTGGCGCCGGCGCACGAGGCCGCGAATTTCTTCACCATCATGTCGATGGCCGCGCTGGGGCTGGGCGTGGATGCGCGGGCGGTGCTGCGTGCCGGCGGCAAGGTGGCGTCGGTGGTCGTGCTGTCGCTGTGGGGCTTGGGCACGGTCAGCTTCGTGTTGATCAGGCTGCTGGGCGTATGACGACATTTGGTGCATTGCCTGAGGAACCGGTCGAAACACGGGCGTGTGCCTAATGGAGGGACCTACTGCGCAGGGAACCTCGGCTGGCCAATTGGGATCGACGCTGGGCATAAATCTTTTTCTTACTGCAATTGAACCTGCAACAAGTGCCGGTTTTCCAACCGGTTTCGTTGGGCATGCTGCATGGGGGGCCCTCGTTTGTCAAACCCGTGCACACGCTCACCTTCTGCTTTATCTAGCGTTGCATCTGTACAGCTTCTAGCTAACGAATAATAAAGTTGGCCACAACCCTCCTTATGGGCCCTCCCAGTTCTAGCATGCATTCTTGTAAATAATGTTTGCAATAGAATCGTGGTTGACAAGTTTGCATCGGTTTCCAGCAACAATAAAGTTTGCCATAGCTTGCAGGACGGAAGCTTCGATAGCGGACGTATAAGGCCGTACATCGGCAGCTAAGATGGCGAACGTGTTTCTAAACGAACTGATGCCATGGCCCGCGCACTTCTTCCCGAAGACCTGTGGTCGCTAATAGCAGCTCATCTTCCGACCCATCGCCCATCGCTCATCGCCCAGCGCCGAAAGGCGGCCGCCCGCGCATCGATGATCGCGCGGCCCTGACCGGAATCCTGTTTGTTCTCAAGACTGGAATACCGTGGGAGTACTTGCCGCGCGAACTCGGCTGCGGCAGTGGCATGACATGCCGGCGACGCCTTCACGAATGGATGCTAGCCGGCGTTTGGCAGCGTATCCACGAGGCGATTCTTCGACGGCTCCGAGTGCACGACCAGATCATGTAGGATCGAGCTTGCGTTGACGCTGCAAGCGTACCGGCACCTGCTGGGGGCGATCATACAGGTCGAAACCCAACCGATTGCGGCTAACTCTGAAGCAAATACCATTTGCTGGTCGATGAGCGTGGGCTTCCACTGGTAGCTCAGATCTCGGGCGCCCAAGTACACGACTCGCGTTTCCTCATCCCCTTGGTAAAGTCAATCCCGGCAGTGCAAGGGTTGGCTGGCCGTGCCCGCAAACGTCCAGGTAAGTTGCATGCTGACCGAGCGTACGCTTCGAGAGCCCATCGGGCTTGGCTGCGCAGTCGGAGCATCGCCGTTCGTATCGCGCTACGGTGTAGAGTCGCGCGAAAGGCTTGGACGGTGGCGTTAGGTCGTCGAGCGAACCTTAGGTTGGCTACACCGCTTCCGCAGATTGCGCATCCGGTACGAGCGGCGAGCAAACATCCATCAGGCATTCCTGTCGCTTGCCTGCTCGCTCATCTGTTGGCGGTATGTTGAGAGGTTTTGTTAGGTGCTCTAAAGTCGTTATTTCTACGGACTAAATAGTAGTTTATCGGCCTAAAAGCTAGTAGTCATTCACTGAAAAGATAATAGTTTATCAGTGACAGGCTACTAGTTTGAACGCCGATAAGCTAATAGTCTTTAAGTCGAAGAACTATTAGTTTTTATTGACAAGAAAACCGCTGAAACCCGCATGGATGCTGGGTTTCAGATTCCCCTAGTCTTTCTATAGTCTTTAATATAGAAAATGGCAGCTCAACAGCTACCTTGCGTACCCAGCGTTCGACGAACCGTCGCATCGCACGCGCGTAATCCGCGGCGCCGATGCAGACGGATGTAAAACTGACATGCAAGCAACGTAACGCCGCCTGCGGAGGCGGCATCTTCGTATTTATGCTGCGGCGGCAACGGGCTCAGCTTTTTTCAATGGGCGCTGCCAAGAAAAGTTTCCATCTTCGTCTGGATGTAGATCTTCAGCCTTCAGCTGGACGTACCGAGCTAACATCTTCCAGTCGACGTGGCCTGTGAAAATTGCAACTCGCGGGATGTCGTAGCCTTTTTCAAAGAGCCTGGACGTGCCCTCATGGCGAAGGTCATGAAACCGCAAATCCTCGATGCCACAAGCCTTTACAGCCCTCGGGAAGATCGTGCTGAAGGTCTTCGCATCGTACGGGAACACTTCATCATGAGTGCGTGGTTGGGCGATCAGGATCGCCCAAGCTTCAGCTAGAAGTGGAACTTTCTGATGGTTCCCTTTCTTTTTCTTCGGGTGCTTCCTGTCGCGTATAATGACGGTCCGTTTCTCGAAGTCGACGTCTGACCACTTCAAGCGAGTGATCTCGGAAGCACGCATTGCAGTGGCGACAGCAAAGTCCATGATCGCGGACATGGGGATTTGCTGGCGTTCCTTCTCGTCGAAGTGCTTTTTTATCTTGGTTAGCTCTTCTTCGGTAGGCCGTCTGTCTCGCTCATTTGACTTGGGATCAAGACCGCAGTCGACAATGTACTCGCGCACATCGCCGAAGACATCCATGTCGAAGTGATACTTGTTCGGCTTGCTACCGATGGTAACGAGCGCAGCGATTTGGGCGATGTCCATGCCGATGGTGACCCCACCTGCACCTTGTGAAATGCGGTTGTCAACGAAGTTCGCAAGAAAGTCGTATGTTAATGCCTTGACAAGAACGGCGCCCATTGTCCTTTTGAGACGCTTGAGAATGGCAACCTTGTTCTTGCCGTACTTCTTATTGGCGGGCTCTTTCTCGAAATGCTGGTCAATCAGCTTGCCGAGCGCCAGGTCTTTAGCTGCCCGTGCTAACCGTTGCTTGTCCTTCAGCATCGCGGCTTCTGTTTTCGTTGCCCACTCCTTCGCTTCTTTGTGCGTTTCGAAGTTTGCAGAGGTTGGTGGGAAGCCATTTTTGCGGATGCGTGCCTGCCACTTTTTACCTATCTGGGAAAATGATGCCACGTGTTCTCCGTGTCGTAAGTGTGCGTTCTGCCAGCCGATCTGGACGAACTCATGTGTCAAATTGTGGCAGTATTTGTGGCACTGGTACAGTAGAACGTTGTGAAAAATAGTGAAGCAAAATGAACGATCAGAACCAAGAAAATCCGGGTTTCTCCTATGAGAACCCAGTGAAAAAAAATATTTATCAGGGCCGCCGTTTATCTGTCGCTCCGATGATGGACTGGACGGACCGCCACTGCCGCGTGTTCCACCGCCAGATCACCCGCCACACCTGGATGTACACCGAGATGGTCACGACCGGGGCGCTGGTCTATGGCGACGTCGAGCGCCACCTGCGCTACGACGACGTCGAGCACCCGGTCGCCCTGCAGCTGGGCGGCAGCGAGCCGGCCGACTTGGCCAAGAGCGCGAAACTGGGCGAGCAGTGGGGCTACGACGAGATCAACCTGAACTGCGGCTGCCCGTCCGAGCGCGTGCAGAAGGGCGCGTTCGGCGCCTGCCTGATGAACGAGCCGCAACTGGTGGCCGATTGCGTGAAGGCGATGCGCGACGCCGTCTCGATCGACGTCACCGTCAAGCACCGCATCGGCATCGACTACAACGAGGACTACGGTTTCGTGCGCGACTTCATCGGCACGATCGCCGATGCCGGCTGTCGTACCTTCATCGTCCACGCCCGCAACGCCGTGCTGAAGGGACTTTCGCCGAAGGAAAACCGAGAGATTCCGCCGCTGCGCTACCACGTGGCCTACGAACTCAAGCGCGAGTTCCCGGATCTGGAGATCATCATCAACGGCGGCATCAAGACCAGCGACGAGATCGCGCGTCACCTGCAGCACGTCGACGGCGTCATGATCGGGCGCGAGGCCTACCACAACCCTTGGCTGATGGCCGACTGGGATGCGCGCTTCTATGGCGACGATAATAGTGGACCTGCTTCGCGCGAACAGGTGCTGGAAGCCATGATTCCCTACATCCAGGATCAACTGGAACGATACGGGCTGCTGGGCCTGCGCCTGAACAGCATCACGCGCCACATGCTGGGCCTGATGGCCGGGCTGCCGGGCGCGCGCGCTTTCCGCCAGCTGCTGTCGGATTCGCGCCGTCTTGCGGAAGGCAATCCGGAACTGCTGCTGGAAGCGGCCGCACGGATGCGAAAAGCAGCGTAAGAGCTTAACTTTTTGTTACGGCGGCGCCATGCAGGGCCGTCGACTCTGTCCAAAATCCGCCACAACCGATGTTGTCTAGACAGCTAGTCAACTTCATTTTCCTTGCTCAACAGCAAGAATAGACCCATAATTTGGGCTCTTATCCCCGTATGACCCTTGATATTGTTGTAGTAGTGAAACAGTGTTGAGCTGAATCATGTTTACTGACTGCAATTGGGCGGTTTTGATTTATCCTGACGGAAACTCACCAAAATTCACGGAGAGGTTGAACTTTTGGTAATAAAGCGACGCGCGGCGCAGAAGGTTCCGGGCGGATTCAATCATCTAGAAACTGGGAAGACGTAATGAATTTATCCAATATGAAAGTCGGCATGCGTTTGGGCCTGGGCTTTGCGCTCGTGCTCGTGCTGATGGTCATCCTTACCGTGGTCGGCGTGGTCCGCATGGCACAGATCCAGAATCGCCTGGATCACGTGGTCAGCGTGAACAACGTCGTCACCCGCCTGGTCGTCGACATGCGCAACAACGTGAGCGAGCGTGTCACTTCCCTGCGCACCCTGACCCTGATGACGGACCCGGCCGACATGGAGCCGGAACTCAACAAGTTCAAGGAACAGACCGGCAAGTACGACGCCCTGCAGCAGAAGCTGGCCGACAAGTTCTCGGTCGAAGCATCGAACGAAGAGAAGGCCTTGCTGGCTCAGATCAAGGATGCGGAAGGCGTCGCCATGCCGGCCATCGCCAAGGCATCGGCACTGTATCTGGCCAACAATGCGATGGACGCGACCCGCGTGATGGTCAAGGAAATCCGTCCGGCCCAGAAGAAGTGGCTGGATGCGCTGGACCAGCTCGGCGCACTGGAAGACAAGCAGAACAACCAGACCCAGGCCGACGCCGAAGCGCAATTCGCCAGCGCCCGTAATTTCATGCTGATCCTGCTGGTCCTGGCTGTCGGCATGGGCGTGGCAGCCGCTACCGTGATCACCCGCGGCCTGCTGAAGCAGCTGGGCGGCGAGCCGGGCTACACCTCGAAGATCGCCACCAGCATCGCCGAAGGCGACCTGTCGATCGCCATCGACACCAAGTCGTCGGACCGCGGCAGCCTGCTGAGCGAAATGAAACAGATGCGCAACAGCTTGGTCGACATCGTCAGCCAGGTCCGTCGCGGCACCCAGACCATCACCACCGCCTCGCGTGAAATCGCCGCCGGCAACATCGACCTGTCCTCGCGTACCGAACTGCAGGCCAGCTCGCTGGAGAAGACCGCTTCGGCCATGGAAGAGCTGACCTCGACCGTGAAGCAGAACGCCGACAACGCCCGTGAAGCCAACCAGCTGGCCGCCACCGCATCGGATGTGGCGCGCAAGGGCGGTGAAGTGGTGTCGCAAGTGGTCGGCACGATGGGCGAGATCAACAGCTCCGCCAGCAAGATCGCCGACATCATCGGCGTGATCGACGGCATCGCCTTCCAGACCAACATCCTGGCGCTGAACGCCGCCGTCGAAGCGGCCCGTGCCGGCGAACAGGGCCGCGGCTTTGCGGTCGTGGCGTCCGAAGTGCGTAACCTGGCCCAGCGTTCCGCCGCGGCGGCCAAGGAGATCAAGACCCTGATCGGCGACTCCGTCGAGAAGATCGGCCGTGGTTCCAAGCTGGTCGGCCAGGCCGGCGTGACCATGGACGAAGTAGTGGACAGCGTCAAGCGCGTCACCAACATCATGAGCGAGATCGCCAACGCCAGCGCCGAGCAGAGCGCCGGCATCGAGCAGGTCAACCTGTCGATCATCGAGATGGACGGCATGACCCAGCAGAACGCCGCCCTGGTCGAGCAGGCCGCCGCCGCCTTCCAGAGCCTGCAGGATCAGGCTGCCGAACTGCAGCGCGTGGTCAGCATCTTCAAGGTGGAAGGTGAACAGGCCGCGGCCGAAGCAGCGCCGGCAGCAATGTCGACCGCCGTCGCCACCCGCGCCGTGGTGGTGCGCCCGGCACGCCAGCCGCTGAAGAAGCCGGCAGCCCGCAAGCCGGCCGCCAAGGCCGAGGAAGCGGCAGCGCCGGCATCGGAAAGCGCATCGTCGACCTCGAAGAAAGTCGCGGCGGCCGCCGCCAGCGACGACTGGGAAGAATTCTGAGCCAGGACGGCTCGTCAAAACGGCCGGGGAGCGCACCGGCCTTTTAAAAAAACTTTGTTTTTAAGGGGAAATTAAAATGTCCAACAAGAAATTCGCTGCTGTCCTGTTCGCTGGCCTGTTCGCGACCGGTTTCGCTGCCGCCGCCGAAGTCCCGGCCAGCTTCGATCCTTCGAAGTGCAAGGTCGAGTACCCGAAAGCCTCGCTGATGAATGAAGAGCAGGGCACCACCTCGATGTCCTTCCAGGTCAACGCCGACGGCACCGTCGCCGATTCGAAGCTGGAAAAGTCGAGCGGCTTCAAGGGCCTGGATCGCGCAGCCCTGAAAGGCCTGTCGGCATGCAAGTTCAAGCCGGGCACCAAGGACGGCGCACCGGCCCAGACCTGGACCAAGGTCGACTACGCCTGGAAGCTGGACTAATCTCCGGCATTCCCGCAGCAGTACCGAAACCGGCCCGCGAGGCCGGTTTTCTTTTTGCGCCACGCGGTCGCCTGTTACACCTCTGTTGCGTCATGTTTCGACTGTAAGCACTTGCATCAAAATCACTATTTCACGGTTCGGATCGCTATAGTGGACGCATACCAATCGAAAGGAGAAGCACCATGAAACGCATCCTCTGTGCCGCCGCCGCCGCCCTGATCAGCACCGCCGCCTTCGTACCGGCGCAGGCCTTCGCGAAAGGTGACGTCGTGGTTGTGCGCACCGCGCCGCCGGCTCCGCGCCACGAAGTCGTTCACGCCCGCCGGGGCTATGAATGGGCGCCGGGCTACTGGAACTGGAACGGCCATCGCTATGTGTGGGTCAAGGGTCATTACGAGAAAGTCCGCAAGGGCTATGTCTACCAGCGTCCGGAATGGCGCCAGGGCGACAGAGGCTGGACCCTGGTGCGCGGCGGTTGGCATCGCGGCGACCGCGACGGCGACGGCGTGCCGAATCGTGCCGATGCCCGTCCGAACAATCCAAATCGTTCGTAAGCCGCCCGCTGTACCGCGGTTAACGCAAGAAGCCAGTCCGAGTGACTGGCTTTTTGTTTTTGGCAGTGCAGTTCGTGAGGATGCGCAAGTCAGCGATATGCCACCTGCCTAGCATGGGACGTCCGCCCATTGTCGGAACTGCACCATGTATTTTCTTTTTGGCACTAAAGGCGCGCTGGCTGCGCTTCTGCTCTCTTCGTTCGTGGCGCAGGCTGCCGTGCTGGAATGCCCCATCAGCGCGCCGGCTGACTGGAAAGCGCCCAGGTCCAGGCTGGACAGCGTGCGCGTTCTTGCCTACCTGCCTGGCACGCGGCCGGACGAACGGGCGCTGGCCGAGGGCCTGCCGGAGAAGGAGTGGCAGATGGGCGGTACCTTGTACCAGTCCTGGAACATGAAGGCCGGGCCGCGGTCCATGATTCGGCAGGTTTATTGCAGCTACACGGGAACCGGGCGCTTCATTCGTTTCGATGCGCGCACGACGTCGAGGTGTCTGGCCAGGCGACGGGTGCGGGGGGACGCCTTGATGGCGGGGTCGCTGGAGTTTCAGTGCAGGTAATGGAAACGTCAATCCGCCGGCAGCGAACGGCGCGTGACCTCGATTGCCGCTTCCGTTGCTCCTGCAATGGCGCTCATTCGGTGGTTTGCTTGCGTCCAGAACGGCGCCAGCCCGTGGTCGTTTCGAGGCGAGCCAGTGCCGGCAAGTTGCTGGCTCATGGATTCGACCGATACGAGAAGGGCATGCATTTCGATGACCGGCTTGATCAGCTCGGCAAACAAGGGTTCCGCAGCCAAGGTTCGGGTCATCATTTGCGCGGCATGGATTCTCGATTTCTCATGAAATACGTATTCCTGGTCGCTATCCTGCCACGCGTCTTGCGCCTGTTTAACAGCACGGACCGCGTCAAGCGCTTCGCGGATCACCGATTCTGCAAAGCAGGCGATACGGAAATCGTTTTTTGCCTCGCGGGACTTTTCCGCCCGGTGCTGGTGATTGATCTGATGCAGCACCAGTGCCAACGAAACCCAGATTGCCGACATCGAACCGATGGCCTGGACCCAGGTCGCCCACTGTTCCGAACTGAAGTGGTGCTTGACTCCATAAAACACCAGCGCGCCGATCAGGAAACCGGCAATCGTGAACGCAAACTGAAGAGGATCGGTGAAGAGCTGCTTCAGGGATGTCTGTTTAGCCATGCGGCAATGTTAGCATCATGCAGGCGCGGAAGCAGTTCGGGCAACAAAAAAGCCACCGCTAGGGTGGCTTCTCATCTGCATTTTTTGGGGTGGCTGATGGGACTCGAACCCACGACAACAGGAATCACAATCCTGGACTCTAC
Organism: uncultured Massilia sp.; assembly: GCA_913778765.1. Taxonomy (GTDB): domain Bacteria; phylum Pseudomonadota; class Gammaproteobacteria; order Burkholderiales; family Burkholderiaceae_D; genus Telluria. The sequence goes on along the minus strand of CAJYXO010000124.1, from coordinate 12,401 downwards.
CAACTGAGCTACAGCCACCACTGTCTTACTTGCTGTCTCGTTGTTGCCGAGACAGAACGAGATTATAGCGGCGACTTCCCCATCTGGCAAATCTAAATGTGCCCAGCAGTGTAGAAGCCGGCAAAGTCGGTCTCCTCGACCGGCGGATCGATGCCGACCAGGCTGTTGAACGCGGCCGACAGCGCCGTGGCGCTGGCGCTGGTCCAGCCTTCCACGCGCGCCGGCAACGCCGGGTCAAAGGCACGCAGCAGGCCGCCGGCTTCGAGCAGGCGGCCCAGCTGGCGGGCGACGGCCTCGCCGGTGTCGATCAACGCCACGTCGCGAACACCGCAAGCGGCGATCACCTGCTCGATCGAAGCCTGCACCAGCGGATAATGGGTGCAACCCAGCACCAGCGTATCGGCGCCCTGCGCCAGCAGCGGCGCGATGTAGCGCTTCAGCATGCCGACGGTCGCCGAGGAATCGAGCTCGCCGAATTCGATCTGGTCGGCCAGGCCCTGGCAAGGCTGCAGCAGGAAGTGCGCGCCGCTGGCCTGCGCGATCTCGTCGCGCAGCTTGAGGAACTTGGCGCCGGCCAGGGTCCGTTCGGTGGCCAGCACGCCGACCTTGCCGTTGCGGCTCGCCGCGGCGGCCGGCTTCAGGCCCGGTTCGACGCCGACGATGGCCAGCGCGGGAAACCGCGTGCGCATCAGCCGCACGGCCGACACGGTGGCTGTGTTGCAGGCCACGACCAGCGCCTTGGCGCCTTTCGCGACCAGGAAGCGCGCGATCGCCAGCGAGCGCTCGGCGACCACGTCCTCGGGCTTGTCGCCGTAGGGCGCGAAGCCGGAATCGGCCACGTAGACCAGGTGTTCGTGCGGGAGCTGGGCGCGGATGTGGCGCAGGATGGAGAGTCCACCGACGCCGGAATCGAAGATGCCGACCGGTGCGTCGTTGGAGAGGAGGGAAGTGCTCATGGGGGGAATACTAACCTGACGGCGGGCGTTGCGGAATGCTTGCAACTTGGCGGGGACGACGTGCGAAGGTGTTCGAACGCCGTCCCCCGTCAGGATTACGCGGTCGTGACCGGAATGCCCTTCAGCGACTCGATCTTCGCCGACCATTCCTTCGGACCGGTCGTGTGCACCGACGTACCGGTCGAATCGACGGCCACGGTCACCGGCATGTCCTTCACCTCGAACTCGTAGATCGCTTCCATGCCCAGGTCTTCGAAGCCCAGCACCTTGGCCGACTTGATCGCCTTGGAGACGAGATAGGCCGAGCCGCCCACCGCCATCAGGTAGGCCGACTTGTGGTTCTTGATCGATTCGATCGCTGCCGGCCCGCGCTCGGCCTTGCCGATCATCGCGATCAGGCCGGTCTGTTCGAGCATCATGTCGGTGAACTTGTCCATGCGGGTCGCGGTGGTCGGGCCTGCCGGGCCGACGACTTCCTCGCCGACCGGATCGACCGGGCCGACGTAGTAGATCACGCGGTTGGTGAAGTCGACCGGCAGCTTCTCGCCCTTGGCCAGCATGTCCTGGATGCGCTTGTGGGCGGCGTCGCGGCCGGTCAGCATCTTGCCGTTCAGGAGCAGGGTCTGGCCCGGCTGCCAGGATGCGACTTCTTCGCGGGTCAAGGTGTCCAGGTTCACGCTCTTCGACTTCTGGGTGTCCGGGGTCCACTGCACGTCCGGCCAGGTCGACAGCGCCGGCGGTTCGATGTACGACGGGCCGGAGCCGTCCAGCACGAAGTGGGCGTGGCGGGTGGCGGCGCAGTTCGGGATCATCGCCACCGGCTTGCTGGCCGCGTGGGTCGGGTACATGTTGATCTTCACGTCCAGCACGGTGGTCAGGCCGCCCAGGCCCTGGGCGCCGATGCCCAGCGCGTTGATCTTGTCGCACAGTTCGATACGCAGCTCTTCCAGCTTGTTCTGCGGGCCGCGCTGCTTCAGTTCGTACATGTCGATGTCTTCCATCAGCGACTCTTTCGCCATCAGCATCGCCTTCTCGGCCGAGCCGCCGATGCCGATGCCCAGCATGCCCGGCGGGCACCAGCCGGCGCCCATCAACGGGACAGTCTTGAGGACCCAGTCGACCAGCGAGTCGGACGGATTCAGCATCACGAACTTGGTCTTGTTCTCCGAGCCGCCGCCTTTCGCAGCGACCATCACGTCGACGGTATCGCCCGGCACCAGCTCCATGTGCACGACGGCCGGGGTGTTGTCCTTGGTGTTCTTGCGCTCGAAATGCGGGTCGGCGACGATCGAGGCGCGCAGCTTGTTGTCCGGGAAGTTGTACGCGCGGCGCACGCCTTCGTTGACGGCGTCCGTGATCGAGCCGCTGCCGAAGCCTTCGAAGCGCACGTTCATGCCGATCTTCAGGAACACGTTGACGATGCCGGTGTCCTGGCAGATCGGGCGCTTGCCTTCGGCGCACATCTTCGAGTTGGTCAGGATCTGGGCGATGGCATCCTTGGCGGCCGGGCTCTGCTCGGATTCGTAGGCGCGCGCCAGGTGCTGGATGTAGTCGGCCGGGTGGTAGTAGCTGATGTACTGCAGCGCGGCGGCGACGGATTCGATCAGGTCGTCCTGTTTGATGACAGTCATTTCGTTCTCGTTCAGGTTAGTGTTTGGTGGTGCTTGCGGTGTTGGACATGATGCGGTCGGTGTAGGCAATCGCCATGGCCGACAGCAGGAATACGGCGTGGATGCCGGTTTGTGCGATCAGCGTCTTGGAATCGTAAACCTGCGCGTTGATGAAGGTCTTCAGCAGGTGGATCGAGGAGATGCCGATGATCGCCATCGCCAGCTTGGTCTTCAGGACCGAGGCATTCACATGCGACAGCCATTCCGGCTGGTCCGGATGGTCTTCGAGATACATGCGCGAGACGAAGGTCTCGTAGCCGCCGACGATCACCATGATCAGCAGGTTCGAGATCATCACCACGTCGATCAGGCCCAGCACGACCAGCATGATGGTGGTTTCGTTCAGCTTGGTCGGCAGCGGGGCGCCCGGCACGGCGACGGCCTGGAAGATGTGCTGCAGGGCGGCTTCGTTGCCCATCGCGGCGAACACCAGGTCCTTCAGTTCGACCCAGAAATGGAACACGTAAACGCACTGCGCCAGGATCAGGCCGAGGTAAAGCGGCAGCTGCAGCCAGCGGCTGGCGAACATGAAGCTGGCGATGGGGCTGCGTTTTCGTTCTGCGGAAGGGGATTGCGAATCAGGCATCTGCGTTGAAGGCCGGTACACGGCGGAGGTCAAGACAGCTCGACATTCTACACCTGGAACGAATGGCCGGCTCGGCTTCGTTGTTCCGCAAAGTTGGTAGAATGACCTCGGGATGCCTGTAAGGGCTCAGTAAGCGAGCCCTATTATGGTATGCGGCAAAACTACTACTATGGAGACTAGTATGGCTGAGACTGAGACCAACCAGCAGCAGGGCCTGCAAGAACACCGCGTGTTCAACCCGCCCGCCGACTTCGCCGCCAACGCAAGCATCTCCGGCATGGATGCCTACCGCAAGCTGTGCGACGAAGCCGCCAGCGACTACGAAGGATTCTGGGCGCGCCTCGCTCGCGAAAACATCGACTGGCACAAGCCGTTCACCCAGACCCTCGACGAATCGAACGCGCCGTTCTACAAGTGGTTCGCGGACGGCCAGCTGAACGCTTCGTACAACTGCCTCGACCGTAACCTCGAAAACGGCAACGTGGACAAGACCGCGATCATCTTCGAGGCCGACGACGGCCAGGTGACCCGCGCCACCTACCGCGAACTGCATGAGCGCGTCTGCAAATTCGCCAACGGCCTGAAAGCCCGCGGCATCAAGAAGGGCGACCGCGTCATCATCTACATGTCGATGTCGATCGAAGGCGTGGCCGCGATGCAGGCCTGCGCGCGCATCGGCGCGACCCACTCGGTGGTGTTCGGCGGATTCTCGGCGAAGTCGCTGCAGGAGCGCATCATCGACGCCGGCGCGGTGGCCATCATCACCGCCGACGAGCAGCTGCGCGGCGGTAAATCGCTGCCGCTGAAAGCCATCGTCGACGAAGCGCTGGCGATGGGTGGCTGCGACACGATCAAGAACGTCATCGTCTACAAGCGCACCGGCGGCAACATCAACTTCCAGGAAGGCCGCGACACCTGGCTGCACGATCTGGTCGACGGCCAGCCGGCGCAGTGCGAGCCGGAATGGGTCGATGCGGAACACCCGCTGTTCATCCTCTACACCTCGGGCTCGACCGGCACGCCGAAGGGCGTCCAGCACAGCACCGGCGGCTACCTGCTGTGGGCCGCGCTGACGATGAAGTGGACCTTCGACATCAAGCCGTCCGACGTCTACTGGTGCACCGCCGACATCGGCTGGGTCACCGGCCACACCTACATCTGCTACGGCCCGCTAGCTGTCGGCGCCACCCAGGTCATCTTCGAAGGCGTGCCGACCTTCCCGCACGCCGGCCGCTTCTGGGAAACCGTCGCCAAGCACAAGGTCTCGATCTTCTACACCGCGCCGACCGCGATCCGTTCGCTCATCAAAGCGTCGAACGCCGACGAAGCCGTGCATCCGAAGAGCTTCGATTTGTCCAGCCTGCGCCTTCTGGGCACCGTGGGCGAGCCGATCAATCCTGAAGCCTGGATGTGGTACTACAGGAACGTCGGCAACGAGCGCTGCCCGATCGTCGACACCTTCTGGCAGACCGAGACCGGCGGCCACATGATCACCCCGCTGCCGGGCGCGACGCCGATGGTGCCGGGCTCCTGCACGCTGCCGCTGCCGGGCATCATGGCCGCGATCGTCGACGAAGCCGGCGCGGACGTGCCGAACGGGCAGGGCGGCATCCTGGTCGTCAAGCGTCCGTGGCCGTCGATGATCCGCACCATCTGGGGCAACCCGGACCGCTTCCGCAGCGCCTACTACCCGGACGAACTGGGCGGCAAATACTACTTGGCCGGCGACGGCGCGATCCGCAACAAGGACACCGGCTACTTCACCATCACCGGCCGCATCGACGACGTGCTGAACGTCTCGGGCCACCGCATGGGCACGATGGAGATCGAGTCGGCGCTGGTGGCGCACCCGGTGGTGGCGGAAGCCGCGGTGGTCGGCAAGCCCGACGAGACCACCGGCGAAGCCGTGTGCGCCTTCGTGGTCCTGAAGCAGGCCCGCCCGACCGGCGAGGAAGCGAAGAAGCTGGCGGCCGAACTGCGCAACTGGGTCGGCAAGGAGATCGGGCCGATCGCCAAGCCGAAGGAAATCCGCTTCGGCGACAACCTGCCCAAGACCCGCTCCGGCAAGATCATGCGCCGCCTGCTGCGCGTGCTGGCCAAGGGCGAGACGATTACCCAGGACGTGTCGACGCTGGAGAATCCGGCAATCCTCGAGCAACTCAAAGAGTCCGCCTGATGTCATCCCCGCGCAGGCGGGGATCCAAGCTGCATCGATCGCAGAGTTACGCCGCCCGTGCAAACGGCGCGGCGTTTTTTTATGTTTCTTCCCCGGGCGACTTGAACAGCGCATCCAGCGGATTCGGCTTCTTCGGCGCCGGATCGCCGCCACCGAACAGCGCATCCAGCTCGGCCCGTTGGCTGGCCACCGCCGCCCGCCCGCGCGTGCCCGCGAACTCTTCCTCGATATTGTCGCGGTAAAAACTCCAGGCCGCGCCCGAGGTCGAGAAGCGCTTCCAGACGTCGCTGCTCACGCCCGCGTAGTCGATCGCGCTGCCGTCGTCGAATTCCACGCGCAGCAGGCGTTCTTTCGGCGCGTAGCCGATGGCGCGCAGCTTGCCGGCGTTGATGCGTTTCATGTCCATGGTGAGGTCGTCGGCGTTGTTCAGAGACGCGCCAGTCTACCGCCATCCACCAGCAGCGAGGCGCCTTGCACGAAGCGGGCGTCGTCGGAGGCCAGGAAAGCGACGACGGCGGCGACGTCCTCGGGTTGCCCGACGTCCGTCCTGGCGATGACTTCGATCCCTGAGCGTACATTCGGGTTATCCCACAGCATGGGGGTGTCGATGGCGCCGCCCGCTTTCATCTTCAGGAAAGCCTGCTTGGTGAAGTAGAAGGCGCCGACCAGGTCGACATTCAGGATGCGCGTCCAGTCCTCGCCAGTCCGATGCCGCCCGCGGCCCCGGTGACGACGGCGGATTTCTTGTCCAGGTTCATGGCTTACTCCGTGTTCTTGGGCGCGGCGGTGGCCGCTTCGCTGACTTCGTGGGCGGGCGCCGGCGGCTGGGGCGGCACGTAATCCTGCGGCATCGATACCGGCACCTGCAGGCAGACGCTCTGGGTCGGCAGCACCTTGCCCCAGGCGCGGATCAGGTCGCGGTAGGCGGTGCCGACCGGGCGGATGTTGCGGTCGAGATCGAACAGGCCCAGGGCGTTGACGGTCCCGTTGTTTTCCCGCAGCGCGCTGTCCCAGTCGACCTGGTCGGTCAGGGAATACCAGGTGAAGCCGACCACCGGCACGCCGCCGTTGCGGATGCTGAGGACGTTGGCCCATTCCTTGCGCAGCCAGCGCACCGCTTCGTCGCCGGCCGGACCCTGGGCCATGTTGGTTTCGGTGTGCATGACCGGCAGGCGGTAGCGGTCGTAATACTGCTGGGTGATCACGGCATACCCGAAGACTTCGCCGGAAGCCCAGGTATGGCCTTCTTCGTTCACGAAGTGTTCGTTGGTCTGGTAATAATCGTTCCCCATGATGCAATGATGCTTGAGATTATTGTTGAGGAAGAAATGGTATTCATCGGGCGTCATGCCGTTGGCCATCAGGTACTCGTACATTTGCGAGTCGACGCGCCGGCCGTAATTCAGGTCCAGCGACAGGAAACGGCTGGCGTTCTTCATTTCCGCCGGACCGATGGCTTCCGGACACTCGGCATGGAAATATTCGCTGGACTCGCTTTGCACGAACAGCGCATCGGGCCTGACTTGCAGGATTTCGCGCATCGCCAGGATGTTCGCCTTGACGACGTGCTTCAGCGCGGTGACGAAAGTCCGGTCGGTCGTGCCCTGCTCGTTCCACCAGCCGTACAAGCCAGAGAACAGGGCGCAGATCGACATCTCGTTGACCGGCGTGTACATCTGGACCCAGGGAAAACGCTCGGCGAACGCGCGCGCATAGTTTGCGAACAGGGCGGGAAAGTCGCCGTTCTGGAAGTTGCCGATCCAGTCCGGCACGCCAAAGTGGCAAAGGTCGACGATCGGGGCGATATTCCGCCGACGCAGCTCGTTGAAGGTTTCGTCGGCAAAGGACCAGTCGTAGCGCCCGGGACCGAGCCAGGTCGTGTGCAGGGGCGGACCGTAGCGCAGGATGCGGATGCCGATTTCCTGCACCAGGTCGAAATCGGTGCGCCAGTGCTTGTAATGCCCGCATTTCTCCATCTCGTCGACACGGAACCTGCCGTTGCCGATGGTGGGAATGCTGTTCTCGATGCCTGTTGCAAACATGAATCCAGTAAACACTCTACTCCCCTGTGCAAGAACCTGGGAGCAGCTTACTGGACCGTTAAAGATTTCTATGTTCGAGAGCGAACCCAACTGACAGAGCGCTACAAATCGTCTGGACCGGTGCCGGCCCCGCTTCGCACGCAACGTCGTCCCCGCGAAGGCGGGGACCCAAGCTAATCAACCGCGGCGCTTTCCCAAGCCCGCCAATAAAGCCAGACCCAGCCCGGCAATCATCGCCGTCGACGGCTCCGGCGCCTCACCCGTCGGCTTGACCTGATCCAGCGAGCCGCCGGCACTCACCAGCGTCAGCGAGTTATCGTCGATAAAGGAATCCAGATCGAGACCGAAGTTGCGCACGAAGACCATCGTGTAATCCACCGACCAGGCCGACGTCGGTACGTCGAAGACGCCCTGGTACTGCTTCCACACGCCGTCGTGCGCATCGATCGTGGCGGTCGAGATCTTCGAGATGACCCCGCCATCCTTCCCGCGGTAGGTGAGGGCGACGTAGGCGCTGTCGCTGGGGATGTCCTGGTCCAGTCCCTGCTCCCAGAATGACACGGCCACCTGGCGGCTCTGTCCGAAGCCCGGCAGCAGCACGTTCTGCGTGAGGCTGCCCCACAGGCCGTGGTTACCGCTGAACATCCACTGGCCGCTGTGCGGGTCGATGCCCGGATCGAAGCTGCCGTCGTCGACGCGCGGATTGGAGAGGCCGCCGACAGTCCAGCCCAGCAGATTGCCGGTCTCGGCGCCGGGATTGGTCAGCAGGGTGGCGTGGCTGCTCGTGGAAACCAGCAGGGCGGCGAGGGCGGTGGCAAGCTTGAGGCGCATGGGAACTCCGGTTCTTTGTTGTAATGGATGCAGGAAAGCGCCGTCCGGCACGCATGACACAAGCTGTCGGTGGTTCGAGGGGAAGATGGGCCCATGGATCCGATCACGGTGCGCGTGCGCTGACGACGGTTACCGGCGGGGATGGGGCCGATGAGATGCTGGAGCAGGCATCCGACTCGGCTGGCGTGGAGTGGACGCGGGGTGGCTCTGCTCAGCAGTGTAGCATATTCTTCAACGTCGCCGCCGCGTTCCGGCCGTCGTTCCCGCGAAGGCGGGGACCCAAGTTGTTTTTGGTTTACGAAGACGACGACACGAAGGTATTTCCATCCGGGTCCTTGAACTTGGCAAACGCCCCCCAGCCCGCAGACGAACGCCGTGAAGATGGGTTTGTCGAGGTCGGCGGTGCAGGTGACCCTGCGACACCTGAAGCGGCATGACGCTTGGATGCTGCCTCTTGTACTGCTGGGAATCCTTGTTATAATAGGCGGCTTCGTAGCAATACGAACACCATCAGGAGAGATGGATGAGTGGTTTAAGTCGCACGCCTGGAAAGCGTGTATAGGTTCATAGCCTATCGGGGGTTCGAATCCCCCTCTCTCCGCCAAGGATTCAAATCGACCCGTCCCGGCAGTTCCAGGGAAGTCCAGAAAAAGCCCCTCTAGCCCGTGCTGCAGGGGCTTTTTTCTTGTCCGGCCGTCCGCCGCTGTCCGGCTGAGTCCGTCTGTATCCGACGCTTCAGGGGGTAAACATCTGGACGTCATACCCCCTGCGTCAAACGTATACCCCCAGATTCGGTCTAACGTGGTTTCCTAACCCAGTACAAGGAGACCTGATATGGCAAGCACTGCGCCGCTGACCGAGATGGAGGTCAGAAAAGCGAAACCGAAAGACAAGGCATACAAGCTGTTCGATGGAGGTGGACTGTATCTTCATGTCCAGCCCAACGGGTCCCGCATCTGGCGTCTCAAGTTCCGCCAACCGGACGGCAAGGAAAACGTACTGACGTTCGGCCCTTACCCCGAAATCACCCTTCAGGACGCCAGGGAAAAGCGCCTGGAGGCGCGGCGCCTCATGCTTCAGGGTGTGAACCCAGCAAAGCAACGCGACGATGCCAAGCGCCTCCAGGCGGAGCGGGCCGCCAACACCTTCGAGAAGATCGCGCGCGAGTGGTACGCCAACAAGGTACCGACGTGGAGCGAGCGTACGGCCAAAAACATGATCGTCCGGCTGCAAGCAGATATCTTTCCTGCGATCGGCGCGCGCCCGATCACCGACCTGAAACATCGCGACATCATCGACACATTACGCAAGATCGAGGAGCGGGGCGCAACCGAGATCGCCAAGAGGCTGAAAGCCGTGTGCTCGCAGATCTTCAGCTATGCCATCCAGTGCGGTCTGACCGAGCGCAATCTGGTGGCCGATATGAAGGACGTACTCAAGACCCGGCGTGCGTCGCACTTCGCCGCGATCGATGCGGACGAACTGCCAGCGTTTCTTACCTCGCTGGAGCGCAACGAGGCGCGCATGTTTGAGCCGACACGCATTGCCGTGCGATTGATGCTGCTGATCTTCGTCCGCACCAGTGAGTTGATCGAGACGCCATGGAGCGAGATCGATCTTGAGAAGGGCGAATGGATCATCCCCTGGCAGCGCATGAAGCGCGGGAAGCTGACGGTCAATCCAGACACCACGAACCATCATGTGTGCCTGTCGCGGCAAGGTCTCACTTTACTGCGCGAGCTCCATGCAATCACCGGCGGCTCGAAGTACCTGTTCCCGAACCAGCGCGACCCCAAGAAGCCGATCAGCAATAACACCATCCTGGTGGCGCTCGAACGCATGGGGTACAAGGGACGCATGACGGGGCATGGCTTCCGTGCGCTCGCCATGAGTACCATCAAGGAGCGCCTCGGCTATCGACATGAAGTCGTGGACCGCCAGTTGGCACATGCGCCTAGAGACAAGGTCGCCAGTGCTTACGACCGCGCCCAGTTCCTCGCGGAGCGCAAGAAGATGATGCAGGACTGGGCCGACTACATCGACGCCCTGTCACCGCGCGCTGCGTCGGCAGAAGGGCGGTCGGTACCGATTAGGACAGGCGTACACGCTGCCTGATTGTGTTTGTGTGCGTTGGACGTGTTGGCCGCTTCATTCTGGTTACTGCGCTCCTATCGCCCAGGATTACGCCTTCAACCATCGTCTGACGTGCCTCGCACACGTTCTTACGGAGACGACGTATGCCGAAGCTCATTGCTCCCTTGTCAGAGTTAAAGATCAGAGACACCAAGCCCAAGGACAGACCCTACAAGCTATTCGATGGTGGCGGGCTCTACCTTGATGTGATGCCGAGCGGTTCCCGTATCTGGAGATTCAAGTTCCGCCGGTTAAACGGACAGGAAAACCAGCTGACCTTCGGACCCTATCCAGAGGTGACCTTGCAGGAGGCGCGAAACCGGCATGCGGAAGCGCGCGAGCTGTTGCGCCAAGGCGTTGATCCTGCGAAGCACCGGGACGAAGCCACGCAGATCCTTGCACAGCGAGCGGCGAACACCTTTGGGAAATTGGTGCGCGAGTGGTACGCGAACAAAGCGCCGACCTTGAGCGACAGTAGCGACGAGAACACCATCGCGAGGCTGGAAGCGGACATCTTCACCTTGATCTGTTCGCTCCCGATCGCCGAACAAAGGCGCCGCGACCTAATCGCTACCCTTTGCAAGATCGAGGAACGGATTTTATCTAGATCGCCAAGTGCTTGAAAGCCCAGTTCCTCGCTGCGGGCAAGAAGATGATGTGGGCTGGCCGGCTACATCGACAGCTTCTCTCTCCGTGGCAAAGTTGCAGCAAGCCTGTCGGCACCGACGTAAACCGATACCGATCCTCTTGTCGCGTGGTGGCACCTGCCGGTCCCGGCGAAATAACAGGCGATGCCAGGCTCCAGCCGCATGGTTAAACAACGCGAGTCTTTAATCGCGCCAAATTGCCCAGCCCGTTCCGAAGGCAGACTCCACACAAACACGCAGTGCGGTTTGACGCTCATGGAGTCGAGCCACAACAAGGAGGTTCAATGGATCCGCAAGAGCATCTATTCGGCCTGATCGAAGCGGCCGAGACCCAGCACAAGCTGGCGAGTACCGCGATCACCGCGCTGGCGAAGGAATGCCATCAGCTGGCCACTACCGTCGAGGCCCTCAAGCACGCCTCCCGAACGATCCAAAATGGCTTGGAAGACGCCGCAGGGCGGGCGGTAAGGGATTCGCTCAGTCTCAGTCTGAAAGACGCTGAGAAGGCCACTCATCACGCCATAGCAATGCTACGAGAGTCAACAGCCCAAGTGCGCGAAGCCGGCACGTGGGTAAGCTTCAAGGCTGCAGTAGCGGTCGGCTTAGCCAGTGCCTTGACGCTGGGCGCTACCTATGGTCTCGGCCGGTACATGGTCGCCTCGACCTTGAGCGAGCTTCAGGATCTTCGGACCCAGAAAGCCGAGCTGCAAGCCAATGTTGACGACTTGGCGCAGCGCGGCGGTCGGGCCAGGCTGAACACATGCGGCAGCCGGTTATGCATCGAGGCCAGCGGTAGCCAGGGGGAAGGCTACGAGCATTGGAGCAGTCCTTGGAAGTCCAAGAACGGAACCAACCTTGTGATCTTGCGCGGGTACTGACGACTATTACGTCAAACGTAAAATAGTCCAAGCCGACGTGTGCCACTTGGCAAGGGGCGCGACGATCCTGCCCAGGGAGGTCCGCTTCTGCCCGACGATAGCTCGTGATCAAAACAGCTAACGGCTCTGCTGAGGGAAGTCTTGATTTAGCAGACTGGCCTGAAGTATGGCGCTGCCCCCAACATCCTGCTGACCAAAGTTGTATCGCCGCCGCATTATTGCCTAGAGTACAGTTGACTTATTAAGGCTGAAGTAGCGGTAACAACTTCCATCAAGTAAAATTTGTTATCAATTTATCTTCAAACGTGCAGCCACATTCGTGTGGTGCGGCGTATTGATGACAGGGTTGCGCCATGGTAATCCCCCCGCAAAAAGAGCGCGATTAGAAGTAGAATTTTCTACTTAAGACCAGAAAGTTCTACATGAAGACCTCCCGCTTTACCGACAGCCAGATCATCGCCATCCTTAAGCAGGCCGAAGCT
>CAJYXO010000123.1 GCA_913778765.1 uncultured Massilia sp. | reverse complement strand
AAGATCTTGTGCTTGGGCGGTTTGCGTCCGGCGTCGACCCAGGCACTGTATTCCAGATCCCGGCTTACGAGGAATTGCTGCCAGGAGTAGGACAGCATCTCGACGTCGGCCCGCGATTCGTACAAGGATTTGTAGGGGAATCCAAGGTCGCGCTCTGCCAGAGTGCACAGGCGTTGCTCGCCATCCGTATAGCCGTCGTGGCCTGCCCAGGCGGCACCAATGGCATTTTTCTCGAAGATGACGACCTCGGTATCCTGCAAAGCGAGGTCTTTTAACACTTTCGCCTTGACCGCCAAGGCGACGGCTTTCGGACCGCCGCCGATGACGGCAATACGTTTACGCACCAACTCTGGTCTGGTCATCGAAGGAATTCCTGCTTGTTCGTGATTGAAAAATCGCGGCGGTGGAAACCATCTATTTTATTGACGGCAACTCCAAATGTATAGCCAGGACAGGCATGCAAGGCTTGCACGGTCACTGTCCTTGGCTACGTGCGCTCCCGTACGGTACACCCCCAAGCCCCCGGCGTAGACTTGGCCCCGCTTCTACACCGAACGGGACCATCATGAAGAGCGACAACGACGCCGAAGACCGCGCGTCCTCCAGCGAACCGATACCCAACAGCGACCCGCCCACCGCCGCGAAAGCGGCCGGCCTGCGCTATGTCCTCGACGACCGCCCCGGCATCCGGCGCGCGCCGGAGAAGGATGGCTTTCGCTACTTCGACGCGCGCAACGAGCCCGTCGACGACGAAACCGCCCTGAAACGCATCAAATCGCTGGCCATCCCGCCGGCCTGGACCGAGGTATGGATCTGCCCGCAGCCCAACGGCCACCTGCAGGCCACCGGCCGCGACGCGCGCGGGCGCAAGCAGTACCGCTACCATCCGAAATGGCGGGAAGTGCGCGACGAGGTCAAGTACGAGCGCATGATCAAGTTCGGCAAGGCCCTCCCGGGCATCCGCAAGGAAGTCGACCGGGCGTTGGGCCTGCCCGGCCTGCCGCGCGAAAAGGTACTGGCGACCATCGTCTACCTGCTCGAGGCGACCATGATGCGGATCGGTAACGACGAATACGCGCGCGAGAACAAGTCGTATGGCCTGACCACGCTGCGCAACCGCCACGTCAAGATCGACGGCAGCGAAGTCGAGTTCCGCTTCCGCGGCAAGAGCGGCGTCTACCACGACGTCAAGGTGAACGACCGGCGCCTGGCGCGCATCGTCCAGCGGTCGCGCGACCTGCCCGGCCAGGACCTGTTCGAATACCTCGACGACGATAAACAGCCGCACACCGTCAACTCGGCCGACGTCAACGACTGGCTGCGCGAAATCACCGGCGAGGAATACACGGCCAAGGATTTCCGCACCTGGTCCGGCACGGTGCTGGCCGCGATCGCATTGCAGGAGTTCGAGAAGTTCGATTCCGAAGCCCAGGCCAAGAAGAACGTCGTGCGCGCCATCGAGACGGTGGCCGAAAAGCTCGGCAACACGCCCTCGGTCTGCCGCAAGTGCTACGTCCATCCGGCGGTGCTGGACTCCTACATGGACGGCACCATGGTCGAAGGCCTGCTGGCGCGCGCCGAGGAAAAGCTGGCCGAAGATTTGCAGGACCTGCAGCCCGAGGAGGCGGCGGTGCTGGCGATGCTGCAGCAGCGCCTGTCCCGGGACGTCCCCGAACCCAAGAAAGTGCAGCGCAGCCGCAGGGCCGCGTGAGCTCGACCGACAACGAAAGGATGCAGCATGGCGGACAACAAGACAGGCAAGGCAGGCAAGGCAGGCATTGAACTGGTGGCGGATTTCGGCCACCAGGTGACCGGCGTCTCGGTCTCGGAGACCAACCGCATCTTCGTCAACTTTCCACGCTGGACCGAGGACACCGCGGTCTCGGTGGCGGAACTGAAAGACGGCGAAGTCAAGCCCTACCCGGACGAGGAATGGAACGCCTGGCGCAATGCCAAGAAGGACGAGATCACGCCGCACGACCACTGGGTCTGCGTGCAGAGCGTGGTGGCCGACCAGCGCGGCAGCCTGTGGGTGCTGGACCCGGCCGCGCCGGCACAGGCCCACGTCGTGGACAAGGGGCCGAAGCTGGTGAAGATCGACCTTGCCACCGACAAGGTCGCGCAGACCATCGCCTTCGACGAGGACGCCGCGCCGCAGGGCTCCTACCTGAACGACGTGCGCTTTTCGAACGACGGCAAGTACGCCTTCATCACCGACTCCGGCGTGCAGGGTGCGCTGCTGGTGGTCGACCTCGCGGCCGGCAAGGCGAAGCGCGTCCTGGACGGCCATCCGTCGACGCAGATGAAGAAGGGCCTGAACGTCAAGGCGGACGGCAAGGCGCTGCGCCGCCCGGACGGACGCGGCGTCGAGTTCTCGGCCGACGGCATCGAACTGTCCTCGGACGGGAAGTACCTGTACTGGCAGGCGATCAAGGGCGACCAGTTGTACCGCATCCCCGCCGATGCCCTCACCGGCGCCGGCCTGCAAGGCGAGGACGTCTCCGGCCAGGTCGAGGAATACGGCGCCAACGGCGTCAACGACGGCCTGCTGATCGCGCGCGGCACCGACGACATGTACCTGACGTCCGTGCAGGACAATGCGATCAAGGTGCGCACGCTGTCCGAAGGGCCGCAGGCGCAGGCGCGGGTCGTCGTGCAGGACGAGCGCCTGCGCTGGCCGGATACCTTCAGCCAGGGACCGGACGGCACGATCTACGTGACGACCTCGCACATCCAGGATTCGGCCTTCTTCAAGCCGGACGCGCCGGCGGCGCTGCCGACGCAGCTGTGGAAGCTCCGCTTCGACAACTGAGCTTCAGGCGCCGATCAGCGCTGCTGGGTCTGGGTCTGCGCCGGCACGGTGGTGTCGGCGTGGGCCATGCCGATGCTGGTGGCGGCCACGAGGGCGGCCAGCGCCAGCAAGGCGCCGAGGCGGCGGTAGCGGGTGGAAGGAAGGCGGTGTCTCATGATGTTTTTTCCTGAACTCGCTCGTGATGCCGAGCGTATTGTTTCAGCATAGCAGTATTTACGACTGGAAAAATACGCGAATTCTCACTTGTGGCGCCAATGTGACGTTTTTTTGGTTGGCGTGGCCACTCTGCTAAGCTGCCGGGCATGACGATCCCGACAACCATGCAGTGGTGCGCATGAGCTTCACCCTCCTGCTGCCCATCTTCCTGCTCGCCGGTCTCGGCGCCCTGCTCGCGAAGCTGCCCTGGCTGAAGCCGACGTGGCATGCCGGCGTCACCGAACTGACCGCGAAATTCCTGGTGCCCTCGCTGCTGTTCGCCAGCGCGTGGCGCACCGGGATACCGCCTTCGCTGTCATGGAAGGTGCTGTGCGCGTTTTACCTGCCGCTGGGGATGCTGTTCCTCGCCGCGCGCCCGCTGGCAAGGCGCGGCGGCAGCGCAGCAGGAGACGGAGCGGCTGCGGCGCTGGCGGCCACCTATTCGAACACCGTGTTCGTTGGCGTGCCGGTGCTGGTGCAGGTGCTTGGCGAAGGCAGCCTGCAGTTCGCCTATCCGGTCATCGCCTTCCACAGCCTGTTCTGCTTCACGCTCTACCACCTGAGCGAGGACGGCGCCGGGTCCGGCTGGTTCGGCGCCGTATTGAACACCTTGAAGAATCCGATCGTGGCGGCGCTGCTGCTGGGGCTTGCGCTGAACCTGGTGCAAGTGCGCCTGCCGGCGCCGCTGCTGCGCGCGCTCGACATGCTGGGCGCCGCCGCCCTGCCCTGCGCGCTGCTGTCGCTGGGCGCGTCGGTGGCGTCGCTGAAGCCGGGACCGTGGCGCCGTACCGCCGCCATCGTGCTGGCCAAGCTGGTGCTGCTGCCGCTGGGGGTGGGGGCGCTGTCGGTGTTCGTGTTCCACTTGCCGACGGCGGCGGCGATGGTGCTGATCGTGCTGGCGTCCTGCCCGGTCGGCATCAACGCCGCCTTCGTGGTGAAGCCGGCCGGCGGCGGCGCCCAGCTCGTGAACTCGGCCATCCTCCTTTCGAGCCTGCTGTGCGCGGCCACCATGCCGGCCTGGCTGTGGGCGCTACGTCATCTCTGAAGCCACCGAGCGCAGTCCGAACGCGCCTTCGCGCAGCACGCCGCGCACGATGCGGAAGCGCCAGGCCCGCTCGACCGGCGGGTCCTGGGCCGCATCGGCCGCGCGCCAGTCGATCTCCACCAGGCCTTGCAGCTGCAGCAGGTCGCCGCTGGCGAAATCCGCCAGCACGATGGCGGCGCGCGGCTCGGCGATGAAATTCCCCAGCGTGTTGAAGTAGCGGTTGCCGTGATAGTCGGGCACCGTCAGCACGCTGCCGTCCAGGCGCGCGAAGCCGGGCGGGCCGCCGCGATGCGAGATGTCCAGGCCGGCGGCCGCGCCTTCGGCGACGGCGCCGCTGGCGCTGGCCACGAACAGGGTCGTCGCCTCGGCCAGCATCGCGCGCGCCCGTGCCGGCAGCACGTCATCGAAATCCATCGCCGCGCCGGGCCGGCGCGCCGCCGGCGCCAACTGGCGCACCTGGATGTAGCGCGGGCAGTTGCCGAAGGACTGGACCACGTCGACCGCGAAGCCACCCTCGCCGACGCCGGCGACGATGCCGTTCAGGCGGTTGCGCCGCCGCGTGCCAAGGTCGATGCCGAGCAGGCCGACCGGCGTCCCGGGAATCAGCCGGACGCGCACCGGATCGGCGGGCGCCGGCAGCGCATCGATCGCCAGCCGTTCCGGGTCCGGCGAATGCGCGAAGCCCGGCGGTCCGTCGACCAGGGTCGCGAGCGGCCAGCCGCCGGCGTCCGGCACGGCCAGGCAGACGAAGCGCAGCAGCGGGAAGAAGGCGCGGTGCTGCTCCGGCATGAAGGCGCGGATCGGCGCGGCGCCCGGCGCCACGCCCGCCCGCCGCTGCGCTTCCAGTTCGCCGGCGTGGAAAGGCTGGTCGATGCGCTCCAGGCTCATGGCCGCCTCACGCGTCCGGCATCGGGACGAAGCCCGGCAGCGCCTGCACGCGGCCGATCCAGGCGCGGACCCGCGGATACGGCGCCAGGTCGATGCCGCCTTCGGGCGCATGCGCGACGTAGGCGTAGCAGGCGATATCGGCGATGCTCGGCGCGGCGCCGGCCAGCCAGTCGCGCTCCGCCAGCTCGCCTTCCATCAGGCCCAGCACGCGCCCCGCCAGGCGCTGCGCCAGCGCGGGCGGCACGCCGGTATCGAAGAAACGCGCGTTGACGCGGGCGCTGGCCGGGCCGTAGGCGATCTCGCCGGCCGCCAGCGACAGCCAGCGCTGCACGCGCGCCGCGCCGAGCGGGTCTTCCGGCAGCCAGTCGCCTCCCGCCGCGTAGCGCTTGGCCAGGTAGACGAGGATGGCGTTGCTGTCGGCCAGCGCCAGGCCCTCGTCGTCCAGCACCGGAACCTGGCCGAGCGGATTGAGGCGGCGGAATGCGGGCGTGGCGCGCACCGTCCCCGGGCTGTCGACGAATTCGAAGGGCAGGCCGAGCAGGTGCAGGAAGAGCTCGACGCGGTGGCTGTGGCCCGACAGGCGGGTACCGTGGAGGATGCGGGGTGCAGGCATGATGGCTCTCGTTCAGGTGGTTGGAGCCTGCATGCTATGCCGGATCCGATACCGTGAAAATCCGGCATAATCGCAATTCAGCATTTCAAATTTCGCAATAATGGACAGACTCGACGAGCTGCAGATCCTGGTCGCCATCCTCGACACCGGCAGCATGGCCGCCGCCGCGCGCAAGCTGGGCCGCTCGCCGGCCGCCGTCACGCGCGAGCTGGGCGTACTGGAAACCCGCGCCGGCGCGCGCCTGCTCGAACGCAGCACGCGGCGCCTGACGCCCACCGAGGCCGGGCTGCGACTGGCCGAACAGGCGCGTCGCCTGCTGGCCGACTACGAGGCCGCCCTGCTGCCGGCAGGCGCGGATACGCCGCGCGGCCTGCTGCGCATCGCCGCACCCAACGTGTTCGGGCGCCGGCATGTGGCGCCGGTGGTCACGCGCTTCCTGGCCGCCCAGCCGGAAGTGCAGGTCGAGCTGCTGCTGTCGGACCGCAACGTCGACCTGATCGAAGAAGGCGTCGACGCCGCCGTGCGCATCGGCCCGCTGGCGAACCTGAGCCTGGTGGCGCGCCGGCTCGGCCAGGTCAGCCGCGTCACGGTGGCCTGTCCCGATTACCTGGCGCGGCGCGGTACGCCGTCGACGCCGCTTGAACTGGCCGGGCACGAACTGATCATGTCGACCTCGGTGCGCAGCGTGGCCGAATGGCGCTTCCGCCAGGGCAAGCGCGAGCACGTGGTGCGCTACAGCCCGCGCCTGCGCGTGAACGACGTCGAAGCGATGCTGGCGGCGGCCATCGACGGCTTCGGCATCGCGCGCGCCCTGTCCTACCAGGTCGAGCCGCTGCTGCGCGCCGGCCTGCTGGTGCGCCTGCTGCCCGCCTACGAGCCCGAACCGCTGCCGGTCCACCTGGTGCTGCCCAGCAGCCGCCACATGCCGCCGCGCCTGCGCGCCTTCGTCGACGTCGCGGTGGCGCAGCTCGGCACGCTCGATGTACTCTGCTGAGATACTCGGCCAGCCGCGGGCACCGCGGCCGGCGTTCGCTCCCGGTGCGCCGAGGCGCAGCTCAGCACCCCGCCGATCAGCAGCGCCATCGCCAGCCATTCCAGCCCGGTCGGCAGGCGCCCTTCCCAGATGAAGCCGTACAGCAGCGCGAACAGGGTTTCGAAGACGATCATCTGGCCGGTCATGGTCAACGGCAGCAGGCGGCTGGCGTGGTTCCACAGCGCGTTGCCGACCACCGAGCACAGGATCGCGACGGTCGTCACCACGCCGGCAAAATACAGCCACTGCGGCGGCGTGTGCGCGCCCGGGTTCAGCAGGAAAGCAGGCGCCGCCAGCAGCAGCGCCTGCGCACCGGTGACGACCCCGACCAGCAGACTCCAGTCATGCGCCGACACGCCATGCAGCCGACCCAGCGCGCGGCTGTTGCCGACCGCGTACAGGGTCCAGGACACCAGCGCCCCCACCGCGCACAACAGGCCGAGCAGCGCGCCCTGCATCGATCCGTGCTGCGGCGTCGCCAGCGACTGCCAGCTGATGCAGGCCAGGCCGGCGATGCCCAGCGCCAGCGAAGGCAGCAGGCGCAGCAGCGGCGCGGCATCGGCATCGCGCCGGCCGGCCAGCGTGACCGTCACCGGCAGCAGGCCGATGATCAGCGAGGTCATCGCCACCCCGCCCAGCTGCACCGCATTCGCCAGGAACACGTAATAGATGATGTTGCCGGCAAAGCTGAGCCAGCCGAGGGTGCGCCAGTCGCGCCAGCCCAGCAGCGGCCGCACCTTGCGCCAGGACGGCGCCAGCAGGCTTGCCGCGACCAGGCCGTAGGCCAGGTAGCGGCCGGCCGAGAGCTGCAAGGGCGTGAAGCCGCGCGTCAGTTCCGGAGTGAGAAAGACCAGGCCCCAGAAGCCGCCCGCCAGGATGCTCGCGCCGATGCCGAGCCAGTGATTTCGTGTAAGCATGTCGATATAAAACCTCCCGAGCGGCCATGATGCGGCAAACGCCCGGATGAATCTTGACTGGAACTCGCGCTAGTTTGACGATTTCTCCAGTGCCGCGCCGAGGCGGCATTCACGCCGATACGCCGCCGGCGTCATCCCGACCGCCTTGCGCAGCGCCCGCGTCAGCGCGCTCTGTTCCGAGAAGCCGGCGCGCAGGGCGATCTCGGCGATGGTCGCGTCGCTGCCCGCCAGCCAGTCGCGCGCGCGGTCCAGGCGGTGCGCCAGCAGCCAGGCATGCGGCGTGGTGGCGTGCTGTTCGCGAAACAGCCCGTGCAGACGGCTGACGCTGACGCCGGCGGCGCGCGCCATCGACGCGGTGCTCCAAGGCTGGCCCGGCGCGGCCTCGATGGCGGCCAGCAGCGCGGCCAGGCGCGATGCCGGGCGCGGCGCGTCCAGCGTCAGGGTATCGACCAGCAGCGGCACCCAGCCCCGCACCACCGAGGGCGGCGCGTGGCCACCGTCCGCGCCCAGCATCATCACCATGAACTCGACCAGCTTGCGCGAGGCCGCGCCGAGTGGCGCGAACGGCCGTTCGAACAGGCGCTCGCCCACGCCGGGGGCCAGCCCGGCCGCGCCGATGTCGACGATGATGGGACGGTTGGATGCATGTCCGACCTGGGCGTGCCAGGCGCCGGGCGCGACGAAGCCGGCGCAGCGGATCCAGCATGCCGCGCCGGCCTTCGACCTCGAGCAGCAGCGAGCCGCTCAGCGGCAGCACCAGCTGGGCGAAGTCGTGGCGGTCCGGCGCGCCGAGGCTTGCGTAGCTGCGCAGGTGGAGGTCGACGGTGGAAGTCATCGGGCCAGTGTAGCACCGATCGGTGGACGAAGCGGGGGTCCCGGAGCGCCGGCGGCGATGCCGGCGCCCCGGGCATCGGTCCGACGCGTCATGCGTCAGGACGGATGTTGTGGTTGAAGCGGAACAGGTTGTCCGGGTCGTAGCGCTGCTTGATCGCGACCAGGCGCGCGTAGTTGGGGCCATAGGCCTCGTGGATGCGCGCTGCTTCGTCCTGGGTCAGGAAGTTGATGTAGACGCTCCCTGCCGCATAGGGCGAGGCGGCGCCGAAGAACTCGCGCGCCCAGGTGATGACCTTGCCGTCGTCGGCCGGATCGGTCCAGCGCCCGTGCACGTTCATCGCGAACTGGACGTTGCGGTGCGGGTAGGCGGTGGCGTCGGGCGGCAGCGTGTTCGCCTTGCCGCCGACCAGGCCGAGGAAGATCTCGCAATGCGCGGTCGGCGCCGCGCCGGCATAGCGCAGCACGACGTCGATGGCGTCGTCGGACAGGTGGGTGAAGTTGTGCGATTTCCAGTAGTTGCGCGCGCCCGGCGCCAGCAGCGGGTCGAAAGCCTTCTGCCAGGCTTCGTAGGGCATCGCGCCGACGTGCTCGCCCAGCGCGGCGCCGAAGCCGCGCACCTGCTCGAGCATGGGCGCCACCTCGTCCGGCGGCCTGGGCGAGAAGAAGGCCAGCGCGACGATGTTCGTGCCGTGCACGTCGGCCGCCAGGAAGGGCAGCGGCGGCGCCTGGCGCAGCACGGCCCACACGCTCAGGTCGTCCGGCAGCGCGTCGACGAAGTCGCGGTAGTTGCGCATCACCTCGCGCGCCTGGGCGGCCGGGAACACAACCAGCCCGGCCGTGACGTCCGGCCCGACCGGGTGCAGGGCGAACTGGAACAGGGTCACCACGCCGAAGTTGCCGCCGCCGCCGCGGATCGCCCAGAACAGGTCGGGCTCGTCCTGGACGCTGGCCCAGTGCCGCTTGCCGTCCGCGGTGACGACTTCGGCGCCGACCAGGTTGTCCACCGCCAGCCCGTGCATGCGGGTCAGCCAGCCGAAGCCGCCGCCCAGGGTCAGCCCGGCGGTGCCGGTGGTCGAGTTGATGCCGAGCGGGACCGCCAGGCCGCAGGACTGGGTTTCGTGGTCGACGTCGGACAGCAGCGCCCCGCCGCCGACCCAGGCCAGGCGCATGCGCGGGTCGACGTGGACGTCGCGCATGCCGGACAGGTCGATCACCAGCCCGTCCTCGCACAGCGCGCTGCCGGCGATGTTGTGCCCGCCGCCGCGCACCGCCAGCGGCAAACCGTTCTCGCGCGCGAAGTTCACGCTCGACACCACGTCGGCGGTGCCGGCGCAGCGCACGATCAGGGCGGGACGCTTGTCGATCATGGCGTTCCAGATCGCGCGCGCATCGTCGTAGCCGGGGTCGCCGGGCTGCAGCACCGGCCCCCGCAGCGTGGCCTTGAATGCATCGACCACTTCGTTCTTCATGTTGGTCATGCGCACCTCCACAAGGTAGAAGCCAGCCGGCGCCGGGTGGCGCCATCCTATGCAGGATAGGAGTTGTGAAGGAATGTGCAAGCGTCGTCGACCTGCGGGCCGGCCCATGCCGGCGGCGTGGTGACGATCGCCCCCGGCTCAGAGCCTGACCAGGCGCCCGCCATCCACGCGCAGGCCGGCGCCCCAGACGAAGGCGGCATCGTCGCTGCAGAGGAAGGCAATGGCGGCGGCGACGTCGTCGGGGGTGCCGACGTCGGCCTTGTTGATGATTTCGGCGCCGGAGCGCACGTTCGGGTTGTCCCACAGCATGGGCGTGTCGACCGCGCCCGGCAGCACGGCGTTCACGCGCACCTTCTTCGGCTTGCCCTCCAGCGCGGCCGAGCGGGTCAGCGACAGCAAGGCCGTCTTGGCCGCCGCGTAGGGCGCGACCAGCGGTTCGGTCTCGACCGCGTGCACGCTGGAGACGTTGACCACCGCCCCGCCGCCCTTCATCTTCAGGAAGGCCTGCTTGATGAAGAAGAAGGCGCCCAGCAGGTCGACGCCGAGGATGCGCTGCCAGTCCTCGGCGGTCTGCTCCTCGATCGGCTTGAACAGCATCAGGCCGGCGTTGTTGACCACGATGTCCCAGTGGCCGAAGGCGGCGATGGCGGCATCGGCCGCGGCGGCGACCTGGTCTTCGCGCGAGACGTCGCAGACCGCGCTGGCGATGCGCTTCGGCTCGGCCCTGGTGTCGAGCTGCAGCTGGTTCGATGCGGCGTCGAGGCGGCCCCGGTCGAGGTCGGCCAGCAGCACGCTGGCGCCCTCGTTCAGCAGCCGGCGCGCGATCGCCATGCCGATGCCGCCGGCGGCTCCGGTGACGATGGCGCTGCGCTGGTCGAGCTTCATCGCTGCCTCCTCAAATGTGCTGGTCGAACACCTGCCGCAGATACGCGATGAACGTTTCGTCCGTGCCCATGCCCTTGCCCGGGCTGTCGGACAGCTTGGCCACCGGCTGGCCGTTGCAGCGCACCAGCTTCATGACGATGTTGAGCGGCTCGTACTGGGTGTCGTTGGTGAGCTTGGTCCCGATGCCGAAGCCGAGCTGCACGCGGTCGGCGAAGTGGCGGTAGAGATGCAGCGCCTTCGGCACCGTCAGCGCGTCCGAGAACACCAGGCGCTTGGTGCGGGCGTCGATGCGCAGCTTGGCATAGTGCGCGATCGCCTTTTCGCCCCACTCGACCGGGTCGCCGGAGTCGTGGCGCAGGCCGTCGAACAGCTTGGCGAAATACAGGTCGAAGTCGCGCAGGAAGGCGTCCATGCCGACCACGTCGGTCAGGGCGGTGCCGAGGTCGCCGCGGTATTCCTGGACCCAGTCTTCGAGCGCCTTTTTCTGGAAATCGCGCAGCCGCACGTCGAAGGACTGGAAGGCCTGCATGTACTCGTGCGCCATGGTCCCGATCGGCACCAGGTCGAACTTCTTCGCCAGGTAGACGTTCGAGGTGCCCTTGAAGAACAGCGGCAGCTCGCGCGCCATGGTCTCGACCACCTCTTCGTGCCACTCGCCGGAAAAGCGGCGGCGCACGCCGAAATCGAAGAACTCGAAGGGGTTCAGGCGCTTGGGCTCGGCGTCGAAGGCGCGGAATTCCTCGACCTTCCGCGCCAGGCGCCGCCGCGCTTCCTCGATCGCCGCGGCCTGGTCGAAGCGCCGGAAATACAGCTCGTTGACGATGTAGAGCACGAAGATCTCGAAGCCCATCACGTGCACGATCGGACCGGCCGCGCGGATGCGCAGATGCGGGCCGTCGGCTTCGACGTGGATGAACTTGCGCTGGAAGCGGAACAGGGTCAGGAAGTCGGCGAAGTCGCTCTTGATGAAGCGCAGCGAACGCAGGTACTCGACCTCGTCCTCGCTGAACATCATCTGGCACAGGTGGTCCAGTTCGCGTTCGACGTCTTCCTTCAGCTCGGCCAGCGGATAGGCCGGCGTGTTGCGGCACTTGAACTCGTATTCGCCGATCGCGCCCGGGTGCATGTGCAGGAAGGCCTGCCACATCGTGAATTTGTACAGGTCGGTTTCCAGCAGGCTGCGGACGACGGGCTTCATGACGCCCTTTCGCTTTTCGCGCGCGAACGGCGCTTCGGCGCCAGCATCGTGCCGCTACAGCCCGGGGTGCCGCAGCGGCAGGCGAACTGGCGCTTCAGGGCCGGCGTATGGCGTTCGTCGTAGATCAGCGCGTAGTTGTAGTTCAGCTCCTCGCCGGTGTCGATGTCGCGCAGCGCGTGGATCCAGACCCGGCCGTCTTCTTCGTAGGCTTCGCAGTTCGGTTCGCAGGCATGGTTGATCCAGCGCGCATCGTTGCCGCGGCGGCCGCCGTCGATGACCTTGCCGTCGGCCAGGCTGAAGTAGAAGGTGTGGTTGATCGGGCCGCCCTGCCGCGCCGCGCGCTCGGTGGCGGCATCCCAGGAGATGCGTTCGCCGCGGTATTCGATGATGCGCTCACCGGCGCCGATCGGACGCAGTGCGAACACGCCGTTGCCGTGAACGGGGGACTTCCGGACTTCGTAATTCTTTTCCTTGCTCATTGCGGATGTGTGCTCGATGGGTGAACGATGAGGATGCCTATTATTGACCGAAAAGCACGGCTTGTGCCGCACGCGAACGATGGCCTTCAGCGCCGGCGCGGCCGGGATGGCACTGGGGATCCGAGGCCGAGCCGGCGCGCGGCCTGGCGCGGCGGGATGTCGCCCAGCGGCAGCCATCGGGCCGTGCGCGCCAGCAGGCGCACCAGCGCCGCCTCCCCGGGACGCAGGCCGCGTCCGCGCAACTGGGGCAGCGAACGGACCGGCTCCGGGACGATGTCGACGGCGGCGCGGATCAGGAGGCGCTGCAGCGGGCGCAGCGGCGCCGGGAGGATGGCGGCATCGGCCAGGATGCGCAGGAAATCGTCGAGGATGGCCGAGCCTTCCAGTTGCGGCGCCGTGGCGGCCAGCAGCGCTTCCCAGCCGGCCCAGGAGTCCGGCGAGCCGGTCGCGCCGTAGAGGTCGGCGGAGGGCCGGGACTCGGCGAAGGCACTGTCCTTCTCCTGCGCCGTCAATGCCTCCGCATACGCGTGGCAGGCCTGGGTGAAGCCGAAGGTGGCGGTCGCATGCACCCAGTCGAGCAGGCGCGGATCGTTGGCGCGGTAGGCCACGCCGTCCGGCGTCGCGCCCGCCACGTGCCCGTGCATGCGCACCACGCGCGCGATCAGCTGCTCGGCCGCCGAGCGCGGCCCGTAGACCGTCATCATGGCCGCGAAGCCGGTGCGGCGCAGGCGCAGGTGCGGATTGCGCTGGAAGCTGCTGTGCTCCCAGACGCCGCTGCGCACCGAGGGCTCGGCCAGCTCGAGCAGGACCGCCCCCACCCCGCCGACGAACAGGACGACCGGATTGGCGAACACCCGCCACGACACGCCGCCGGCCGGCATCAGGGCCGGCTCACCGGGCGGCCGGCTGAAGTCGAAGTCCATGCCCGGCGGCGGCCGCAGCAACTCCCGCAGGGCGTTCAGCACGGCCGGCTCGCTCCGTGGCAGGGATCAGCCCGCAAAATCCTCCTCGCGGAATTCCGTGCCCTGGCGTCCGCCGGCCTGCTCGGCCCTGCGCAGCTCGACGCGGCGGATCTTGCCGGAGATGGTCTTCGGCAGCTCGGTGAATTCGAGCCGGCGGATCCGCTTATAAGGCGACAGGCGTTCGCGCGCGAAGGCGAAGATTCTGCCTGCCAGTTCGCGGGTCGGCTCGACGCCGGGCCGCAGGGTGATGAACGCCTTCGGCACCGACAGGCGCAGCGGGTCGGGGCTCGGCACGATCGCCGCTTCCAGCACGTCCGGGTGCTCGATCAGCACGCTTTCCAGCTCGAAGGGGCTGATGCGGTAGTCGGAAGACTTGAACACGTCGTCGTTGCGGCCGACGTAGAAGTAATAGCCGTCTTCGTCGACGGTGGCGGTGTCGCCGGTGTGGTAGTGGCCGGCGCGCATGACGTCGGCGGTCTTGGCTTCGTCGCCTTCGTAGCACAGCATCAGGGCCAGCGGCGCCGGATCCAGTACCAATGAAATCTCGCCTTCCCGGGCCGGCTGGTCGTCGAGGTCGAGCAGCGCCACGCGGTAGCCCGGCAGCGGCCGCCCCATCGAGCCCGGTTTCACGACCTGGCCCGGCGGATTGCCGATCTGGCAGGTGGTTTCCGTCTGCCCGAAGCCGTCGCGGATGCGGATGCCCCAGGCCCGCTCGACCTGCTCGATGACTTCCGGGTTCAGCGGCTCGCCGGCGCCGACCAGCTCGCGCAGCGGCGGCTTCCACGCCGTCAGGTCTTCCTTGATCATCATGCGCCACACGGTCGGCGGCGCGCACAGCGAGGTCACGCCGCAGCGGCAAATCACGTCCAGGCAGGCGCGCGCCGAAAAGCGCTCGTAGTTGTAGACGAAGATGGTGGCGCCGGCATTCCAGGGCGCGAAGAAGCAGCTCCAGGCGTGCTTGGCCCAGCCGGGCGAGCTGATGTTCCAGTGGACGTCGCCCGGCTTCAGGCCGATCCAGTACATCGTCGACAGATGGCCGACCGGATAGCTCTGCTGGCTGTGCAGCACCAGCTTCGGTTTCGCCGTGGTGCCGGAGGTGAAATACAGCAGCAGCGGATCGGTGGCCTTGGTCACACCCGAGGGCGTGAACTCGCTTTCGGCGCCGGCGCTCCGGGCGAAATCGGTCCAGCCATCGAGCGCGCCGCCCACCGCGATACGGGTGTAGTCGCCGGCCAGGCCGGCGAACTTGTGGGTCTCGGAGGCTTGCGCGATGACGTGGCGGATCCGGCCGCGCTGCAGGCGGTCTTCGAGGTCGCCTGGCGACACCAGCATGGTGGTCGGCACCAGCACGGCGCCCAGCTTGATCCCGGCCAGCATGATCTCCCACAGCTCGACCCGGTTCGGCAGCATCAGCAGCACGCGGTCGCCGCGCTGGACGCCCTGCGCGCGCAGCCAGTTGGCCACCCGGCTCGAGCGGACAGCCATGTCGGCGTAGCTGATCTTGCGTTCGCTGCCGTCCTCTTCCACGACCCACAGCGCCGGCGTCTGGTTGCCGCGGGCCTGGACGTCGAAAAAGTCGAGCGCCCAGTTGAACTCGTCGAGCACCGGGGCCTGGTAGTCGCGGTAGGCGGTATCGTAGTCGAGCCGGTGCTGCTGCAGGAAGTCGCGCGCGGCGATGAAGCGCTCGTACGGGGATGCGGCCATGGTTTCCTCCTTGTATGTTCTGTGACGAACATTTTGCCATGGCTTGCCGACGCCCGGGTTACGCGACCCTCATTGGCGCCGCAGCTCCTTCACCTCGCCGACGTTCACCTCGTCCTTCGGCGTCATCATGTCGATCACGCGGCAGTCGCCGCACATGCGCATGCGGTCGAGGTTGCCGGCGAATGCCGGGTGCGAAGCCAGGCGCGCCAGCATGGTCTCGACCATGCGCAGGGTGCCGAAGGGCTTGCTGCAGCGGATGCAGTGGAAGGGCTGGGTCTCGTTCAGCACCACGGTCTGCTTGCGCGTGTCCGTCAGGTTCATGCGCGGCACGAGGCTGATCGCGTTTTCCGGGCAGGTGGTGGCGCACAGGCCGCACTGCACGCAGTTCTTCTCGACGAAGCGCAGCTGCGGCGCGTTCTGGCCATCCATCAGCGCCGAACTCGGACAGGCGCCGACGCAGGACATGCACAGGCTGCAGGCGGCGCTGTCCACCGCCAGCGTGCCGAAGGGCGCGCCGGCCGGCAGCGCGATCTGCTCGGCCTTCACCGGCGCGTGCTTGACCAGGTGGTCGAGTGCGTAGTCGAGCGTATTGCGCTTGTCCGCGGCGACGTTGAAGCCGGCGCGTTGCGTCGGCGCCTGGCCCCGCGGCGCATGCTGCAGGGCCACCGCCAGCTCGTCCGGGCTGCCCGCCCGCAGCAGCTGCAGGTGCGGCCCCGCGTACCCGAGACCGTCGAGGATGGCCTGGGCGATTTCCATTTGCTGGCTTAGCGCGGCCACGTACTGCGGCGCTTCATCCCCGGTCATCAGGACCGTGACGCCGGCCGCGCCATAGGCCAGCGCGCTGAGCCAGACGTCGATGCCGGTCGAGGCCGTGTGGTGCAGGCCGAGCGGCAGCAGGCGCCCGGGGACGGCGCTGTCCCGCCCGCCTTCGGCCTGGGCCAGCAGCGCAGCGCCTTCGAGGCCGTGCAGCAGCAGCACGGGCTCCTCGCCGCCCGCCTCCGCATAGGCCTGCAGCACGGTCTTGATGCGCCCGCCGGTGTGGCTGGCCGACGGGTAGGCGTACGAGATCGCGCCGGTCGGACACACGGTGGTGCAGGCGCCGCAGCCGGCGCACAGGTAGGGGTTCACCTTGATCAGGTCGCCCGCGCCCTCGATGGCGCCGGCCGAGCAGATCTCGACGCAGGCATTGCAGCCGACCAGCTGGTTACGGCTGTGGGCGCACAGGCGCTCCTTGTAGCTGAAGTATTTCGGCTTCTCGAATTCGCCGACCATCTCCAGCAGTTCTTCGACCGCTTCCGCTCGCGCCGCCTCGTCCGGACCGGGCGCGTAATAGCCGTGCGGGCGCTGGTGGGTCGCAATCTGCGGCGCCGCGCCGAGATCCAGCACCAGGTCGAATTTGCCGTGTTCCGGCGCGCGCCCAGGGGCCTGCCAGGTGGCCTGGAAGGCGCCCAGCCAGCCGCTCAGCACGATCGCGCGGGCGGGGAACACGGGATAGATGCGCAGCGGCGGCTTGTCGCCCTCGTTCGCGTCGAGCAGCAGGAGGGTCACGTTCAGGCCGCCGGCCAGGCGGTCGGCCCAGGGCAGCGCCTGGGCGCTGCTGCCGATGACCAGGGTATGGCCGGCGGAGCGGTAGCCGACCGTGTCGAGCGGCTCGGGTGCTTCGACGGCGCCGAGCGCGGCGATGGCGCTGGTGCGGGCGAGCAGGTTCCTGGCCGCCTGGACCGGGTCCTCGCCCTGCCCTTCGATGAAACGGATATTCATTGTGTCTCTTGTTCAGGTGGTTTTTGTGATTGTGGTTCTGCCGCCGGTTGTGCTTTCGGTTCTGCTTCCAGCTGCGTTTCCGGCTCGTCCTCGAGCATCTTCGCGAACACGCTTTTCGCATGCTCGAGCGAGGCCAGCATCGCTTCCGACACCGGACTCGGTTTGGTGTAGTCGTCGATGTAGACGTCGAGCCGGTCCATCGCGTTGAAATGCGGATCGGCGAACAGCTTTTTCAGCGCGCTGCGGCGCACGGCCTGGTCGACGCCGCGCGCGACGAAGGCCGAGAAGTCGGAATCCCGGTCCAGCGTGGCGACGTCGTCCATCGTCGGCAGCGGGCGTTCGGCGGCCGGTTCCGGCGGCATTTGCGTGACGGGCTGCGGCGGCGGCGGATCGGCCGGCGCGCCTGGCGTGGCCACGAATGCCGGCGCAGACGCGGGCACAGGCGCCTGCGCGGACACCGGCGCCGCGACAGGCTCGCGTCCTTCGCGGACCTCGGATCGCAGTGCGCTCTTTCTGCGCGCCCAGCGGCGCAGGAAGCCTTCCTCGGACATGGGCTTAGCCGTGCTCTCGCCGGCCGCGGCGCGGCTTCGGCTGGTAGTGCTCGCGCAGGTAGGCGGCCACCCAGGCGTAGATATCGGCCGGCATGGTCACGCCGTCGGCGTTCTCGCCGGAGTCGAACATGCGCGTGCCTTCGACATAGCTGACCGAGGCCCGCACCGGCATCGCCCGCCCGGCTTCCATGCGCCACAGCACGAAGACTTTCGAATCGGGCGCCATCATGTTCTCGTAATAGCCTTCGTTCTCGTCCGGATACAGTTCCAGTTCGAGGCCGGAGACCAGGTAATAGTCGCGTTCCGGCGACTGGCTCAGCATCTGCACGGCCGGCAGATTGCCGCGGTCGGGCACCACGCCCACCGCTTCCCAGGCCTCGTCCGCCCACACGTGCTTGACGGCGCGGCGCTGCATCAGCACCGCGATCGGCATGCTGCCCATCTTCATTTGTTCTTCACGTCAGGCGTGCCTTTGTCGACGGTGGGTTTGGCGTCGCGCGGCTGGGCGCGGGTCTGCCCCTTCTTCACATCCTCGCTGGGCGGTGCGGTGCCCAGTTTCTCGCTCTTGATGGAGGGATTCGGCGCCGCCAGCGATGCCGCGGTCGGGGTGCCGGCGCCCGGCGATCCGGCCGGCGGCGGGCTTGCCGCGCCGGCCGCGGTGATCGGTGCGCCACCGGGCGCCGCTGCCGCTGCCGGCGCCGCGGCCACGACCGCCACCGCCGGATGCGTCTTCCAGCCTTCCTGGGCGGCGCGCGCGCGGTAGCGGGCGGTCACGGCGTCCATCGACGCCGCCAGGCTGATCTTGTCCTTGGCGGCCTGGGCATCGGCCTTGGCCTTCTTCTCGGCCGCGGCCTGCTGCTGCGCCGGGGTGGGCGGCGGCAGCGCGGCCCAGGCCAGGCTCGCCACCAGCAGGCCGGCGATCAAGAGCGCCGCCTTGATGGCCGGGTGGCGGGCCGGCTGCCCTCGCCTGTTGCGAATCGGTTTCATGGCTGTGTCCTCGTCAGGTCAGCGGCCCGGCGCGGCGCTGTTCGCGCCCGGGTCGCGGTGGGCGGCGGCCGGTTGCGGCGCCGGCGTGGCGTCCGGCTTGACCGGGTTGTTGCCGCTGTCGCCGGACGGTTTTTCGGTGGCGCCGGTGGCCGCGGCGGCGCCGCTGGACGGCGCCGACACGCCCGACGACGGCCCCTGCCCGGTTTCATGCGTGGTGCCGCCGGTGCCGGCGCCCGCCGTGTTGCCGCCCGCGCCGCCGGCGATGCCCGGGGTGCCGCCGGCATAGGTCGCGTCGGTCTTCGGTCCGCCATTGCGGGCCATGACCTGGCCGCTGGTGCCGCCGCCGGCCGTGATCATCCCGGGGAATTTGGTCTCGCGCATGGCTTCATCGCCGTGCCGCTTGCAGCCGGCCGCGCTCAAGAGCAGCGCCGCGGCGCCCACATGCATAAGAAAAACTGATGCTTTCATGGGCGCACTCCCGGCGGCACATTGCCCGGCGCCGCGCCCGGCGGCGGCGGATGATCCGGGGGCGGCACGCGCTTGTCGAAGGTGCCGACCGGCACGCCGGCCTTCACCTCGTCCAGCCAGATGCCGTGGTGGGCGCGCGCCCAGGATTCGTCGACGTCGCCGTGGCGCATCGCGTGGTAGGCGCCGGGCGTGCCCCAGGTGCCAATGTAGATGTGGCCCATGGCGGCGGCGATGTAGAAGGTGGCGCCCAGCAGGTGCAGGTAGTTGGCGACCTGCAGCACGTAGCGGGTCTGGCCGAAGCTGACGAAGTCGAGGATCAGGCCGCTGATCGACATCACCAGGCCCAGCAGGGTCACGCCCAGCCAGAACCAGCTCTTCTCGCCGGCATTGAAGAAACCGGCCGGCACGTGCTCGTGGGTCAGCATGCCGCCGGCCTTGCGGAACCACAGCCAGTCGATGCGGCGGAAGAAGTTCCGGCGCAGGAAGGTGAAGAACATCAGCACCGAGCAGACGATGAACAGCGGGCCGACGAAGTTGTGCAGGTACTTGAAGATGTAGGCGATGAAGGCGAACACGTCATGCCCGACCAGCGGAATCAGCAGCTTCTTGCCGAACAGGATCACCAGTCCGGTCACGGCGAGGATGATGAAGGTGATCGCCGTGGCCCAGTGCACGTGGCGCTCCCAGTCCGTGAAACGCTGGATGCGGCGTCCGGTATCGGGCTCGTCGGCCTTGATCTTGCCGACGACTTTCGCGACCAGGAACACGGCCAGCAGCGCCAGCACCAGCACGGTGCCGGACAGCATCGCCAGCGGACCGTTGCGCAGCACCCGCCACTGGTTGCCGCCGCGCTGGACGATCACGGTGCCCTCCTTCTGGCCGTACTGGCCGAGGTAGTGGCGGTCCATGTGCACGCGGCCGGAATCCTTGTCGGCGAGACCCGGCTGCGGCGAGCGCGAATCCTTCTCGGCCTGCAGGATGGTCTGCTCTTCGGCATAGGCCGGCTCGGCGCGGTTGTTCGGCACGCCGGCCCAGGCGGTGGACAAGCTCAGCGCCATGCTCAGCGCGATCAATAAGCGGAGGATGAACGGTCGCATGCTGAGCTCCTCAGGGATTGGCCCGGTTGTATTCGTTCTGGTGCTGGTTGCGGTTGCTGATCGTGCCCCACCAGGCCAGCCTGTCCTTGTGGAAGTAGGTGGCGAACTGCCGGTCGTCCTTCTTGCCGGCGTACTGGCCCTTGATCCAGTGCGGGTGCTGGTCGACTTCCAGGCAGCCGGCCAGCAGCGCCAGCGGCATCAGCAGGAGGAAAAGCCGCTTCATGGCAGCCTCCCATCGTCGTTCTGCGCGTCGTTGAGGTTCTGGTTGACGCGCGGACCGTCGCCGGTGGCCTGGATGCTGCCGCCGCGTTTCGGCTTGCCGTAGGCGATCTTCCAGCCCCACAGTTCCGGGCCGTAGCCGCGGGTCTCGACGCGCTGGCGGTAGATGTCGGCGACGATGCCGGCGTCGCCGCCCAGCAGGGCCTTGGTGCCGCACATCTCGGCGCAGGCCGGCAGCTTGCCTTCGGCGATGCGGTTGCGGCCGTATTTCTTGAATTCGGCTTCCGAGGTATCCGGTTCCGGGCCGCCGGCGCAGAAGGTGCACTTGTCCATCTTGCCGCGGTGGTTGAACAGGCCGCTCTCCGGGAATTGCGGGGCGCCGAAGGGACAGGCGTAATAGCAGTAGCCGCAGCCGATGCACTGGTCCTTCGAGTGCAGCACGATGCCGTCCTCGGTGTGGTAGATGCAGTTGACCGGGCACACCGCCAGGCAGGGCGCGTCGGTGCAGTGCATGCAGGCGACCGAGATCGAGCGCTCGCCCGGCACGCCGTCGTTGATGGTGACGACGCGGCGCCGGTTCACGCCCCAGGGCGTCTCGTTCTCGTTCTTGCAGGCCGTCACGCAGCCGTTGCAGTCGATGCAGCGCTCCGTGTCGCAGATGAACTTCATTCTTGCAGCCATGTTCAGCTCCTCGTCAGGCGCGTACCAAACGGCACAGCGACACTTTGGTTTCCTGCATCATCGTCACGGCGTCATAGCCGTAAGTCCAGCCGGTGTTGACGGCCTCGCCGCGCACGGTCGGGGCGCCGCCCTCGGGATAATGCTTTACCAGGTCTTCGCCCATCCACCAGCCGCCGAAGTGGAAAGGCATCCAGACGATGCCCTGGGGCACGCGCTGGGTCACCATCGCCATCATCTTCAGGCGCGCGCCGGTCGGGGTCTCGACCCACATGAAATCGCCGATCTTCACGCCGATCTGGGCGGCGTCTTCCGGATTCACTTCGCAGAACATGTTCTGCTGCAGCTCGGCCAGCCAGGGGTTCGAGCGGGTCTCGTCGCCGCCGCCCTCGTACTCGACCAGGCGGCCGGACGTCATGATCAGCGGATAGTCCTTCGAGAAGTCGACCTGCTGCACCGATTTGTACAGGGTCGGCAGGCGCCAGAAGGCGGCCTTGTCGTCGTAGGTCGGGTACTTGGCGACCAGGTCGCGGCGCGGCGAGACCAGCGGCTCGCGGTGGGTCGGCACCGGGTCCGGGAAATTCCAGACGTTGCAGCGCGCCCGCGCATTGCCCCAGGGCGCGCAGCCGTGCGAGATCACGACGCGGATGATGCCGCCCGACAAATCGGTCTTCCAGTTCTTGCCTTCGGCGGCCTTCTGCTCGTCCGGCGTCAGGTCGGACCACCAGCCCAGCTTCTTGAGGAACACGTGGTCGAATTCCGGATAGCCGACGTCGAGTTCGCTGTCCTTGTTGGTCGAGCCGTCGGCGGCCAGCAGGCTCTCGCCGTTGTGCTCGACGCCCCAGTTGGCGCGGAACGGCAGGCCGCCCTCGGCCACCGATTTATGGATGTCGTACAGGATCGGCGTGCCCGGATGCTTCATCTCCGGCGTGCCCCAGCACGGCCACGGCAGGCCGTAATAGTCGCCCTTGCAGGGACCGTCGTCGGCGCGCATGGTGGTCGGGTTGAAGGTGTGCTTGTTCTGCATGTGCAGCTTGAGGCGCTCCGGCGAGGCGCCGGTGTAGCCGATGGTCCAGCAGGAACGGTTGATTTCGCGGAGGATGTCCTCGATCACCGGTTCGTTGTTGACCACCTTGATGTTCTTCACCAGCTGTTCCGCGAAGCCGAGCTTGTTGGCCAGCAGGTACATGATCTCGTGGTCGGTCTTGCATTCGAACAGCGGCTGGATCACGCGCTCGCGCCACTGGATCGAGCGGTTCGAGGCCGTCACCGAGCCCTGGCATTCGAACTGCGAGGCCGCCGGCAGCAGGTAGACGCCGTTCTCGCGGCCGTGCATCGAGGCCGTCATGCTCGGATACGGGTCGATCACGACCAGCATGTCGAGCTTCTGCATCGCCTTCTTCATGTCCGGCAGGCGGGTCTGGCTGTTCGGCGCGTGGCCCCAGTAGAACACGGCGCGCAGGTTGCTCGGCTGGTCGACGTACTGATTATCCTCGAGCACCGCGTCGTACCAGCGCGAGACCGTGATGCCCGGTTTTTCCATCAGCTCCTTGGAGCCGAAGCGCGACTTGATCCAGTCGTAGTCGACGCCCCAGACGGCGCAGAAGTGCTTCCAGGCGCCTTCGGCGATGCCGTAGTAGCCCGGCAGCGAATCGCCGTTCGGGCCGACGTCGGTGGCGCCCTGCACGTTGTCGTGGCCGCGGTAGATGTTGGCGCCGCCGCCCGGCACGCCGATGTTCCCCAGCGCCAGCTGCAGGATCGACAGCGCGCGCACGTTGGCGGTGCCGACGTGGTGCTGGGTGATGCCCATGCACCACACCACCGACGAAGGCCGGTTCTTGGCCAGCATCTCAGCCGCCATGCGTACGCTGGCTTCCGGCACGCCGGTCACGTCGGTGACCTTGTCCGGGGTCCACTTGGCGACTTCCTTGCGCACCTCGTCCATGCCGTTGGTGCGGGCGGCGATGTAGTCCTTGTCTTCCCAGCCGTTCTCGAAGATGTGCCACAGGATGCCCCACACCAGCGGAATGTCGGTGCCGGGACGGACCCGCACGTAGTGGTGGGCGAAACGCGCGGTGCGCGTGAAGCGCGGATCGACCACGATCATCTTCGCGCCCAGCTCCTTGGCGTGCAGGAAGTGCAGCATCGAGATCGGGTGGGCCTCGGCCGGGTTCGAGCCGATGAACATCACGGCCTTGCTGTAGTGCAGGTCGTTGAAGCTGTTCGTCATCGCGCCGTAGCCGAAGGTCTGGGCCACGCCCGCCACCGTGGTCGAGTGGCAGATGCGCGCCTGGTGGTCGCAGTTATTGCTGCCCCACATCGAGACCCATTTGCGCAGCAGGTAGGACTGTTCGTTGTTGTGCTTCGAGGAGCCGATCACCATCAGCGCGTCCGGCCCGGACTTCTGGCGCAGCTCGAGCAGCTTGTCGCCGATCTCGTTGACCGCCTGGTCCCAGGAGATGCGCTCGTACTTGCCGTTCACCAGCTTCATCGGGTAGCGCAGGCGGTGCTCGCCGAAGCCGTGCTCGCGCACCGAGGCGCCCTTGGCGCAGTGGGCGCCCATGTTGATGGGCGAGTCGAAAGCGGCTTCCTGGCGCACCCAGACGCCGTTGCTGACCACCGCCTCCACCGAGCAGCCGACCGAGCAGTGGCTGCAGACGGTGTGCTTGATCTCGGTCTTCGGGGCCGCCGCCGGCGCCGGAGCGGCGGCCGTGGCGGGCTCGATGACGTTCAGCGGCAAATGGCGCGCCACCGCGGCGGCGCCGGCCGTGACGCCCGCGCCGACCAGGAACTTGCGCCGTTTCAGGCCGTTGTCGCGCGAAGTCTTCACCAGGGTCATGGTTCTTCCTCTGTGCTTGGATGTCCAGCAAATTACCAATAGGCGGCCGTCCGGTAGTACCGGCGGATGTGTTCGGTTTCGTGATAGCCCTTCGGCTTCGCGTCGTCCTGCGGTTCAGGGGCGGCGGCCGGCGCGGCCTCGGCGGCGCGGGCGCGCGCCGCCACCACGGCCAGGGCGCCCAGCGGCGCGGCCTTCAGCAGGTTGCGGCGGGCGGCGTCGGGGACGGAACCGGGGGCTGGTGCGAGCGCTTTGTCGTCGTTGGCCATGATGGTCCTCATGCTGCAATGGGGGAATCGGCGGGCTGCCAGAGCGAGAACGCCAGCGCTTCGACCGCCAGGAAGGCGCCGGCGAAGGCCGCCGCCACCCGGTAGAAATTGACCGGTCCGGCGGCCTGGATGTCGGCCAGGCAGGCCGCGTACCAGGGCTGGATGTGGGCCACGAACAGCTGCTTCTGCTCGTCCAGCGGCTGGCGCGCGATGCCCGGCGCGCCGGCGATCAGGACGCGCATGGTCTCGCACAGCGCCGCCAGGTGGTCTTCGAATTCACCGACGCCGCGCGCGCGCGCGATGCCCAGCCGGGCCAGGTCCTGGCGCAGCTCGGCCAGCGGGACGTCGTTCAGGTGGCCGGTCAGGTAGAACGAAGCGTAGGGATTCAGCAGCGGATTGCCGGTGCTGATGAACAGGGCCGCGAATTCCTCGGACACCGCATCGGCGTCCATCACGCTGGCGGCCTGGGTCAGCTTCAGCCAGGCGTCTTCGAGGGCGCGTCCCTCCGCACCCAGGCCGTCGGCGCGCAGCGGCTCGGCGCCCGCCAGGGCCGCCAGCAGGCCGGCGTTCGGCGGCGCCAGCATCAGGCGTGCGATCAGTGCATAAAAATCGGCCCTCGCCTGGTCCTCTTCGGACAAGGGCAGCGCAATCGTTTGTAAGGACGCGGTTTCAAGCGGCACTGAGCGGTTCTCCCGTTAGCAAATCCATACTGAAAGTGTAGTCCCTCGGAACGCAAAAGGCGCGCACGGTTGAACCTTCTACTTCATGCCGGCCGCATGCATCAGCACCCGCAGCAACCAGGCGACCGCCCCCAGCGCCGCCACCCCGCCCGCCCACAGCGCCACGAGCCAGCCCAGCCGCCGCAGCCAGAGCGGGGCCATCAGTGGTAACCCCCGCTCTCGTCGACCTTGCCGCGGAACACGTAATAGGCCCAGCCGGTGTAGGCCAGGATCAGCGGCATCACGATCAGGGTGCCGACCAGGGCGAAATGCTGGGTGGCGGGCGGGGCCGCCGCTTCCCAGATCGTGATGGTGGGCGGGACGATGTGCGGCCAGATGCTGATCGCCATCCCGGTAAAGCCCAGCAGGGTCAGGGCCAGCGCGGCGACGAAGGGCTGGCGGTGCGGGTCGCGCTTCAGCGCCCACAGCAGCCAGAAGCTCGACGCCGCCACCAGCAGCGGCACCGGCGACAGGATCAGCAGGTTCGGGAAGCTGAACCAGCGCTCGGCCACCTGGTGCTGGTTCAGCGGGGTCCACACGCTGACCACGGCGATCGCCGCCAGCAGCAGCCAGGTCAGCGGCCGCGCCAGGCTTTGCATGCGCCGGTACAGCTCGCCCTCGGTCTTCATCACCAGCCAGGTCGCGCCCAGCAGTGCATAGGCGATCATCACGCCGCAGCCGGCCGCCAGCGGAAACGGCGCGAACCAGTCGAGCGGGCCGCCGGCGTAGCTGCGCCCCGACACCGGAATCCCGCCGAGGAAGGCGCCCAGCGACACGCCCTGGAAGAAGGCCGCCGTCATCGAGCCGCCGATGAAGGCCAGGTCCCAGATGGGCCGTTCGCGGTCGCTGGCCTTGAAGCGGAATTCGAAGGCCACGCCGCGGAAGATCAGGCCGACCAGCATGAAGATCAGCGGCAGGTAGAGGCCCGGCAGGATCACCGCGTACGCCACCGGAAAGGCCGCCAGCAGCCCCTCGCCGCCCAGCACCAGCCAGGTCTCGTTGCCGTCCCAGATCGGCGCCACCGAGTTCATCATGGTGTCGCGCTCGCGCCGGCCCGGCACGAAGGGGTACAGCATGCCGATGCCGAGGTCGAAGCCGTCCAGCACCACGTACATGAAGACGGAGAAGAAAATGATGGCGGCCCAGACCGCGGTGATGTCGATGTCCATGGTCTCGTTTCAGGTCATGCTCAGGTCATGTTGTCTTCGTTGGCCGAGGCCTCCGCTTCCGGCACCGACAGCGGGCGCGCCGGCGTGCGCCCCCTGCCCGGCCCGCCCTGCGGGATGCGGGTGGTGTCGAAGGCCTGCGGTCCCTTGCGCACCAGCCGCAGCACATAGGCGATGCCGACCCCGAACACGAACAGGTAGGCCACCACGAACAGCGCCAGCGACAGGGCCAGCGGCCCGGCCGAGATCTTCGAGGCGGCATCCGCGGTGCGCAGCACGCCGTAGACGACCCAGGGCTGGCGCCCAACCTCGGTGGTGATCCAGCCGGCCAGCACCGCCAGCAGGCCCGCGGGTCCCATCCACATGGCCATTTGCAGGAAGCGGCGGCTGTCGTACAGGCGTTTCTTGAAGCGCAGCCACAGGCTCCAGACGCCCAGCGCGATCATCAGGAGGCCCAGGCCGACCATCGCCCGGAAGCTCCAGAACAGGATCAGGGAATTCGGGCGCTCGCCGCGCGGGAATTCCTTCAGCCCCTTGATCTGGCCGCCCCAGGTGTGGGTCAGGATCCAGCTGCCCACGCGCGGGATGCCGACCGCGAATTTGGTCTCTTCATCCCGCATCGACGGAATGCCGAACAGCAGCAGCGGCAGCGGCTTGTCACCTTCATTCTCCCAGTGGCCTTCCAGCGCGGCGATCTTGGCCGGCTGGTGTTTCAAGGTGTTCAGGCCGTGCATGTCGCCGACCACGGCCTGGATCGGGGCCACGATCAGCACCAGCCACATGGCCATCGACAGCATGGTGCGGACAGCCTCATTGTCCCGTTTCTTCAGCAGGTGCCAGGCCGCCGAAGCGCCGACGAACAGCGCGGTCGAGAGGAAAGCCGCGATCGACATGTGCACCAGCCGGTAGGGGAAGGACGGGTTGAAGATGATCCGCAGCCAGTCGACCGGCACCATGCGGCCCTCGACGATGGCATAGCCCTGCGGGGTCTGCATCCAGCTGTTCGAGCCGAGGATCCAGGTGGCGGAGATCAAGGTGCCCAGCGCCACCATGCAGGTCGCGAGGAAGTGCAGACCCGGCCCGACGCGGGTCCAGCCGAACAGCATCACGCCGAGGAAGCCGGCTTCCAGGAAGAAGGCGGTCAGCACCTCGTAGGCCAGCAGCGGGCCGGTGATGGCGCCGGCGTATTCCGAAAAATAGCTCCAGTTGGTGCCGAACTGGTAAGCCATGACGATGCCGGAGACCACCCCCATGCCGAAGCAGACGGCGAAGATCTTCAGCCAGAAGTGGTACAGGTCGACGAAGACCTGGCGCTTCGTCTTCAGCCAGCACAGCTCCAGCACGGCCAGGTAGCTGGCCAGGCCGATGGTGATCGCCGGGAACAGGATGTGGAACGACATCGTGAACGCGAATTGCACGCGCGCCAGGTCCAATGCCGCCAAACCGAACATGAAAGCCCTCCGCTGTTGTCGTGTTGCGAATCTAGCATGGGGCGGGCCCGCGCACGATTGGGGGCGCTCTATAATGCGGGCATGAGCACGACGATCCCGATCCTGCAGACCCTGAAGGCCGGCTGCGCGGCCTGCAGCATGCACCAGCTGTGCCTGCCGATGGGCCTGGAAGACGCCGACATCGAGCGCCTCGACCGCATCATCGGCCGGCGCCGCCGCCTGGCGCGCGACGAGGCCCTGTACAAGGCGGGCGACAGCTTCCGCAACCTGTACGCGGTGCGCTTCGGGCATTTCAAGACCTACCAGGTGAATGCGGCCGGCGAGGCCCAGATCACCGGCTTCCAGATGGCCGGCGACCTGCTGGGCATGGATGCGATCGGCGCCGGGCGCCACCACTGCGACGCCGTGGCGCTGGAAGACAGCGAGGTCTGCGAGATCCCCTTCGCCAATCTGGAAGAGCTGTTCGGCCAGGTGCCGGCCCTGCTGCGCCACTTCCACCGCCTGATGAGCAGCGAGATCACGCGCGAGCAGAACGCCATGCTACTGCTGGGCAACATGCGCGCCGAGCAGCGCCTGGCGGTGTTCCTGGTAAACAAGTCGGCGCGCTACGCTGCGCGCGGCTACTCGCCGACGCAGTTCGCCCTGCGCATGTCGCGCGAAGACATCGGCAACTACCTCGGCCTGACCATCGAAAGCATCAGTCGCCTGCTGTCGCGCTTCAGGAAGCTGGGCCTGGTGCAGGTCGACAAGCGCGAGGTGACCCTGCTCGACCCGGCGCGCCTGAAGGCGATGGCGGCCGGCACCGAGCAGTGCAAGCCGATGGCCTGATCGGGGCCGTTTCGCTCAGC
Source organism: uncultured Massilia sp. (assembly GCA_913778765.1). Classification (GTDB taxonomy): domain Bacteria; phylum Pseudomonadota; class Gammaproteobacteria; order Burkholderiales; family Burkholderiaceae_D; genus Telluria. The sequence goes on along the minus strand of CAJYXO010000123.1, from coordinate 43,777 downwards.
CGCGTTTCAACTGCCCGATCACGCTCGCCACCTTGGTGGTGATGACGTCGACGGCCGGGCCGTTCGCGCCGTGCGGCAGGATGACGTCGGCGTGGCGCTTGGTCGGTTCGATGAACTGCTTGTGCATCGGACGCACGGTTTCCAGGTACTGGTTGACGATGCTGTCCGTGGTGCGCCCGCGCTCGGCGATATCGCGCTGCATGCGGCGGATGAAACGCACGTCCGGGGCGGTGTCGACGAAGATCTTCAGCGACATCATCTTGCGCAGGTCGGCGTCGTACAGGGCGAACAGTCCTTCGATCACGATGACCGGGGCCGGCTTGACGGGAATGGTCTTGTCGGAGCGGTTGTCGATCGTGAAATCGTACTCCGGCATCTGGATCGTCTCGCCGTTGCGCAGCGCCTGGACGTGGGCCACCATCAGCGGCCAGTCGAAGGCCTGCGGGTGGTCGTAATTCTGCTTGCGGCGGACTTCGGGGCTGAGATCGGACTGGTCGTTGTAATAATCGTCCTGCATCACCACCGACACCATGTCGGCGCCGAAGGACGCCAGGACCTGCTGGGTCACCGTTGACTTGCCGCTGCCGCTGCCGCCGGCGACGCCAATCACGAACGGTTGGAAAGAAATAGTACTCATCCCGCCATGATACCGGAGCGGCGGGCGAACCGACAGGGTCGGCTTGGTCCGGGTGCGCATCTGCCCGACTGAAATTGCTTGTTCATCAACTTCTTCGGGCGTAGAATTTGTTGCTGCTCTTTTCTTAACCTTGTCTTGTCGACCGATTGAGAGGCTGTCATGAAAATGATTGGATTGAGCCTGGCCGCCATCCTGGCCTGGACTTCCGGTGCGTCCGCGTACGCCCAGCAGGAAACGCAAGCCGCCGCCGCGGCGCCCATCGGCAGCGTGATCGTCAAAGGACAGCGCGCCCGCGTCACACCGGAACAATTCAAGGATTACGAATACGAATACGGCCTCAGCAACGGCGAGGCCGTGCGCTTCAGCCGCCGGGTGGGTCGCTATTACGTGGCCATCAAGGGCCGCCCGGCGCTGGAGATCTTCTCCACCTCCCCCACCCAGTTCGTGACCAGCGGCGGCGCCAGGCTGGTCTTCACCGAGGACGGCGACAAGCTGACCATCGACCGTTACGAGGCGATCGAACGCGCCTACGGCTTGCCGAAATAAGGCGAGCCGGCCAACTCAGGCGCTGACCGGCATCGGAGGCGGCTTCGGCGCTCATTCGACGCTGACCTCCTTGCGGTTGTCGCGCGAGACGCGGTCGATCATCTTGTTGTAAGGATCGACGCCGACGTCGAAGGGCTGCTCCTTCACCGTCACGGTGAGCACCGGATCGGCGCCCGTCAGCACCCGCTTCTCCAGCAGCAGCACTTTCTCGTCCGCTTCCCTGGCCCCCCTGGCGCGGGCGAACACGCCGATCTCCACCGGCTCGTCATAGGCGCGCGCCGTCTCCTTGCCGTTGCCGTCGGCTTCCATCTTCGCCAGGTGCAGCTTCATGGTCACGTCCCACTGGCCGTCGGGGCGCTTCTTCGCGCTGGCTGCCGTCACGCGGTTATCGTAGAAGACGATCTTTTCGAACATGTCGGTGATCAGCGCCTGCTTGTCGGCCGGCGCCTCCGCACGGATATACGAGAGCAGCTCCTTCGAGGTCGTGAACGGCGCCTCCTGGAAGCCTTTGTCGACCAGGTAGCGCTTCAGCGCGCGGTTCAGGGCCGCTTCGCCGATCTCGTCGCGCAGGCGGTAGAAGATCAGGCTGCCCTTGCGGTAATGGATGTACTGCTGGTTCTCGACACGGAACAAAGGCAGCTCCTCGATCGCTTCGCCGCCGCGCGAGCTGAGGTAGCGGTCCAGTTCATAGCGCAGGAAGCGGCGCATCTGGTGCGGGCCGTATTCCTTCTCCATGACCATCAGCGCCGAATACTGCGCCAGCGATTCGATCAGCATCGTCGAGCCCTGCACGTTGGCGGCGGCGATCTGGTGGCCCCACCACTGGTGCGCCATCTCGTGGGCCGTCACGTAGAACACGTAGTCGATGTCTTCCTTGTCGCGCAGGTCGGCGATGAAGCCGATCGACTCCGAGAACGGGATCGTGTTGGCGAAGGACTGGGCGAAGCTGTTGTAGTTCGGGAACTCCAGGATCCGCACCTGCTTGAACTGGTAGGGCGTGAACTGGCTCGTGTAATAGTCCAGCGACTTTTGCGTGGCCGCGATCATGCGGTCGACGTTGTAGCCGTGCTTGCGGTCGTGGTAGATCTCGATCGGGATGCCGTGCCAGTCGCCCTTCTTGACGTCCCAGTTGGCGGACAGGTAGGCAAAGAAAGGCATCATCTTCTGGTCCATCTTGTACTGCCAGTAGCTGCGGCCGTTTTCCTTCCAGGTCTTCCGCAGGTAGCCCGGCGCCAGCGCGATCTGGTCGCCGCTGGTCGAGACCGTGGTCTCGAAACCGATCCAGTCCGCATCGTTGCCGAACACCGTGTTGGCGCGCGCCGCGTCGTTTTCCAGCTTGGCCATGCGCTCGGGTTCGCCCAGGCCGCGCTTGCGGCGCTCGTTGCGGTCGGTCAGCTCGATGTCGCGCTGGTAGCCGATCTGCGGGAAGAAGTTCCGGTTGTTGAAGAAGGTGCCGTTGAAGTTGATGGTGTCGCTCTCGCCGCCGTTGCGGAAGCCCGGACGGCGCACGTCGACCGTGAAATCCAGCGGCAGGCGCCCGCCCGGCGGCAGGGCCTGCGCCAGCTTGACGACGCGCACGCCCATCTTCTCGTCGTTCAATTGGACCTTGTGCGCCGGCAGGCCGGACAGGGTGGTCTGGACGTCGGGATTCAGCTGCAGGCGCAGCGTGTCGAGCGGCTGGGAGGTCTTGTTCTGCAGGACGTAGCTGCCCTTGATCGCCAGGCGGCGCTGTTCCGGATAGATGTCGACGGCAGCGCGCACGTCGGTGATCTTCGGCAGCGGCTGGTCCTTGTACTGGCGGTAGGTCTTCTCGTACTCGGCGCGCTCGTCCATCGCCACGTCGGCGGCCTTGTAGCGCGCCAGCGTGTTGGTGTTGTGGAAGATCCAGCCGCCCACGCCGGCAAAGGCGAGGACGCACAGCGCCAGCGCCGCGCCGGACGGCCCTTTCAGGCGGCGGCCGGCTTCGCGCACGCGGGCGCGCCACTCGCTGGACAAGCCGCGCACCCAGAACGCCTGGGCCAGGATCAGGCAGGCCACCGTGAACAGGGTCCAGTACAGGGCGTACCAGGACCAGCCTTCCAGGAAGTGGCCATAGCCGTTCATGTCCGAGTACGGCGTGCGCGGCAGGCCGTCGATGTTGTAGAGGTTGTGGTCCAGGTGCATGACGCCCATGACGACCTGCGACACCATCAGGAGGATCATCAGCGCGTAGCCGACGAACTTGTTGTTGGTGACGACCTGCAGCACGACGGCGAACAGGCCCATGAGGACGAAGGGCACGGCCGAGATCAGGGCGCCCTTCAGGTACAGCATCGGCTCGAGCGGCGCGCCGCCCCTGACCAGCTGGATCGCCATCGCGGTCAGCACGCCGACCAGCAGGAAGACCAGCACCACGCCCGTCAGCGCCAGGCTCTTGGCCAGCAGCGGCGCCCAGTTCGGCGCCGGCATGGCGTCGGTGACGTCGGCGATCCTGACCTGGCGCTCCTTGAAGATCAGCTCACCCGCATAGAAGGTCACGATGATGACCAGCATGAAATTGAAGCTGCCGTTCATCAGTTCGATCATCAGGTGGGTCATCGGATAGACGGCGGTGCCGAAGATCTTGCCCATCTGGCTGGCGCTGCCGATCAGGTTCAGCACCGCGAACAACAGCATCACGAGGAAAGGCACGCTGCGGAACACGGCCGCGGCGTCGAACTTGAGGATGTGCCAGCACTGGGCCCAGCGGGTGGCGCCGGTGAAGCGCGGCTCGATGCGCGGCAGGGCCGGCTGCGCGGGGACCGGTGCGGACACCGCCGGCGCCCTGGCCTTGCCGAACAGGCGCTTGCCGGTGCCGGCGCGCTGCGGCTTGAACAGCGCCAGGGTCAGGCCGAACAGCGCGAGCGCGACCACGGCCCAGAGCGCGCGGTTGGCCAGCATGTAGCCGGCGATGTCCGGCAGCCCGGCATTCGACTCGGCGGTGGAAAAATAGCGCGTGGCGCGTCCGAAGGCGCGGATGCCGAAGGGGTCGGCCAGGACCGCGACCCATTCGTTGTCGATGTTCTGGGTGAACTTGCCGGCCACGATCCACAGGACGAAGAAGGCCAGCACGCCCACGTAGACCAGCATGATCGAGCGCGTGGTCGAGGCCAGCAGCATCAGCAGCGCGCCGATGAAGAACAGGTTGGGCACGACCAGCACGCCCAGTCCCCACAGGTAGGCAGCGCCGGGGAAAGGACCGACGCGCTGGGCGTCGACCCAGGGCATCTGCGGACCGAGCACCATGCCGATGCAGATGACGGCGAAGATGAACAGGCAGGCCAGCAGGCCGGCGGCAAAGCGGCCCACCAGGTAGTCGTGCTTCTTCATCGGCGTGGCGAACAGCATGTCGGAGATGCCGACATCGCTGTCGCGCAGCACCGTGCCGGCCATGAAGATGGTGACCACGAACATCGACATCATGCTGAACGCGCCGAGCAGCTGGGCGACGACGACCGGCGCATTGCGGTTCACGTTGCCGATGCTGCCGCCGACGACGATCGCATCGGTGGTGGTGGCGCCGAAGGCCAGCGCGCCGAAGATCAAGGCGCAGACCCACAGCAAGGGCTGGCGCAGCTGGGTACTGAGCTCGAACTTGAAGAATTCTCTCAACATGGGCCGCTCCTTATGCCGCCACCGGCGCGTTCGGCGCCGACGCGGCCTGCGCCGCGCCTGCCGCGCGGCCGGCATTGCGGATCTGGAGGAAGTAGACGTCCTCGAGGTCCGGCTCGACGCTGACGAAGCCCTCGTCCGGCTGCGACTCGGCAAACACGTTGATCTGCGGGCGGCCCGCCACCAGCCGGGTCGACAGCACGTTGAAGCGCGCCTGGTATTCCGGCAGCGCGTCCTGGCTGACGGTGCGGCGCCACACCCGGTTCTTCAGGGTGTCGATCGCGGCCTGCGGCTCGCCCTGCAGCAGCACCGTGCCTTTCGCGATCATCGCCATGCGCGGGCACAGGTCGGTCACGTCCTCGACGATGTGGGTGGAAAGGATCACGACCACCTGCTCGCCGATCTTGGCCAGCAGGTTGAGGAAGCGGTTGCGCTCGTCGGGGTCGAGGCCGGCGGTCGGCTCGTCGACGATCACCAGGCGCGGCGCGCCGAGCAGGGCCTGGGCGATGCCGAAGCGCTGGCGCATGCCGCCCGAATAGGTGCCGAGCTGGCGCTTGCGTGCGTCTCACAGATTGGTCTGCTGCAGCAGGCCCTCGACCGCCTCCTTGCGCTCGCCCTTGCCGGTCAGGCCCTTGAGGACGGCGAAGTGGTTCAACAGGCGCTCGGCCGTCACCTTCGGATAAACGCCGAAGTCCTGCGGCAGGTAGCCGAGCTGGCGCAGCAGCCCTTCCTTGTTCTTCAGGACGTCGAGGCCGTTGAAATGGATGCTGCCGCTGTCCGGATCCTGCAGCGTGGCGATGGTGCGCATCAGCGAGGACTTGCCGGCGCCGTTCGGACCGAGCAGGCCGAACATGCCGTTCGGGATCTCGAGACTGACATCGTTGATGGCTTTCACGCCATTCGCATACGTCTTGTTGAGCTGCTGGATCGAAAGCATGGGGCATTTCTCCAAAAAGTTAACCAGGAATATTTCCTTTTGGATAATTTACCTTCAATCCCTCGTACTGTTCAATATTTACTGCGATGAAATGCAGGATTGTGTGCATGAGCGACGACGACCCAAGCCACGTCAATTATCCAGATGACCTGGACACCGGTCCTGAAAATGCGTTTTACCCTGGGACCAGGGTAGGCGAAGAGCGCCTGACGAAACTGTCGGAGCGCGGACCGGCGCCGCACCGGCGGCCTCTCGCCACGGCGAATGCATGGGATATCGCGATGGGCGACAGTTCTGCGATTCGGAGGAAGTCTTCGGGCAGAGTCCAGGGTGACCACCGGGAATAGCGGAACCTCCATAAACCAAAAGCCAGTGGTACAGGTTATGGCAGTAGTGCTGCGAAAAATCGGATCCGTCTGTGATACCGATATAGCATGACTTCCGCAGCTTACCTTTAATTTTCAAGGAACTGCGCAACAAATGTCGATGGCACCTCCTTGCTGGGCCATCTTGTGTCCGTCTTTTCTTTCTGGGCGCAAAAATGATCGGGAACGAATTTTTCGTTTTTTACATCACGGCACATCCATATTAACTGGCCGCCGTGATAAAAGCTGTCCCATGCAACATCCGAGCCGAATTCTGGACGCAGTGCATAGCCTTTCCCTATCGTCCTGGGACGCAAAGCCGACCCGTTTCGAACTGTTTCTTGCCCAAAATCCGAAGAAATATCGTTGGGCAAAATATTTCCGTTGATGGATTGTGCTGCCAGTGAGTTTGCAAGCAAGACCCCGCCAAAACATGCGATTAACCTTGCCCTCACGGACTTAAAATTTTTCATGATATAGAAGCACCGATACCGAGATCGGCGCTTACCATTTATAATGTAGATTTAAAAATGATCGGGGCCGTGCAGTACCGGCTGACCGACAATAACGACGTCTTCAGAACCGTGAGGGCTGTTCGGATCATATGAGTGCCTCCCATTATCGTCAGAGTAATTTACCTTCTGCCAGTGGCTCGCATTCTTTTTATAGGGTGGCTGTGTTGAACCTATAATATCGATTCCACCTATGTTTTGATACATCAAACCACTACCGCCTCCACCACCTGAGCTGCCCGTTCCCCATCCCAACCGGTAGGCCGTTGTTCCGCCAGTATATGTGCCACCTGAAGTATAAGTGCCGTCGAGATTCATCTCGACAAACATACCATACTCCGTGTGCTCACTCGGATTCTCCACATAAATTTTCAAGGGATAATTCGCATTATATTCTGCCCGAACCGGCTCACCCAATTCTTTCGCGACTATCGTTTCGAATGCAGTAGCACCAGCTTCATCTGAACCATAAAGTACATGTGCAATTTCGTGCAACAGCGCGATCGAAGGAGATTGAATGCCGGAAGTACCATCCGATGCATATACTTGATGCGCGGCGTGCGGATCCCAAGTTACTTGCGAAAATGAGCCGTCAGCACTAGTAAGAGTATTATCGCTTCCATCGTTGCTGACGGTCAGGGAAAAATTGGAGTTGGCGAGTGCGCCAGCCGCTGTTTGGCTCGTCTGAAGATATTTTACAGCCAAGCTAACATTTATCACGTGCGCCGACGTCGGCGAATTATTAACCGTGATTCCCACTTGCTCCCCTTGTATTGACTTAACGATTTAAAATGCGAAATTTTTCGCAATCGGTCTATGCAGGGTACATGAGAATAAACGATAGAAATTCACTGATCCTGTCAATTAAAAAAATTGTAGGTAATTGTTGGTTTTTTGCGTAAGGACGTGTGGTTGCCTGTAAAAATTCAACCCTGGCCGCCCCAGGCGCCGCAGGTGTACGTGGAAGCCGACCTGACTCTACAGACCAAGCACGACGCCGAAGGCACCGTCCATATTCACAATTAGAACGCACCAGATAGCGAAGCGCATCGATCACCTAGCGAGGTTCTGTCTCGCAGAGGCGGACGGCACACCCCACGCCCGGCAGTAATGGCTCGATGAGCGCCGGCGCCGGGAGAACGACTTGCGAGCGCAGCTTGCACATGCCTGCGCGATCACGCCTGCTTCTGCCGCGCAATCCAGCGCTGCACGATCTCCCCCAGCACATCCAGCGGCACCGACCCGTTCTTCAGCACCACATCGTGGAAGGCCGGGAGCGAGAACCTGTCGCCCAGCTCGCGCCTGGCCTGGTCGCGCAGTTCGAGGATGCGCAGCATGCCGACCATGTAGGCGTTCGCCTGCCCCGGCCAGGCCACGTAGCGCTCCACTTCCTGGGCGCCGATGCCGTAGTCGATCGCCTGCTGGCGGGTCCAGCCCTTGGTATGGAGGCCGGTATCCACCACCAGGCGACGCGCGCGGAACAGCTCCGAGCCCAGCGCGCCGAGCAGGCCGGGGACGTCGCCGTCGTACCAGCCCTGCTCCACCGCCAGCCGTTCGGCGTACAGGCCCCAGCCTTCGCTGTGGGCGCTGCCGCCGCCGAAGATGCGCTGGGCGCGGAATTTCGGCAGGTCGGTCCGTTCCTGCTGGATCGCGAGCTGGAAGTGGTGGCCGGGCACCGCCTCGTGATAGGACAGGCTGCGCATGCGGATCATGTCGAAGTCCGGGCCGCGCATCGGCACCCAGAAGATGCCGGGACGGCTGCCGTCCGGCGCCGGCAGCGTGTAGTGGGCGGCGGCCGACGGCTCGGTCAGCGGCGGCTCGCGGCGCACCTCGACCGGGGCGCGCGGCTTCAGGTTGAAGATGGCATTGCTGCGCTGTTCGGCGTCCGCCACCATCGCCGCGTACTTTTTCAGCAGCTCGGGACGCGGATCCCCCTCGCCTTTCGGCTGGAAGCTGGCATCCAGCTGCTTCATGCGCTGTTCGATCGAGCCTTCTGCATAGCCGAGCGAGCTCAGGTGGCGATCCATCTCGCCTTCGATGCGGGCGACTTCGCGCAGGCCGATCTCGTGGATCCGGGCCGCGGTCAGGCTGGTGCCGGTATAGGTCCGGAGGGCCTGCTGGTAGGCGTCGAGCCCGCCCGGCAGGCGCGAGATGCCGGCGGTGTCGTCGGTCCGCGGATGAATCCCGGCCATGAAGGCCTGCACGCGGCGGTAGGCCGGGCGGATCTTCTCCTCGACGATGCGAGCGGCGCCCGATACCGCCTTGGCGCGCGCCGCTTCCGGCACGTCGGACAGTTTGGCGAGGCGCTGGTCGAGGGTCGTCACCAGCACGTTCTGGCCGGCGTCCGGCTTCAGGAACAGGTCGACCTGGTACTGCGCGCGCTCGAGGATGAAGCGCGGCGGCAGCATGCCCTTGTCGGCCGCTTCCTTCGCGCGCACCAGCGCTTCGTCGATGCGCTGGCCGACCTGGTCGAGGCGCGCCATGTAGCTGCTCAGGTCCGATGCGCGGCGCAGCGGATGGGTGTTGGTCATGAAGTTAACCAGGCCCACCTGCACCCCGCTGAACTGGTTGAACACGAAGCTGTAGTCTTCGAAGGGTTCGCTGGCGACGGTGTTCGCCAGGCTCCAGCGCATCACCGCGGCCGAGGTGCGCTGTTCCTCGCTCAGCGGGCCGGCCAGGAAGGCATCCAGGCGCGCGACGCCGGTCTTCGCCAGCGCCACCATCTTCTGGCGCTGCTCGCGGGTCTGCGGCGTCAGCTGGCGATCGAGGGCTTCCTGTTCGGCGCCTTCGAAATACTGGGTCGACGTGGCCAGCTGCGGGTTGGCACGGACCCAGTCCGCGGCAAAGCGGTCGGCCCAGGTGTCGAAGGCCTTGTTCGGCTTGACGGCGGCGGCGCCGGCCGCCGGTTTGGCGGCTTTTACAGCCTTGCCGGCTTTTGCCGGGTTGTCGGCCGCAGCAGCCTGCGGCGCAAGCGCGCCCAGGGCCAGTGGGAGGAACAGCGACGCAATCGTGGTGCGCAGGACGCGCGTGGGGGTGTAAGGCATGTCTCTCTCTTCCAATTTGACTCTGAGAAATTTATCATGGAAAAGATGAAAATGGCCGCCCAACTCCGCCCTGCAAGCGGTCAAAAGCGCAGCGTGCCCTCGATCGAGTCGTCGAGCGTCTTGCCGATCGCCGCGCCGACCGCCATCTTGGCGCCGGCGACGGCCTCGCCATGCTTGTTGTCCCAGTAGTAGCCGCGCTCCGGCACGAAGCGGATCACCGTGATGCGCGGATCGTCCTCGCCTTCCGTGAACCAGGTGCGCAGCATGAAGTTCCACAGGTCCTTGATGCGCGCGCGGTCGACCAGCACGTCGGCGCGGCCTTCCAGTTCGAGAAAGCCGGCATGGGCGCTGGCCTGGAAATGCAGGGTGACGGCCGGGCTGGCGGCCAGCTCGCGGTTCTTGTGGCTGTCGCTGGCGCTCAGGAACCAGATGCTGCCGGCATCGTCGACCTCGCGCACGCTCATCGGCCGCACGCCGCGGCTGGGGCCGATGGCGCCCTCGGTGGTGAAGAAACAGGACTTGGCGTCGTCCACCATGTCCTTGACGCGCTTCACGGCGTCCATGCCGTCGAGATCGCGGCGGTTCTGTTCGGGTTGCTGCTGGTTGATCGAGTCCATGGATTCCTCGCGAAGGCCGGGATGGCCGATGCGCTCAGTCTTGCGCTTGCCGGGCCGCCGGTCTGTGCTCTCGCGAACCGAAGGGCAATGCGGCGCAAGGTCTTGCCGCTATCGTTTAGACTGAAAGAAGACCACGATCAGAGAGGAATTCCCATGCCGCCCATCTCCTCCGAACTGCACGCCGACCTCGGCAAGCGCCTGCGCAAGAGCCGTGAAGACATGCTGACCGCCATCCGCGCCCGCACCGACGGCAACACCGACGACCGCCCGGCGATCTCGCCGATGGCCCACATGGGCTCGAACGACGACGCCCCGGCCGGCGAAATGCTGAGCCATAACGAAGAGCACCTGGCCGAGCACGAGTCCAACCTGCTGCACGAGATCGACGCCGCCATCGGCCGGCTCGAAGCGGGCGGCTACGGCGTCTGCGTGTCCTGCGGTTGCGAGATCCCGGAACAGCGCCTGCTGGCCACGCCCACGGTCCAGACCTGCATCCAGTGCCAGGAGCGGATCGAGAAGGAGCAGCATACGGGGCGCGGGCCGTCGATGTAGGGGGCGAGGGGTCATAAGAGGGGTCAGAGTCCGGTGTTGGGGTCAAAGGGACTCTGACCCCGGTGGTCAGTGGCAGCGTCCGCTCCCAGCGGTAACGCTAACAACACCGGGGTCAACTGAACACCGACAAGGCCCGCGACAGGTGAGCCGCCTGCTCCGCCACGCTGCCCGACGCCGCCGCGGCCTGCTCCACCAGCGCCGCATTCTCGCGCGTGATCCCGTCCAGCGCGTGCATGGCGGCGTCGACCTCGGCGATGCCGCCGTGCTGCTCGCGCGAGGCCAGCGTGATGCCGCGCATGATCTGCGCCGCGTCCTGCACCGAGGCGACGACTTCGCGCATGGTCTGGCCGGCGGCGCCGACCAGGTGGTCACCCTGCACGATCTTCTCGACCGAATCCTCGATCAGCAGCTTGATCTCCTTGGCCGCGCCGGCCGAGCGCTGGGCCAGCGAGCGCACTTCGCCGGCCACCACCGCAAAGCCGCGCCCCTGCTCGCCGGCGCGCGCCGCTTCGACGGCCGCGTTCAGCGCCAGGAGATTGGTCTGGAAGGCGATGCCGTCGATCAGGCCGATGCTGTCGACGATGCGGGTGGCCGAGCCGCTGATCTGGCCCATGGTCGCGCCGACCTGCTGCACCGCCGCGCCGCCGCGCCCGGCCACGCTCGATGCCGCGCCGACCAGGGCGTCCGCGCGCACCGCGCTGTCGGTGTTGCTGCCGGCCGCCGCCGCCACCTGGGCCAGGCTGGCAGCGGTCTGTTCCAGGCTGGCGGCCTGGGACTCGGTGCGGCGCGCCAGGTCCCGGTTGCCGGCCGCGATGTCGCGCGTGGCGGCTTCGATGGCGCCGACGTTGGCGCGCACGTCGCCGACGATGGCGGTCAGGTTGACCTTCAGCTGGCGCAGGGCCAGCAGCAGATGCCCGACTTCGTCGTCGCGTCCGGGTGGCGGCGTGTGCGAAAGGTCACCGCCGGCCAGCGCGTACACCGCGTCCTCGGCGTGGCGGAGCGGGCGCACGATCCCGCGCTGGAGTTCATGCCAGGCCAGCAGCGTGAGCAAAGCGCCGGCGCCGGCCAGCAGCCGCCACGCCGCGCCGTCGACCGCCCCGGCGAGCGCCGCCAGCAGCGCCGCCTGGGCGCCCAGCATCAAGCCCAGGCGCCGTCCCAGCGGCAGGCGGCGCAGGGCCAGCAGGCGCTGCGGCCAGCCGGTGCCGACGGCGGCGCCGCGGCGGATCGTCACGCCCCTGGCCTCGCCCGCGCGCAGGCGCCGGTAGAGTTCTTCGGCTTCCTTCACCTGCTCGCGCGTGGGACGGGTGCGCACCGACATGTAGCCGACCGTCGCGCCGTTCTCCCGGACCGGCACGACGTTCGCCACCACCCAGTAGAAGCCTCCGTCCTTGCAGCGGTTCTTGATCGTGCCGGTCCAGGGCAGGCCGGCCTTGAGCGTCTGCCACAGGTCGGCGAAGGCCTCGGGCGGCATGTCCGGGTGGCGCACGATGTTGTGGGCCTTGCCGATCAGCTCTTCTTCGCTGAAACCGCTGACTTCGACGAAGCTGGGGTTGACGTAGGTGATGCGGCCCTTGGTGTCGGTCTTGGAGACGATGGACTGGCCGTCCTGGAGGATGGTTTCGATGCCGGTGACCGGCAGGTTGGTGCGCACGACGGAACTCCTTGATTTCCCAAAAGCAATTTTTTCAGGGCCGATTGTATAGACGCACGGAAACTAAAGTCCTTGATGTAGATCAAAAGTGAAGCCGAATCGTGCGGCCAGATAAAAAAGCGTTAATGCACCTCTGAACAATCGCAAAATGTTGTACGCTGCGCCCATGTGCCTGCTCTTGTTTGCCCACCTGTTTGCCCTCATCTGCCGTCGATGAATGACATTTCCCACCTGACACGGCATCCCGATGTCCTCTACGGTCCGCACCGGCCCGAACTGCTGCGCGACGAAATCCTTGCCGACCTGCTGGAAGCGAGTGCGCGGCGCACGCCCGAGCGCGTCGCCCTGATCGGCGGCGAGCGCCGGCTCAGCTACCGCGAACTCGACGAGCTGGCCAGCCTGGCCGCCTCGCGCCTGATCGACGCCGGCATCCAGCCTGGCGACATCGTCGGACTTTGGATGCCGCGCGGGATCGAGCTGCTGGTGCTGCAGGCCGCCATCGCCAAGACCGGGGCCGCCTGGCTGCCGGTCGACGAGGACACCCCGGTCGAGCGCCTGCTGGTGTGCATGGAGGACGCCGGCTCGCCGGCGCTGGTGAGCAGCGAACGCATGGGCGAGCGCCTGGCTTTGGTCGACTGCCCGGTCCACACGGCGGAAAGCCTGCTGGCGCCTGCTCCGCACGGCTACCAACTGAAACGGCGCGGCAAGGTCGACGGCAGCGCGCCAGCCTATGTGATCTACACCTCGGGTTCGACCGGCAAGCCGAAAGGCATCCTGATCGACCAGCGCAGCATCTGCCACTTCCTGCGCAGCGAGAACGAAGTGCTGGGCGTGGCTGCTTCCGATACCGTCTACCAGGGTTTCTCGGTCGCCTTCGACATGTCCTTCGAAGAGATCTGGATTTCCTATCTTGTCGGCGCCACGCTGTGGCTCGGTCCGAAGGAAACCGCGGGCGATCCGGAAGCCCTGCCGCGCCTGCTGAACGAGAATGGCGTCACGGTGCTGCACGCGGTGCCGACCCTGCTGGCCCTGTTCGCCGACGACGTGCCCAGCCTGCGCATCATCAACCTGGGCGGTGAGATGTGTCCGGAAACGGTGGTCGAACGCTTCTCGAAGCCTGGCCGCCAGATGTTCAACACCTATGGACCGACCGAAGCGACGGTGTCGGCCAGCCTGGCGCGCCTGGAACCCGGCAAGCCGATCACGATCGGCCATCCGCTGCCGAACTACGGCCTGCTGGTCATCTCCACCGATACGGAAAAGGGCCTGCAGATCCTGCCGCGCGGCGACACGGGTGAACTGTGCATCATCGGCCCCGGCCTGTCCAGCGGCTACCTGGGCCGGCCCGACCTGACCTTTGATAAATTCCAGGCCAACCCCTGGACGGCCGGTCCCGACGACCTGCGCCTGTACCGCACCGGCGACCTGGCGCGCATCGAAGCGGACGGCCAGGTGGCCTGCCTGGGCCGCACCGACGACCAGGTCAAGATCCGCGGCTTCCGCGTCGAGCTGGGCGAGATCGAGGCCGTGCTGGCGCAACTTGGCGGCATCGGCACCACCGCGGTCTTGCTGCGCAAGGACGACGGCATCGACCGCCTGGTGGCCTACCTGGTGCCGGCCGCCGGCGCGACGAATGAACAACTGGCGCCGGCCACGCTGCGCCGCGCACTGGCCGAACGCCTGCCGCCCTACATGGTGCCGAGCCGCTTCGAAGTCCTGGGCACGATGCCGCGCCTGACCTCGGGCAAGATCGACCGCAAGGCGCTGAAGGCGATGGCGCTGAGCACAGCGCTGCCCAGCGACGCCGCCGAATCGGATGTGGCGGAAACCGCGGCCGAGGAAGCCCTGTTCGCCGCCCTCGCCCGCCTGTTCCCGGGCCAGGCGATCCGCCGCGAGCTCGATTTCTTCAGCGACCTCGGTGGCCACTCCTTCTTTGCCGCCCGCCTGGCCACGGCCCTGCGCAGCGACCCGCGCTTCGCCCACATGACGGTGCGCGACATCTACACGCATCGGCGGATCGGCGCGATCGCCTCCAGCCTCGACCAGGCCGCCGGCACCGCCCACGTCGAAGCCGACTGGACCCCGCCGCCGGCGGCGCGGCGCTGGCTGTGCGGCCTCGCCCAGCTGGCGGCGGTGCCGGTGCTGGTGACCCTGCGCATGGCGCAGTGGCTGGCGCCCTTCTTCACCTACCACTTCATGACCGGCGATCCGGGCGACTCCACGCTGCGCGCGATCGCCGCCTCGATCGGCGTGTTCCTGCTGGCGACCGTGATGGAGTTCGTGTTCGCCGCCGCCGGCAAATGGATCGTGGCCGGCAAGCTCAAGCCCGGCAGCTATCCATTGTGGGGCCTCACCTATTACCGCTGGTGGCTGGCCGACCGCCTGCTCGAAGCGGCGCCGACCTATCTGCTGGCCGGCTCCTCGCTGTACGGCTGGTGGCTGCGGCTGCTCGGCGCCAGGGTCGGCAGCGACGTCACCATCGGTTCGATGACCGTGCGCGCGCCCGACCTGCTCATGCTCGGCGACCAGGTCAGCATCGGCAACGGCGTCAACTTCGAGAACGCGCGCGTCGAACGCGGGCGCCTGCTGCTCGGCCCGATCGTGCTGGACGACGATGCCTGCGTGTCCTCGTATGCGATCCTGGAAGGGAATACCCGGGTCGGCCGGCGCGGCCACCTGGAAGGCCAGTCGGCCCTCGGCGACGGCGCAGAAGTCCCGGACGGCCGCGTATGGGCCGGTTCGCCGGCGCGCGACAGCGGCGCCTTCGACCCGTCGACCTTGCCGCCGCGGCCCGTCGCCAGCCGCGCGCGCCTGCTGGGTGAAGGGCTGTTCTTCGTGTTCGGCATGCTGCTGGTGGCGACCCTGTTCTTCATGCCGGTGTTCCCCAGCTTCGTGCTGATCGACTGGTTCGACGAGCGCGGCGCGCTGGCGATGGTCCGCGCCGACACCATCCACGAACAGCTGGCGCGCTACTTCATCCTGGCGCTGCCGGCCAGCGCGGTGCTGATCTTCCTGACCATGCTGGTGTCGGCGGCGATCCGCTGGGGCTTCCTGCCGCGCATGCAGCCGGGCCGCTCGGCCGTGCACTCGAACACCTACTGCAAGAAGTGGCTGGTGTCGCACATCCAGGAATCGAGCCTGCAGGTCCTGCACGGCATCTATGCCACCGTGTACGCGCCCTTCTGGTATCGCCTGCTGGGCGCCAAGGTGGGCCGCGACGCCGAGATCTCGACCGCGCTGGGCGTGGTGCCGGACATGCTGACCCTCGGCGACGAAACCTTCATCGCCGACGCCGTGATGCTGGGCGACGAGCAGATCGACGGCGGCTGGATGACGATGGAGCCGACCGTGGTGTCGAACCGTTCCTTCGTCGGCAACGGCAGCTACATCCCGGACGGCACCGTGCTGCCGGAAGGCGTGCTGGTGGGCGTGCACACCCACGCCCCGGCCAACGAGCGCATGACGGGCGGGGACACCTGGCTCGGCTCGCCGCCGATCCACCTGCCGGCGCGCGAACAGGTCAGCGGCTATCCCGAGCACCTGACCTACCGGCCTTCCGCCGCGCGGCGCCTGGGGCGTGCGCTGGTCGAGGCCTTCCGCATCGTCGCCCCGCACGCGGTGGTGATCGCGGTCGGCTACACGGTGGTGCTGGACCTGATGCCGCTCGCCGGCCAGGGCCGCTGGGGCGAGGTGATCTGGGACCTGGCATTGGTGGGCCTGGCCTACGGCGTCGGCAATTACCTGTTCGTGCTGGCCTTCAAATGGCTGCTGCTGGGCCGCTACAAGAAACGCGCGGAGCCGATGTGGACGCCCTTCGTCTGGCTGTCCGAGGGCGTGACCAATATGTACGAAGGCATCGCCGTGCCCAATTTCATGCGCTACCTGCGCGGCACGCCCTGGCTGCCGCTGGCCTTCAACCTGCTCGGCTGCCGCATCGGCAGGGGCGTCTACATGGACACCACCGACATCACGGAATTCGACTGCGTGCACATCGGCGACCACAGCGAACTGAACGCCCTGTCCTGCCCTCAAACGCATTTGTTCGAGGACCGCGTGATGAAGATCGACCGCGTCGACATCGGCAGCAAGGTGTACGTGGGCCCGCGCAGCGCCGTGCTGTACAGCGCCCAGGTGGGCGACAACGCGCGCATCGGCCCGCTGACCCTGGTGATGAAGGGCGAGCACATTCCGGCCGCGACGGCGTGGAACGGCTTGCCGGCGGCGCCACAGCGAAACTGAGCGGACTCGAGGACCAGCGGATGGGCGAGCTCGTCATTCCTGTGCAGTGGATGCCGGTGCGTGCGGCCGGCGATCCGGCGGCCGGCGATCCGGCGGCCGGCGATCCGGTGGCCGGCGGCGCTGGCGGCGCGGGTTTGGGTTTCGCGTCTCCCGTCGTCTCTTGTCGGTTAGTTGCAGAACTGGGCGAAGAAGCAGCCGTCGCGGTCATCGGCATCCGGGGTCCGGGCGAGCGCGGGCAGGCCCGCCTTGCCATCCGCGCCGCCATCGCCGATGCCCTGTCCGCGCTGAGCGGACTGCCGCCGCACCGCATCGTCCTGCATGCCGAGCCCGGGGAGGCGCCCTGGGCATTGCTCGAGCTCCCCGCCGACCCGCGCCGGGCCTGGCTCGCGATCAGCCACGACGGCGAGCTCTCGGTGGCGGCCATTTCCCTGCACGGGCCGGTCGGCATCGACGTCACGCGGATCCTCGACATTCCGGACTGGGAGGCGGTGGCGCGCGACTACCTCGGCCCCGAGACGGCGGCGCGGCTGGCCGCCCTGCCCGCGACCGCGCGCGCGCCGGCCTTCGCGCGCGCCTGGACCGAGCGCGAGGCGCGCCTGAAGTACCTGGGCCGCGAACTCACGGAATGGCGCGCCACCGGCGACCGCGCACTGGCAAGCTGCCCCTGCCTGCCGCTCGTCCTGCCGGAAGGCTACGTCGGCGCACTCGCCCTGCCTTACTGATCCGCGCTCAATGTATTCCGGGTAAGATTGCAGAATGGACAATCTGACCCACTCCGTCGTCGGCCTCGGCGTCGGCGCCCTGATCGACCGCAGCCTGCCGGCCGAACCGGACCAGGACCGCGCGCGCATCCGTTCCCGCATGCTGCTCGTCGTCGGCTGCCTGGCCAGCAATTTCCCCGATCTCGACCTGGTGCTGACGCCCCTGCTCGGCCCGCCGCTCGGTTATCTGCTGCATCACCGCGGCCACACGCACACGCTGCTGGCGGCCGTCGGCGAAGCCCTGCTGCTGCTGGCCCTGGTCTGGCTGCTGTGGCCGGCAGCGCGGCGCCTGCTGCGCGACAGCGCCGGCGCGCGCCGCGGCGCCCTGCTGGCGGCCGGCGCCGGCCTGCTGCTGCATCTCGGCATGGACGGCCTCAACGTCTATGGCGTGCATCCTTTCTGGCCGCTGGACCCGAACTGGTACTACGGCGACCTGGTCTTCATCGTCGAGCCGGTGTTCTGGATCGGCTTCGGCGTGCCGCTGGCCGCGCTGGTGCGGCGCCCCGCGCTGCGCCGGCTGTGGCTGGGCGTGATCACGCTGGTGCCGCTGGGCGCGACCCTGCTCGGCTTCCTGCAGTGGGGCTCGCTGGCGGGCCTGCTGGCGCTCGGCCTCGGCCTGGCATGGCTGCAGCGCCGCAACGACGAACACCACGGCGCAGCCCGCGCGGAACGCGGACGCATCGCCTTGAGCGCCGGCCTGGCCGCTTCGCTGGCCTTCGTCGGCGTGCAGGCGCTGGCCCTGCAGCAGGCGCGCGCGATCGTCGCCGCGGAAATCAAGCGCATCGACGCCGGCGAGCGCCTGCTCGACACGGCGCTGTCGGCCTACCCGGCCAATCCGCTGTGCTGGTCGTTCGTCACCGTGGCCCGCAGCGGCGCGGGCGGCAACGGCGCCGTGCACCTGCGGCGCGGCATGCTGAGCCTCGCGCCGCGGCTGGCGCCGGTGTCGCACTGCCCGGCGCGCATCGCCGGCCCGGCGCTCGAAGATGCGCCGCCGCGGATCGCCTGGCAGGCGGAGGACCACGCGCCGGTGGCCGCCCTGCGCTCGCTGGCCGCGGCGGATTGCCGCGTGAACGCCTGGCTGCGCTTCGCCCGCGCGCCCTCGCTGGCGGATGGCGTGGCCACCGATGTGCGCTGGGGCGAACCTGGCAGCCGCAACTTCTCGACCATGGCCTATGGCGCGGCGAATGCCCAGCCCTGCCCGCGTCCGGTGCCGGGCTGGGGCTATCCGCGTGCGGATCTGCTGACCGGACACTGAAGCCCCGCGCGCGACATTTGTGCGCGCCAGTCACAAATCGCGGCGACGGCGGTCAGCGATCATGAGGATCGCCTCCGAAACCTGTCAGTTCGCGTTGCTGCGCACCAGCCGGGTTCCGCGCTTCAGCATGGATTCCCGCTTGCGCGGGAACGACGGGTGCTTGGCCGCGCCAGCGACGCCCGCAGGCTCACGCTGACCGGAAAAGTCCGCGTCAGCGGCCGGTCGAAGCCATAGCAAAGCTTGAGCAGCGCGGCGACCCCGCTGCGGGTCATCTCGCGCCAGGGAATGTGCACGGAAGTCAGGCGCGGCGCCGAGTAGGCCGCGCTGGGCACGTCGTCGTAGCCGATCACCGACACGTCCTGCGGCACGCGGATGCCGGCTTCGTGGAAGCAGGACAGCGCGCCCAGCGCCATCTCGTCGTTGGCGCAGAACACGGCGCTGAAATGCCGCCCCGACGCCAGAAGCTCTTCGGCCGCGGACCAGCCGCCGCCCGATGAAAAATCGCGTTCCGCCATCCACAGGCTGCCGGTGTCGATGCCGGCCTCGCGCAGTTCCTGCATGAAGCCCTGCATGCGGTCGATGTTGTCGGCCACGCCGGCCGGGCCGGCGATCACGGCGATCTCGCGGTGCGCGTGGTCCAGCAGCGCGCGCGCCGCCAGCCGGCCGCCGAGGCGGTGGTCGACCGTGAAGCATTGTTCGGGGATGCTGTCGAAGCCGTGGTTGAGCAGCACCAGCCTGTCGCGCTTCGGACCCAGGCGCGCCAGGTCCTCTTCCAGCATCGGGCTGGTGAGCACGATGACGCCGTCGCAGCCGCGCTCCAGCAGGAAGCCGACGCCGTCGACGGCCTGCTCGCGCGCGTTCTCCCGCGCGATGCCGAAGGCGACCATCATGTGCAGGCCGGCGGCGCGCAGTTCGGCGTCGACGATCTGCAGCATGGCGGTGTAGAAGGTGCCGGACATCAGGGGAATGTAGACGCCGATCATGCGGCTGGTCCCGTACAGCAGCGAGCGCGCCGCGTGCGAAGGCCGGTAGCCCAGCGCGTCGATGGCCTGGCGCACCCGTTCCAGCTTGGCCGGCGACACCGAGCCCTTGCCGCGCACCACGCGCGACGCGGTTCCCAGGCCCACACCGGCCATGCGTGCTACGTCCTTGATCGTCGACACTGCGTTTCCCCTCCCCGGCCCAAGCATACTGCAAGCCGGGCCGGCAGTGGAGGTTTTCAGCCGCGTTTCAGGCGGGTTTTCAGCGGACGGCGGTCTGGATCGCGTGCGCCGGGATGTCGACCGCCACCTCGGCGCCGTCGACGATCAGGCGGTAGCGCTGCGGCTGTGCGGTCTTGTTCATCACCACCACCGCCAGGCTGCCGTCGGCATTGCGGAAGGCGGTGGCGTCCAGCGTGCTGCGGCTGGTGGCGGCGCTCACGCGGCGCGCCTTCGGCTTGATCCAGCGGGTGAAGTGGCCCATGTAGGCGTAGCTGGGGGTGTAGATCAGCTGGCCGTCGTCGCTCGCATGCAGCAGCGCGAAGCAGTAGTTACCGACGTGGTTCGGGCCGCCCTTCGCATCCAGCAGCATGTTCCAGTCCACCCAGCCGCTCGAACCGGCGTTCAGGTCGGCCAGGATCTCGCTGCCGTAACGCTCGCCGTTGGCCCAGGACTGCATCTGCGCCGGGTCGAACTTCTCGATCGACGATTCCGTCAGCAGGAACGGCACGTCCGGCCAGGCCTCGTGGACGGCGGCCAGGTTGCGGTGCATCGGCTCGCCCTTGGCCCAGGTCTCGTACCAGTGATAACCCACGCCCCAGATGTAGGGACGGGCCTTCTTGTCGGCCAGGATGTGGGCGGCGCGCTGCGGCAGCAGGTCGCGGTTGTGGTCCCACACGATCACCTTCTTGTCCTGCATGCCGGCGGCTTTCAGGGCCGGGCCGAGGTGGTCGCCGAGGAAGCGGGTCTCGTCCTCGGCCGTGTAGATCATCGATTCCCAGGTCTGCTTGGCCATCGGCTCGTTCTGGATCGACAGGCCCCACAGCGGGATGCCGGCCTTTTCGTAGGCCTTCACGAACTTGACGATGTACTGGGCCCAGGTGTCGCGGTATTCGGGCCGCAGCGAACCGCCGTGCAGCATGTCGCCATTGGTCTTCATCCAGCCCGGCGCGCTCCACGGCGAGGCGAACACGCGCATGTCGGTGCCCTTGCTCTTGCCCGCCGCCAGCGACTGGCGCAGCAGCGGCACGCGGTACTTCAGGTCGTGGTCGATGCTGAAGGAGTTCAGCGAACGGTCGCCATCCTTTACATAGGTGTAGCTGCCGCTGCTGAAGTCGGAGCTGTGGATGGTGGTGCGCAGCACGCTGTAGCCGAGGCCCTGCTTCGGATCGAAGTAGGCGGTCAGGAAGGCTTGCTGCTGGGCCGGGGTCAGCCTGGCATAGGTCTCGGCGGCGGCGTCGGTAATGGCGCCGCCGAAGCCGAACACTTCCTGGAAGCTGCGGTGGGTGTCCACGAACACCGCGATTTCCGTCTCCATCGGCTGGCCGGCCGGGCGCGCCGCGCCCAGCGTTTGCGGCGCGAAGCGTTCGGCCGCGCCCTGGGCGGTGGTGTAGAGCTGCCACTGCGCCTGGCTTTGCGGGGCGTTGGCCGCCAGGGCGGCGCCGCCGGCCGCGGTCATCAGCGCCGCGCACAGCAGGCGCATTGCGTATCGTTTTGTCGTCACTCGTGTCTCCTGGTTGCTTACAGCTTGTAATTCAGGCCGAACAGGATCTGGCGGCCGTAGGTCGTGTAGCGCTCCGGCGCATAGGCGCCGCTCGAGAACGGGCTGCCCTGCATGGTCTGGTAAGGCTGGTTATGCAGGTTGTTCGCCTGCAGCAGCAGGCCCAGGTTCTTGAAGCGGCCTTCCTGGAACTCGTAGCCGATCTGCACGTCGATCTGGCGTTCGGCGCGGATCTCGCTGAAGGCGCGCTGGGCGAACAGGCCGGTGACTTCGCCGCGGAAGGCCGAGCGGTAGCGTTCCGAGACACGCGCCGAGAAGCCGTTCTTTTCATAGAACGCGGTCAGGTTGGCCACCACGCCCGACAGGCCCGGCAGCTTTTCCGTGGTGCCCGGACCATTCGGGTGGATCGAGCTTTCGGTGCCGGAGGCGCTGGCCTGGATGCCGAAGCCGTCCAGGCGGTTCCACAGCATGTTCAGCTGCATCGAGGCGGTCAGCTCGATGCCGCGCACGAAGCCGCCCTGGCCGTTGGCCGGCTGGTTGATCGTGCCGATGCTCTGCAGCGGGACCACGGCGCTCGAATTCGGGAAGCCGGTGTAGTCGAACTCGCGCTGCTGGTTGTAGATGTAGCTCTTCAGGTCCTTGAAGAAGTAAGCCGCCGACACATAGCTGCCCTTGCCGATGTAGTGCTCGAGCGAGAGGTCGTAGGAGTTCGCGCGCCACGGCTCCAGCTTCGGATTGCCGCCGCTGCCGTTCCACATGCGGGTGGTGGTGTCGACGCCGGCCGAGATACCGGCGCGCATGTCCGACATGCGCGGACGCGCCATGGTCTTGGCGGCGCCGAAGCGCAGGTAGGTGTCGCCGAGGTAGTTGCCGAGGTCGAAGTTCAGGTTCAGGCTGGGCAGTACGTCGTTGTAGGAAGCGCCGCCGGCGATGTCGGTGATGACGCCGTTGTTGACGGCCTTGCCGACCGCCTGCTGGTTCACGTGCACGTACTGGACGCCGGCGTTGCCGCGCACCGGCACGTTGCCCAGCTGGGTATCGATGCCGAGGCGGACGTAGCCGATCGACTGCTTCTCGGTGACGCCCCAGTCCTGCTGGGCGACGTCGGTATCGACCGGCATCTTGTCGTAATAGCGGTCGATGGCGGCGATCGGGTCGAAGCTCAGCACGCCCGGGATGCCGGCCCAGGCCAGCGAGGTGGTCGGCTGGATCAGGCTCGGGTCCACCGTGGTGATCGCGCGGTTGTTCTTCAGCGCGTACAGCTGCGACACGTCTTCGTGGGTCTTCTCGCGCTTCGAGTAATTCAGGCCGGCCTGGAAGTCGTGCAGGAAGCCGTCCAGCTCGCGCTTCACGCCCAGCTTGACGGCGCCCAGGGTGTCCTCGACGATCGGGTGGTGCATGGTGGCGTCGTGGCCCCAGCCGCCGACGTCGGTCAGCTTGATGATGGCCGGATTGGTGAAGTCGACGCTCGGGGTGAAGCGCGGCAGGCCGGCGCCCACCGGGATCTGGAACTGGAAGTTGTTGTCGGTGACGTGGGAGCCGGCCGGGCCCAGGCCGGCGTAGGTCTCGGAGGTCGTCTCCTTGCGCTTGGCCGAGGAATACGACAGGTCGCCGTCCGCGCTCCAGCGGTTGGCCAGCTTGAGGTTGGTGTTCCAGCCGCCCGCGAACAGGTTGTCCTTGCGCGCGTTGTAGTCGTTGCGGACGATCGGCTCCAGGTTCACCAGCGCGCCGCCGGTCAGCAGGCGGGTGCCGCCGATGGTCTGGATCTGCGGGTTGCTGTAGGTGACGTCGCTCCACTGGTGCGAGTTCCACATCATGCCGCGCATGATTTCCTTCTGGTCGAACTGCGAGTAGTACAGGTCGACGGTCGAGCGCACGTCGCGGTTCGGCTTGTAGTCGATCACCGCCATCAGGCCGTCGCGTACCTGCTTGCGCGAAGTGGCCGTGACTTCGGCGCCCTTCAGGCCCACCACGTCCTCGTTCCCCGGCGGCAGGTTGTTCTGGTCGCCCCACCACCAGGACTTGTATTCCTTCTGCTGGCCCGGCGAATCCAGGTGGGCATAGCCGATCGCGAAGCCCAGGGTATTGTTCAGGTACTGGTCGATATAGGACACCGAGACGCGGCCGCCGTTGTCCGACCAGCCGCTGTTCAGCTTGCCGTTGCCGTTATGCTCGCCGCGCACGTTGAAGGCAATGGTGCGGCCGCGGCGGTCCAGCGGACGCACGGCGCGCAGGTCGATGGTGCCGGACAGGCCGGCCGCCGTCATCGACGCATCCGGGGTCTTGTACACGGTCACGCCGCCCAGCAGCTCGGACGGATACTGGTCGAATTCGGCGCTGCGGTCGTTGCTGGTCGAGGTTTGTTCGCGGCCATTCAGCAGGGTCACGCCGAAGTCGGGCGCCAGGCCGCGCAGCGAGATCACCTGGGCGCGGCCGGCCACGCGCTGGGCGGTCAGGCCCGGCAGGCGCGCGATCGATTCGGCGATCGAGGTGTCCGGCAGCTTGCCGATGTCTTCCGCGGTGATCGCTTCGACGATGTTGTCCGAGTCCTTCTTGATGGCGATCGAGCTTTCGATACTGCCGCGGATGCCGGTCACGACCACCTGCGAGGGCGCACCCTCCTGGGCGGCGGCGCTGCCCCACAGCAGCGCGGCGCAGGCCGCGGCGATCGGCGTGATGGACAGCGGATGGGCGTGGCGGGCCTTGCCTGGATGAGCCATGTTCTTGTCTCCTGAATGTATTTTTATGATCAGCGAAGTTGGAAACGTTGCCAAATCGGGGCCTTAAAAACGGAGACGCGGCCATGTCGGCATGGCCCGGCGCCTCCGTTTACAAGGTTCGGCGTGGTCTTTCAGTGTTTGGCCGCTGATGGAAACGTTGCCAAACGCTGTCAACACATTATCGGCTTGCGCGAAATTCAATGTCAATAGAGCAGGTGCGTGTGCGCAACAGATTCAGTGGTTTACTCCGGCATCTTCCAGCGCAAGGTGGCGACGCTGGACGCCGGCAGCGCATAGCGGAAGGACTGCTTGCCGACCTTGACCGCGAAGGTCCGGGCCTGGGCGGCGCCGTTCGCGACCAGCAGCGCGATGCTGCCGTCCGGATTGCGGAAGGCGACGTTGGCGATACCGTTCGCCTCTTCGCTGGAGCCGATCCGGACCGCGCCCGGCAGCACGAAGCGGCTGGCGTGCGCCAGCGCGTAATACTCGACGTTGCGACTGACGGCGCCGCTGCGCGAATCGATGGTGACGACGCCGCGGCAATCCTTGCAGCCGCCCAGGTGCGGGCTGTCGTTCTCGTCCAGCGCCAGGTTCCAGAACAGCACGCCCCGCGCCCAGCCGCGCGTGGTGTCGATCACCAGGGTCTTGGTGAAGTACTGCAGGTTCTTGGCCCAGTCCGGCGACCAGCGGCCGCCCGAGCACTCGGTGAACCAGGTGTCCTTGGCGGGGAATTTGTCGTGCAGCTTGCCCTGCACATCGGATTTGCCGGCATAGCAGTGCCAGGCGATCCCGCTGACATAGCGCGCGGCCCGCGGGTCGGCCAGCACGGTGGCCGGCGAATCCGGCTCGTCCCAGTTATGGTCCCAGTCGAAGATCGCCGTGCCCGGATTCGCGCGCGCCAGCAAGGGCCCGAGGTGGCCGCCGATGAACGCCGCGCGCTTGGCCGGATCGACGCGCATGCCGGGATAATCGCCGGGCTCGAAGTGCGGCTCGTTCTGCAGGGTCAGCGCGGAAATCGTCACGCCTTCGCGCTTCATCGCGTCGACATAGCGGTTCAGGTAGCGGGCATACACGTCGAAGGCTTCGGGCCTCAGCGTGCCCTGGATCAGGCTGTCGCCGCTTTTCATCCAGCCCGGCGCGCTCCAGGGCGAGGCCATCACCTTCAATTGCGGGTTGATCGCCAGCGCCGCCTTCACGGTCGGCAGCACGGTGTCGCGCTGGGCGTCGATCGAGAAGTGCTTGAGCTGCGGGTCGGTCTGGCCGGGCGGCATGTCGTCGAAGCTGTAGTGGCTGCGCGAGAAGTCCGAGGCGCCGATGGTCAGGCGGGTGAAGGACAGGCCGATGCCCTGCCCGGCGTCCTTCACTTCGCCGCGCCCGAACAGCTCGCGCAGCAGGCTTTCCCGCTGGGGCGCCGACATGCGCTGCTGGATCAGGTAAGCCGAGGCATCGGTGATGGCCGCGCCGAAGCCAGCGATCCGCTGGTAGCGGGTGGCGGGATCGATGACGATCACCGGCGTGTCCGCCGCCATCTTGACCATCGCGTCGCTGAAGCGGGCGTCGGCCTGGGGCGTGAGCAGCTGGCTGCGGTCGCCGCTGGTGATCCAGCTCTGGACCGTGGTCGCGGCCATGGCCCCCGGGCCTGCCGCCGCCAGCAGCGCGGCCAGCGCGCCGAGACGGCGCATTTCCTGTGTGATCGACATCGTCGGCATCTCCTCATCGTCATTGTCCAGGCAGCGCTTCGGCGGAATTGGAAACGTTGCCAAATTATTGACTGCAACTATATCAGCGGAATTTCTGCGCTGTCAAAGCGGTCTGACTCAGCAATAGATGTTGAACTGTTGCTTGAATACATCGTAACAGTTCACATTTTCCCACCAGGAAATTTCCGTACGGATACAATGGTGTCCTTACGTTTGGGGAGTTCTATGTTTTCAGGCGCAAAGCGCACCCTGATCGCCATGGCGGCGTGGGCGGCATGCACGGCATCGGTGGCCACGACGGCGCCCGCACCCTTGCAGGCCGGCGCCGGCTTTGCCCAGCAGATCCTGGCCCTGCGCGCCGCCGCCTACCTGCAGCCGCGCACCGCCCTGCAGGAGCTGGAACGCCTGAAGGACACCACCGCCCCCCTGACCCCGGCCCAGCGCGGCCAGGCGCTCGAAGTCGCGGCCAGCGCCGAATTCTGGCTGCAGGAATCCGGCGAAGGCCTGAAGCTCGCCAGCCAGCTCGAACAACTCGGCCGCGAACAGCGGGACGACGTGCTGGTCGCGAAAGGCCTGCTGGAGCGCGCCACCATCCTGTCGAAGAAGATGCACGACACGCCGACCGCGCGCCGGCTGTTCCGGCAGGCCGCCGACATCGCCGCCGGCACCGGCGACGCCTACGTGCGCACCCGCGCCCTGGTGGCGCTGGCCCAGTTCTCGGCCGAGGACGGCGAACTCGAAGCCGGCCTGCCGCTGGTGGAACAGGCGCTCGCGCTGGCACGCGAAGCCGACGACCGCGACGCCATGCTGATGGCGCTGCGCGCCCGCGCTAACCTGCTCGCCGCCCACGGCCGCTTCAAGGCGGCCTTCGACAGCGTCGACGAACTGCGCCAGCTCGCCAGGCGGCGCGGCCTGCCGATCCAGCAGGCGCGCGCTTACATCACCGACAGCGAAATCGCCGTGCGCGCCGGCCAGGCCGAACGTTCGCGCGCCGCGCTGCGCGACGCGGTGGCCCTGCTGCGGACCATCAAGGCCGAGGAAGTCCTGCCGGCGGCGATGGTCAAGCTGGCCGATGCCGAGATGCGCGCCGGGAACGTCGGCCGCGCCCAGGCCCTCAGCATGGATGCGCGCGCCATGGCGGCGGCGCGCCAGGACCGCGACACCGTGGCCGCCGCCGACTTCACGCTCGGCCTGGCGCAGATCCGCCTGCACCAGGCGGCGCAGGGCGAGCGCGCCGCGCAGCAGGGTCTCGCCTGGTTCCGCGACGACGAACGCTATGTGCCCATGCTGCTCGACTACGGCCACGCCCTGGCCCTGGCCGGCGACCGCGACGGCGCCCTGAAGGTCTACGACGACGCCGGCCGCACCCTGCTCGCGCTGTCGCGCCGCGACAAGGAGCTGGCGCGCGAATCGGTGATCGCGGCCGCCGAGATCCAGAAGCAGGCCAGCGAGAACGAGGCGCTGAACCGCGAGAACGCCGGCAAGCAGCGCGCGCTCGAACAGGAACGCAAGCTGAAGACGCTGTGGTGGCTGCTGTCCATCGTGTGCGCGGCCGGCGCCGTCGTGACGGCGCTGCTGTACCACCGCATCCGCGTGTCGAACCGCTCGCTGCGCGAAATGAATACCACGCTCTACGAACAGAGCACCTCCGACGCCCTCACCGGCCTGCGCAACAGGAACTACTTCTACCAGCGCGCCGCCGGCCTGTTCGGCACGCCCACGGCCGGCTCCGACGCGCGCATGGGCGCCTTCTTCCTGATGGACATCGACCGCTTCAAGTCGGTCAACGACACCTGGGGCCACGCGGTCGGCGACGACGTCCTGAAAGCCGTCGCCGCCAGGCTGGCCGACAGCGTGCGCGGCGACGACCTCTTGATGCGCTGGGGCGGCGAGGAATTCCTCGTGTTCGTGCCGGACATCGACGACGTCGAAGCCTGCGCCTTCGCGCGCCGCCTGCTGCATGCGGTCCACGCGACGCCGGTGGTATCGGGCGAGCTGTCGATCGCGACCTCGGTCTCGGTCGGCTTTGCCATGTGGCCGATGCGGTGCGACGGTGCGCAGCTGGGCTGGGAACGGCAGGTGCACCTGGCCGACCTGGCGCTCTACCTGTCGAAAGCCGGCGGACGGAATCGCGCGCATGGCGTATGCGGTCCGCAGGCACTGACCGCGAAGGCGCTGGCGGCGATGGAGCAGGACCTCGGCCAGGCCGCCCACGACGGCCTGGTCGACCTGCCCTGCATCCGCTGCGACGAGGCCCCGCACCATGTGCCGGAAAACGCGCCGGCGGCCGCGGACGCACGCGTTCCCGCGCCCATCCCCGCCTGAGATCTCCGGCCGCGCGCCCTGCGCCTGCCGGCCTGCCTGCCCGCCTGCCTCCTCCGCGCCAACCGGCTGCGGCGTTTCTCCACACCCGGCCTCCCGGGTGTCGGCACGCATCAATTCGAAATAGTTGACTGCCGAAAAAGATTGCTTTGCGGTTGACGCTTTTCTTCACACCCGGCCACGCGGGTGTCGGCGCGCATGGTTCGAAAGAGTTGACTGCCGGAAAAAATTGCTTTACCTTAGGTTAAACGTTTTCCTAAAGATCCTGCAATCCTGCTGACGAAAGCAAAGAGGACGCTTCCGAAGCAGTAAAGACTGCGCACCAATTTTTCGGACCAGCGATGTTAAACGATTTCTTAAAATATCGGATGACTGTGCATTGCCCGCGATTCCTGCTGGCCACGCTGCTGCTCACCGCATCCCTGGCGGCCGGCGCCCAGCCGGGCGGCGATGCCGCGCTCGACGTCGCGCACATCGACCGTGCCCGCGTCCTGCGCGCCGCACAGGCCGACCTGGACCAGGCGCCGCAGACGATCACCGCCTTTCCCGCGCCGCGCAGCAGCGGGGGCCTCCACGATTTTTATTCGGAAGGCGATTACTGGTGGCCGGATCCGGCCCATCCCGGCGGCCCCTACGTCCAGCGCGACGGCTTGAGCAACCCGGACAACTTCGTCGCGCACCGGCGCGCCCTGCTGCGCTTCGCAGTCCAGATGCCGGAACTGGCGGCGGCCTGGAAGCTCACCGGCGACAGGCGCTACGCCGCCCACGCCCTCGCCCACCTGCGCGCCTGGTTCATCGACCCGGGCAAGCGCCTCAATCCCCACCTCGAGTACGCGCAGGCGATCCATGGCCGCACCAAGGGACGCGGCATCGGCATCATCGACACCGTCCACCTGGTCGAGGTGGCGCGCGCGATCGAAGTGCTGGACGCCAGCGGCGCGCTGCCGGCGCCGGAGCGCGCCGCCGTCATGGCCTGGTTTTCCGGCTACCTGCGCTGGCTGACCCAAAGCAGCAACGGCCAGCAGGAGC
This sequence comes from uncultured Massilia sp., assembly GCA_913778765.1. GTDB lineage: Bacteria > Pseudomonadota > Gammaproteobacteria > Burkholderiales > Burkholderiaceae_D > Telluria. The sequence continues at coordinate 14,560 of CAJYXO010000123.1, read as the reverse complement.
GCGATGCGAAGAACAACCACGGCAGCTGCTGGCTGCTGCAGGTGGCGGCATTCGCCCATCTGACCGGCGACCGGGCGCTGCTGGCCTATGCGCGCGAGCGCTACAAGACGGTGCTGCTGCCGACGCAACTGGCGGCCGACGGCAGCCTGCCGCTCGAACTCAGGCGCACCAAGCCCTACGGCTACGCGCTGTTCGACCTGGAGGCGCTGGCCGCGCTGTGCCGCATCCTGTCCACCCCGGACGACGACCTGTGGAGCTACACCACGCCGGACGGCCGCGGCATCGCCCTGGCGATGGCATGGATGGCGCCTTACATCCGCGACAAGTCGCGCTGGCCGCTGCCGCCGGACGTCATGCATGACGGCGAGTGGCCGATGCGCCAGAGCAGCCTGCTGTTCGCGGGCCGCGCGCTGCATCGTCCCGACTATCTTGCCCTGTGGCGCAGCCTGCCGGCCGATTCGTCGGTGGACGAAGTGGTGCGCAACTTCTTCATCCGCCAGCCGGTGCTGTGGGACTGAGCCGCGGCGGCAACCCAACCTGAAAACATCGAATACAACACGAGGAGACAAGCTTTGGACGAGAACATCGAACGACACGCACCCCGGCTGCTGAAGACCCTGCCGGCCGCGGTGGCCCTGGCGCTGGCCAGCATGCATGCGGGCGCACAGACCGCCGCGCCGGATGCATCGATGCAGAAAGTGGAAGTCACCGGCTCGAGCATCAAGCGGTCGTCCGCGGACCAGGCGCTGCCGGTCACGGTGGTCAAGGCCGAGGACTGGATCGCACAAGGCATGCTGACCGTCGAAGACATCCTGATGTCGATGTCGACGGCGTCGGACTACACCCTGAACACCACCTCGGGCAACGGCAACAGCGCCAACATGCGCGGCATCGGCGGCTCGCGCACCCTGGTCCTGCTGGATGGCAAACGGCTCTCCGACAACTCGATCGATCCGAACAACATCCCGGTCAGCGCGCTGGACCGCACCGAGGTGCTGCGCGACGGCGCGTCCTCGGTGTACGGCAGCGACGCGATCGGCGGCGTGATCAACTTCGTCACCAGGAAGTCCTACCAGGGCGGGTCGATCACCGCCAAGGGCGCCACACCGCAGCGGGCCGGCGGCGGCCAGTCCACCGGCTTCAACTTCATCTTCGGCAAGGGCAACCTGGGCACCGACGGCTGGAACATCTACGTGACCGGCGACCTGAATCACCAGAACGAACTGGCCCAGTCGGCGCGCCCGAACATCACGTCGAACGAGAACCGGATCAGCGCCGGCTTCGCGCCGCCCAAGCTGACCAAGGGCACGAACGCCGTGCCGGCCAACGTCACCCTGGTGAACGGCTCGAGCAAGAACGCCGGCAATCCCTACTACGCGACCGGCTGCGTGGCGCCCTACACCGTCCCCGGCACCAGCGATACCTGTTCCGCCACCTCCAACGCCAACAGCCTGACGCTGACCAAGGAACACCAGCAGGCGTCCTTCTTCAGCAAGGGCAGCGTGATGCTCGCGCCCGACCACAAGCTGTCGGTATCGCTGCTGTACTCGGACATCTACAACCGCCCGGTGAAGAACCCGACCTTCGGCATCAATGCCTCGATCGCGGGCTTTCCGGCGCTGACCATCACCCCGGCCAGCAAGTACTACCCCGGCAAGGGCATCACCCCGGGCATGCCGGGCATCACCAACCAGACGCTGACGCTGGCTTGGTCGCTGATCGGCGACCTCGGCCCGACGGTCCTGAACTACAACACCAAGACCGCCCGCATGACCGTCGAGGACGAAGGCCGCATCGGCGCCTGGGACTACCGCGCCAGCCTGTGGAGCGCGCTGTACAGCTCGCACGTGAGCTTCCGCTCGGGCTTCGTCAACAGCTACGACCTCTTGTCCGGCGTCGCCGACGGCACGCTGAATCCCTTCGGCCTGCAGGACCCGACCGGCAAGGCTTACCTGGAAAGCATCTCGACCAACGGCCAGACCGCCGATGCCGGCGTGACCCGCCTGAACGGCCTCGACCTGACCGTCAACCGCGAGCTGATGTCCCTGCCGGGCGGCGCGATGGCGCTGGCGGTCGGCGCGAGCGCCTGGCACGACTTCACCTATCACTCGATTCCCGAGACCGTGGCGCTGTCGGGCGGCCAGACCGGCAACACCGCCGCGGCCAACGAACACGCCTCGCGCAACGTGACGGCCGCCTACGTCGAACTCGACATGCCGATCACCAAGGCGCTCGACGTCGACTTCGCCGTGCGCACCGACCACTACAGCGATTTCGGCTCCACCACGAATCCGAAGATCAGCTTCCGCTACAAGCCGGGCAAGCCCTGGATGCTGCGCGGTGCGGTCGGCACCGGCTTCCGCGCGCCGACGCTCAGCCAGCGCTACTTCGGCGCGGTCGACGGCCGCACCGGCATCACCAGCCAGAGCTACAACGACCCGGTGCTGTGCCCGGGCGGCCGTCCCGGCGGCAATACCAACGGCACCGCGCTGCCCGGCTACGACCCCGCCGTGGTCTGCGCCGCGCGCCAGCCGATCAACACCGGCGCGAATCCGAACGTCGGCCCGGAACGCTCGACCACCTTCAACCTCGGCGTCGTGCTCACGCCGACCCGTTCGCTGCTGGTCTCGCTCGACTACTTCAACGTCAAGCTGCGCGACATGATCGGCCAGATCGCCCAGCCGTCCTTCTTCACGGATCCGGCCTACGCCAACCTGTTCATCCGCGACGCCAACCAGAACCTGCTGTACATCGACGACCGCCAGACCAACCTGGGCGGCCTGCGCACCGATGGCATCGACATCACCACCACCTACACCTTCCCGAAGACCAGCTACGGCAAGTTCGGCGTCCAGTTGGACGGCACCTACATCCACCGCTACGAGACCCAGGTGGAGCGCGACGGCGAGTGGATCTCCAGCATCAACAAGTTCGGCCCGCTGGACGCCAACGTGCAGAACTTCCGCTGGAAGTACGGCGCCTCGATCAAGTGGGTGAGCCCCGGCGGCACCTGGACCTCGACCCTGAACGAGCAGTACAAGCAGAGCTTCGAGGACCGCAACAGCGGCACCCAGTTCTACCACGTGATCGATCCGTACACGGTGTTCAACTGGTCGCTGAGCTATGCCGGCTACCGCCACTGGAAGATCATGGGCGGCGTGAACAACGTGTTCGACCGCGATCCGCCGGCCGCCAACTACCGCAACGAAGGCTATGCCAGCGGCGAAGGCAGTCCGCTCGGCCGCACCTTCGTGGCCCGCGCCACCTATACCTTCTGAGGAGCCGGGCCATGATCGCTTCACGCATCCGCGCGGCGGCGCTGCGCTGCTGCCTGGCGGCCGGCCTGGCCGCAGGGCTGTACGGGCCGGTGCAAGCCGCCGCGCCCTCGCAGTTCTACACCTATGACCCGGCCGAACTGGCGCTGGCGAAGCAGCGCGTCGCCGCGCGCGATCCGCTCTACCTGCCCTCCTACGACAGCTTGCTGAAACAGGCCGGGGACGCGCTCGGGCACAAGCGCTACGGCGTGGTCGACAAGAGCCTGGCCCCGGCCAGCGGCGACAGGCACGACTTCTTCAGCTTCGGCCCCTACTGGTGGCCGGATCCGTCGAAGAAGGACGGCCTGCCCTACATCCGCAAGGACGGCCTGCACAATCCGGCCTCCTCGACCGACGCCACCGACGCCGCGCGGATCGGCAGGTTCTCGCGCGACGTCACCAGTCTGGCGCTGGCCTGGTACTTCACCGGCGAGCGCAGATACGCCGACAAGGCCGGCGAGCTGGCGCGCGCCTGGTTCCTGGCGCCGTCCACGCGCATGAACCCGAACCTCGAGTACGGCCAGGCGATTCCCGGCCGCGTCGACGGCCGCGGCATCGGCATCATCACCAGCCGCAACCTGATCGACGTGATGGACAGCCTGGCCCTGATCCAGCCGACCGGCGCCCTGACCGACGCCGAGAACGCGCAGGTGCGCAGCTGGTACCGCGCCTACCTGGACTGGCTGCTCAACAGCCGCAACGGCTTCGAGGAAGGCAATGCGCACAACAACCACGGGACCTGGTATTCGGCGCAGGTGGTCGCGTATGCCCTGTACACCGGGCAGCTCGACGTCGCCCGGCGCGAGCTGGACATCGCCAGGATCCGGCGCATTCCCGGCCAGATCGACCGCGAAGGAAAGCTGATCGCGGAACTGGAGCGCACCCGCCCGTCCGGCTATGTGAATTTCGCGCTCGAAGCCTTCGGCAACCTGGGCCGCTATGGCGAACTGCTGGGCGTGAACCTGTGGCAGCACAACGAAGACGCCCATACCATCGAGCAGGGCTACCGCTTCGTCGCGCGCTACGTCGACGGCGAGGCATGGCCATACAAGGAAATCGATGCGAAAGAAGGCTCGCCGGACGGCGTCAACCGGCACGCGATCCGCAACATGCTGACCGCGGCGCGCGCCTACCGGGACGACCCGGTGTTCCGCGACAAGGCGCGCTGGCTGCTGCGGCGCTACCCGGGCGAATTGAGCGCCCTGATCCTGCCCTTGCGATAGGCCCGATGGACATCGCCCTGCCGCGCCTTCGGCGCCTGCTGCCGGTCGCATGCGCCGGCCTGCTGGCTGCCTGCACCCTCGTCACGCCCAGGGAAACCTTCGACGGCCTGTTCGCGCTGGAAGGGAATCCGCCCTTCGCCGCGCCCTTCGACGGCACGCTCGTCTTCAGCGCGCTGGCCTCGAAGGTGGCGACCGCCAACGGCCACGGCTACCGCAACGAGCTGAAGATCGCCGGCCCGCAGCGGCGTTCGGTCGAGCAGACCCGCGAGCGCTTTTCGGCCGTCGTGACGCCGGCGCTGCCGGATGGCGCGAAGACCATCGTCGCCCAATACCACGTCGAAGGCGTCGACACCATCCTCAAGGTCTACGTGCAGGACAGCGCGGGCGCCGGCCTCCTCGACGGCAAGGCCGGCAACGGCGTGTTCGACATCGTCGCGAAGATCCGGGAAGCCGCCGGCGCGGAGCGCACCACCGCGCTCGGCACGGTCCGCTCCGGCGAAAGCTTCGCGCTCGCGATCCGCTTCGACCGGGGCATTGCGACCGTGCGCGCGGACACCGCGGCGAACGGCGCCATGCAGGCCGGCCCGACGCGCATCGCGGGCGAGCGCCGCAACATCTACTTCAAGTTCGGCGATTACCTGCAGGCCCTCGACCCGGTCACGGGCAAGCATACGACGGCGCCGGCGGCATGGGATGACTACTTTCGCAGGAAGGCGATCGCAGACAGCAGCATCCGGTTCAGCCGGACGGTGTTCGTGAGGGATTGAGGGGACTAAGAAAGGAAAAGGCGAGGACATCCTGTGACCGGCTGTTCGTCTGCGTCCGCACAAATCCGTATCTCATTGATTTTTATAGCACTATTAGCCTGAGAATGTCCGGATGAGTCCGCCATAATCCGGTACAATCTGATATCTTCTTGTGGGTTGGAATGGGGGTAGGATTTGGCGAGAACGATCGAAAAACTGAGCGCGCTGGCCGTCGGCAGAGCCAAGGAGCCAGGCTATTACGGCGACGGCGGCGGCCTGTACCTTCAGGTATCGAAAGCCGGAACGAAGAGCTGGATATTCCGCTACACCCTCAACAAGAGATCCCGCGAAATGGGCCTCGGCCCACTTCATACTATCACGCTCGCCCAGGCGCGCGAGAAGGCCAGGTCCTGCCGGGCCGGCCTGCTGGAAGGTGTGGATCCGCTCGACGCGCGGAATAAGGTGAAGGTGGAGATGGCGCTCGAGCGATCGAAGGCGGTCACGTTCGACCATTGCGCCGAGCAATATATCGCGGCGCACCGCAGCAGCTGGAAGACGCCGCAGCATGCGAGACATTGGGAGGGGTCGATTAGGAATTACGCCAGTCCGATCATCGGCGACCTACCGGTGGCGGCCGTCGACACTGCGCTGATCGTGAAGCTGCTTCAGCCGATCTGGGAGACGAAAACGGAAACCGCCAGTAAGCTGCGCGGCCGCATTGAAAGCATTTTAGATTGGGCAGCGGTCAGTCACTATCGATCAGGCGACAATCCCGCGCGCTGGCGCGGTCACCTTGACCACTTGCTTGCCGACCCGGGGCGCATCGCGCGCGTGAAGCACTATCCTGCCCTACCATGGCAGGAAGTCGGAGAGTTCATGGCGGCGCTGCGCAAGTGCGGCGGCGTCGCGGCTCGCGCGTTGGAGTTCGGCATTCTGACGGCCGCGAGGTCAGGCGAGACCCGGGGAGCACGTTGGGATGAGGTTGATATGGATACCGCTGTATGGACGGTGCCTGCTGCGCGAATGAAGGCCGGGCGCGAACACCGAGTGCCGCTTTCGACATCGGCTATGGCATTGCTTGAAGCAATGCCGCGAATGGAAGATTTGATATTTCCAGGTATGAAAAAAGGGGCTGGCCTATCAAATAAGAGCATGAACAAGCTTCTCGAGCGAATGGGACGCGGCGATATCACTGTACATGGTTTCCGGTCGACGTTCCGAGATTGGTGCGCAGAGTCAGTCGGGAATTCGTTCGCTCGCGAGATATGCGAACACGCGCTGGCGCACAGCCTGCCGGACAAGGTCGAGGCCGCATACCGCCGCGGCGACCTAATCGAAAAGCGCAAGGTGCTGATGCAGATATGGGCAGAATTTTGCAATGCATTGCCAAAGCCCATCAGTGTTACATCTATTTGAAAAGCATCAGGTGGTCAATTCTGAAGGAAATTCATTATGAAACAATTCGTGTTCGTTCTTGGCGCTGGTGCGAGCGTTGATCTCAAGTTACCAATGGGAGCAGAACTTACTGGTCATATCAAAGACGCGTTAAATTACGATAGCGATGGATTCAACGTTACCGGTGGCGACCTTATACTTCGGCGAGCACTAGTTAGCTCAGAGCAAGCCCATCCTGATTGGTATTCGGCATCAAGACTAATTTCTTCAGCAATGCCGCTTGCTCCTTCAATCGATAATTTTGTCGATGTGCATAAAGATGACAAGGATGTCGCCTTCTGCGCAAAAGCGGCAATTACAAGATGCATCTTAAAAGCTGAGCGAAATAGCACTATTTATGTTGATAATAGGAATACTTACAATACTGTTGATTTCCAAAAAAACATCGGGGCTTGGCACACTCTATTTTTCCGAATACTTACTACAAACTGCACTTTGCATGACTTAGCCGGCCGTTTAAAAAACATTGGAATAATTTCTTTCAACTATGATCGCTGTTTTGAACATTTCCTTTTTCATGCAATCAAAACTTACTACAGAATAACTAATGGGCAGGCGGCAGAAATTCTGGATAGCCTAGATATTTATCACCCATATGGGCAGGTAGGTGACTTAACTCATCTATCCGCAACCCAGACCGTTGACTTTGGTGAAGAACTCGATCCCAGCAGGATAGTGAAGGTGTCACAACAGATCCGTACATTTACTGAGACTGTTGACGACGACTCGGAAACAATTAAACAAATTAGAGATCTTGCCTCCCAATGCAGAAATCTAGTTTTTCTGGGATTCGCCTTTCACCCATTGAACGTAAAGTTACTCTTTCCGACGGTGCCAAGTGGATATCCCGCCTACGATAGACGCATAATAGCGACGGCGTTCGGATCATCCGATAGCGATTTGAACATAATTAAAAATGACTTGAGAGCTAGATATAGTTGCCCCGTTGAAAATGCGGACTTCCGTAGCAACCTTAAATGTGACAAGCTATTTATGGAGTATTCTCGAACCTTAGCAATGTGAATGAGGTCTAGGAATACTGGATTGTGATTCCTGTTGTCGTGGGTTCGAGTCCCATCAGCCACCCCAAGAATTCTTTCAGATTCAACGAGTTACGCGAATCTGTATTTTTCGGATAGTGAAATTTCCAACGGATTTTTGGATTTTCCAACGAGCCGAAGTTAGAAAGCCACCCTTGCGGTGGCTTTTTTATTTCCTTCGTCGCCTTTCAGGACGGCTCCGCTGCCCCTCATTACTGGTGAATGGCCGTTGCCTCGACGGTACTCCGCAATGCAGTCGCCTGCTCCGGAATTGGATGATGCCGAGGCCTGATAATGTGAGCCGGGCCGATCGACATCGGCAAAAACAGCGGCTCGTCTCGCTGCGGCCCCTGCCGTTTCACGAACCCGACGTTGATCCCGCCCGGTGCCGGGCGCACGCTCAAGCGCAGCGGCGCCGGCGAGGCGTCTGTCTCAGACCCGAGCGGTCGCATGTTGAAAAAAAGGGTTTCGCCCTGTTGGGCGGCCAGATGGAGGCGGCGAAGGCTGTCGGCGCGGACTGGCTGCTGGCGCGCGCTGCTGGCCGATGTCAGGCCTGGCCAGAAGAGCAAAGCACCGCAGCTTCCCGAGCGAAGCACTTGCTCGGCAGCCCACAGCGCGTCTGCGGTTCGCTCGGCGCGCAACCAGATCGCCGATGAGGGAGGAATACCCAAGGCAGCCAACGAAAGCGCCTGCGGCACATGTGGCGGCGTCAGCATTACCACGTTCCGGCAGGCCACTTCCTTCAGTGCTGGCGCCAACAGCCTCAGCTCGCCGACCCCAGGCTGCTGCACGAGCAGGTCGACCAACGTTCCCACTGGCCAGCCGCCGCCCGGGAGCTGGTTCGATAACGCTGGATGCCCGGTATCGACGCAACGCGTGCGGCCGCGCGCCAGCTGTGAAGCTCGCCATAAGGATGGATGCAGGGCTTCGAGCGCTGGCGCCGTATTCATGTTGAGCTCCTGAAATACTGTGTTTTTATACAGTATAACAAATGCCACTTTGACACTTGAGCAAAATCACAGTTAAACCGACCAGGTCGGATACGATCGGCCGATGCCTGCCGATCGCTCAAACTATCGCCTTTCGTCCGACGTCGAAATCGCCGTCGCCCTGGCTGAACGTGTGGACGTGCGCATCGCTGCCAAGTTTCTGGAAAGGCGCGGCGCCGACTTCGCGCTCATTTGCCGGGTGCTGGCTGATCCGGCGCGGCGCCGGGCGGCGGGTCCGGTGGCAGCACCAGCTTGCCGTCCACCACCAGAGCCACCAGCACCGCTCCGCGCGGCATGATGACGTGGAGCTCCATCACGGCACCATACCATTCTCGCGCAGGGTCGCCTGGCAGGCGCGGCCTGTGGCCAAGTCTTCCTCGACGGCCAGCTTCAGCGCGACAAGATCTCGCTCAACGTCTTCTCGAACCAGCCGGCCGGGTGAATTGGCGCCAATGCCGCCGGCGGCGCTTTCGGCCTGGGCGGCGGCGGAAGGTCCGTCACCACATACCGCGGCGCCGACGTACACGCGCTGAGTAACAATGCGCTCGCGAACAGGCTGAAGTTCTTCATGCTTTTTCTCCGTGATGGTTGCGTTGCTGACGGCCTGGCGTACTGCCAGGGCCGCGTTCGCTTCGTTGCGCTTTCGTGTGGCCTCTGCATCAGCAGCGGCCCGCTCGGCGATTGCATCTTGGCGCCCGGCCTCGAACTGCACGTCACCGTAGTGGGTCAGGCCCAGCCAGCCGCCGGACGCCAGCACGGCCAGCAGCAGCACGACGCCCAGCAGGCGCTCCAGCGGGCTCACACCAGCACCCCGCCAGAGCGACGGTAGGCCAGGGCCAGCGTGTCGAAGTCGTTCTCGTGCTGGCCGTAGCCGGCGCCCGGCAGCGACGCCCAGCGCGAGCGGCACTTGTTGATCGCCGTGGCTAGGCGACCGGCCTCGATGTCATCCAGCGCCTTGCACTCGCGGATCAGCTGTATGGCGATCGCGTCCTGGCTAGCGGGCGAGAAGTCCTTCAGCTTGAGTTGAACCTTGTAGGCGTCGAAAATGTCCCGCTTGATCTGGTAGCGGCCGGCGGCCGACGACTTGATGCCCAGCTTCGGCAGGTAGATCAGTTGCCGGGGGTGGTCAGCGTAGCTGGCGAACAGAAACGGGTGGTCCGGCGTACTGCCGACCAGCACGTTGTAGCCGTCGTCGGAGCGGGCGAGCAGCTTCGCGGTCAGCTCGCTCACGCCGATCATCTGCAGGAAGGCGCGGCGGTTCGGGCTCACAGAATCTCCTTCGCATCGCGGACGATCTCGTCAAGGCCGACATCCTTGCGCTTGTCGAGGAAGATGAACAGCGCACGGACGAGCGCCCAGGCCGGCAGGCCGCAGGTGAACACGACAGCGAGCATAGCCACCATGCCGAACGGATCTTCGGCCCACTTCTGGATGCCGAGGTAGCGCACCAGTGCGGCGCCGCCGCCGATCGAGCCGACCAGCGTGCACACCAGGGCGACCCGCCACTCCTGATCCGTCTTGGGTTTCGTCAGGCTCATGACGACGAAGGCAGCGAGTCCGGCGCCGATCGCGCCCATGCCGGCCAGGCCGCCGATGATCTTCCAGCCTGCTACGCCGGCAGCGGTGCCGGAAATTGGTTCACTCATGTTTTGCGCCTTCATGGTTGGGGCGATGCGGATAAAAGAAAACCCGCCGAAGCGGGTTGGATGAGAAAGCTGAGGGCCGCGTGAAGCGTGCCAGGGTCAAAGCGTTCAGGGTTCGGCATGCCCAGCGCCGCTGCGCAGGCCTCGCTGCAGAACCATTTGCGCTTGTCGTCGCCGACGGCGGAAACTATGAAGTGCAGGTTGCCCAGCAGGTCGTACGGCTCGTCATAGTGGACGTTGAACCAGTCTTCTGCGGCGCTGGCCAGATCGGCCGGCAGATCGACAAAGTCCCAGAGAGCCGGGTCGAAGTCGATGCATTTGAAGCGAACGCCGCCGTCCATGTAGGAAGAGGATGCGGCCACGCCCCACGGGAACACCAGCTCGACGTGCGAATAAGGGCTGTGCGTCCACCAGCGCACCAGGCGGTTGTAGACACCCGGCAGGCCGGAGTGCGTGCCCTTGTAGAAGGCGGCGCGCAGCATCACAGCGCCGCTGCCGAGATGAACAGCTGGTCGAGGTCCTCGGCATTAAGCCCAATAGCTGCGGCGATTTCGATCACCAGCGGGCGCGCGCGCTCGAACTCTAGCGAGTCTTCCCATTCGATCTGCGCCATGCGTACCTTTTTCATCCCCTCCGGCGTTCCGTCGTCCAGTTGTGCAATCGCGATCGGCACATCGTCCAGCAGGCCGGCGAGCAAGAGAGCCTGGCGCGCCTGGCGGCGAGTGACTTTGAGAGGAACGACTGGCATCGGCTCTGCCTGAGTTGGCGGGAGCGCCAACTCAACACCGTCTCTGGCTTCATTGGCGCGGTAGTTGCCCCAACTGCCAACTAAGCTTTCATCGATGACAATCATGCGGCCAATATGTTCCTCTTGCGGAACCTGTAGATAGCACCCATCGAGACCGCCATCGGGCGTGTACGTTACATAACGAACGTTTCCCATCATCCCACCTTTCTAAAAATCATTTCCGCGTAAGGCTCAACCGTGCCGCCGTTGATAGCGGATCCGCCAGTTGCTGACGTAGTTACAACGTGTTTAAGGGAAAACTGCTTATTGCCAGTCGACCAGCTGACGCGGCCTTTGACACTTGACCACCCGGCCTGGTTTAAGGTGGAACCAATCATCTGGAAATTGCTATCGGTGCCATTCCACAGATAAACGCGGTGGCTAACGCTGCTGGCAATGCTGGCCCCACCGTCGAAGTCATACGTCCCTGGCGGAAGCGTAATGACACCAGCGCTGACCGAAGCGCCCGCAATAGTGTTAGCGTATGTCGCATTTAAATTACGAACTTGGTTGTTTACGATGCTCGGAGCAGATGTCCCCGCCGCGTACTCCTCGCGCACGTGAAGCATCGGCGCGATCATGTCGCCAGCCTGACCTTTATCTCCGTTACGCTGGAAGAAAACCAGCACTCCGTCCCCGGCAACGAATGGAGACGCCGCGCTGCCGCCCGTGTTCGCCACACTAAAATTGCGGTAGCCGGCTGGCGCCGCCCTCGCCGTGACATCGAAGGTCAGCCATTTCGAGGGATCGCCAACCTTGACCAGACGGACTGAGCCTTTCACCGTGCTCGTCGATGCGTCGAATGCATCGAGGATACCGCTGACGTCAACACCACCAGCACTCACATCCAGGCGGAGGACAGTTGCAGCATTCTGCGTTGCACTCGATAGGCGCAACCTTCCGGGTCCAGGGTCAGCATCAGCCGTCGTCGCGTCGAACAGATACGCCAGCGCATACGCTCCGCCAGCGAGCGATGCGTTAAACTGGCCAAGCGCAGCGTTAAGTTGAGGGATCATCGCTTTCAGCGCTAGCACCATCGCCGCCGCCTTCTGGTTGAACACCTGCGGCTGATCGGTGGCCGGGTCCGGAGCGGCCGGGAGTTCATCAATTGCCATGAGTTTCCTTTTAAATAAGTCCTCGCCATTCGACCGGCATGAGTTCGTCTTCGTCTTCCGAAAGTGGAATTTCCCACTGGCCCAAGTAGCCGTACGAAAGCGTCATCGCCCATTTCGTCGATGCGATCGCAACCATTTCGACGTTGTCCGCCCTCTTCAGGAAGCGGTAGACCTCGTCCTCGTAGCCCTTGGGAATCTTCACCTCGAAATTCATCCGCTTAGCGTTCTCGCGCGGCACCAGGTTGGTGTTGCCGAATTTGTCCGTTTCGGACCCCGAATAGCTGAGGATTCCGGCTTTAAGGCCCGATTTCGTTGTCCCGATGAATTTCGCCTTGCCGAGGAACCAGCCGCCGAAGCCTGCTTGATTGCCTGGGCTGTTGACCGAAACGGTCAGCGTCGACGAGATATACGGTGGGATATCATCGAAGACCGCGTCGCCGGCCCAGAGCGGCTCCTGGTACCAGAAGTCATACCAGCTGAGCACGTCATGGGACACCAGCGACTTCGTGCGCGAATAGCCGCTGTCGGACTGCTGCACCGTCACCGACGAGCCGGACAAGTTCAGCAAGGTCAGCGTGTTGACGACCTCCCCGGGCGCAACCGTGACACCAACCATATCGGGCCCCACGGTCTGGCTGTTCACCGCTTTGTCGAACATCTTGTAGCGGTTCGTAGCGCCCAGTCGAAACCACGAAAGTTCGTCTGACAATGCCCTGCCGGTATTCCCCCCGATGAGCGACTGGTATAGCAGATGGTTTTGCTGGTCCGTGACGATGTCATCCTTCGCATACGTCACACCGCTGGCGTATGCCACGTACACGCGGCCGAGCAGCTTCCACCAGGTTGGCGAGGTTGCCGGCGAATGCCCAATATTCCCGTCCTGCAGGGACTGATAAACGTCCTGGGCAGTGCCTGAAGTGACGCCGCGGCTGACCCCTGCCGCGTACGTCGCTGCGGCGTTGTACTCGCTCACCGTCGCCTCTGGCACGCTGCTGCTCACCAGTTTGGCGTCGGTGAGTTGAATCGGGCGCACCAGGTAAAAGTCTGATTCGCTCATGGGGTCGTCGTCTCCTTCGTCCGCATTGCTTTACCTCCCTCCGTGAGGACGTCGATCGTGTCTGCCAGGCGCCTGGTATTGCGCTGGGTCTGGTCCAGGGCGGCAGCCTGTCGCTTGATGGCCGCCTCCTGCCGCTCGGCCGTGGCGTTCAGGCGGTCGACGGCGGCCGCGAGCTCATCGGTGTTTGCCGATGGGCTGCGCAGCGCATCCATCAGCGACCGCGCGGTGTGAATCCGCGCCGGGCCGGTTGCCTCGAGTTCCGGCGCCGTCTCTCCGACCCAGCGCAGCCCGCCAACGTGGTCGCCGCCGGCGTCGAAGCCGGGGATCCCGAGCAGCCGCTGGTGCGCCTTGTACTCGTCCGACTCCATGAAGCCGGAACGGATCGCATCCAGCGAGTTGCCCTTCGCGAGCACGTCCTGCCAGTACTGCAGGCCGGCCTGGTCGGGCGCGCGGCCGAGCAGATCTTGGTAAAACCCGGCGATGATCGAAGTGCCGGACGCAACTGGGTTTGTCTTCGTCGCACCGATGGCCGACTGCATCGCGGCGATCGCCTGAGCCAGCGACAGCGTCGCCACCGACTGGCCGGTCAATTCCGCGATCTGCTGCTGGCCGTTGGCCACGATCGCGTCGAGGCGCCCGAGCTGGTCCTGCAGCGCGGTCAGCGAGCGCTGCTCAACCGACAGTGAATCGTCGGTAATGCCGGCCAGCTGCGCGATCTCGCTCTTCGTCCTGGCCATGTCGCGCGCGTAGTCCAGATACGACCCGTACTGATCGCTCGCGTCCTTGGTGACCACGCTCAGCGCCTGCTTCATCGAATCGATCTGCACTGCCGACAGCGTGCCGCCGGCCTTCGTGATCGCCAGATTCGCGCGGATCTCCGCCTGGGCACTGGCCCGGTCGGCCAGCACGTCGGCCGGCGTCGAGTAGCTGTCGAGCGCACCGTGCAGGGCCTGCGACAGCGATTGCAGGTTCTGCATCGCGGCGGTCTGCGCCGAAATGCTGGCCTGGATCGCCGATTTTTCGCGGTCGACCACCTTCTGAAGCGCGCCAAAAGCATCGTTGACGCCCGCGAACAGGGTGCTGGCCATGTCCTTCGTGGCTTGCACCGCCGCTGCGCGCGCTTCGGCCACCCTCGCCTCGGCCTCGGCCTGAGCATTCACGGCCTGGATCTGGTCGAACAGCGCGCGGTTG